>CAZWQH010000115.1:0-12085 GCA_964635815.1 uncultured Sandaracinaceae bacterium
GTGCGCGTCGCCGGACGACGAGGAAGAACTCGCAGCGCGATCCCCTCGTGATGCGTGCTTTCGGTGAGCTTCTCGAGGCCAGCGTCGTCGACCTCCTCGTACGCGATCCGGCGTTTCGATGCTTCTCGCAGCATCTCGCCAATCTCCATGCGGGTATCGACGGTGTAGTAGATCCGTCGCACGTCTCCCGTCCGCATCTCGAATGCCGCACGCGCAGCAGAGAACCCGCAGACGATCTCGTCCTTTGCTGTCGATTTCTCGCGTGGGCTGTCGCTTCGACTCATGGGCCGCGGTATGTCGTACAGGACTCCGAGTGTGTCAATGACGAGACCCTGGTTCGCACCGATAGACTTCGCGCGCAGTGTCCATGTGCTCCGGCCCGCAGGCGGCCCTCGCAGTGCTCGCGCGCAGAAAGCCGTTCGCCCCGCATTCGCAGATTGGATCCTTCACGAAGACTCCTTCCTGATCGTCGTCGACAAACCGGCCGGAATTCTCTCACAAGGCAGCTCCGACCGAGACGCACTGGACCTGGTTTCGCTCGCTCGCGAGCACACCGGAATCGCACAGGTCGGCGTCATGCACCGAATCGACCGCAACGTCTCAGGATTGGTCCTGATCTCGAAGTCACCACGAGCCGCGCGTCATGTCCTGGATCTGTTCGCTCGGGGGCGTGTGTTTCGAGAGTATTCCGCAATTGCGCTCGCGCAGATGGGTGGCAAATGGCGCCCGTCGCAGGAGCTAGTCATCGACGCGCGGCTCGAGAAAGACCGGGCCCACAACGAAGTGCGAGTGTCGCGCGGGTCCGCTGCCGGCGACGCCGCGCAAACGGAGATCTCGATTGACGAGATCGACGGCCGAATCGTCAGCGTCCGCGCTCGACCGATCACGGGACGCTCCCATCAGATTCGCGTGCACCTCGCGCACGTCGGGCTGCCGATCATCGGCGACCCGAAGTACGGCGTCGCGGCCGGGCGTATCCGACGTCCGCTTCTTCACGCGTGTGCCGTTCGGCTGACGCATCCCGCGACCAGGAAAGAGCTGTCGTTCACGAGTCCGGCACCGTTTGAAGTGAGCGAAGTCACGAAAGAGCTGCGCCGGCGCTGATGCAAAAGGCCGGTCGCCGCGAGCGGGGCCCAACCGCGCTGCTATAGTTCGCGCTCCTCGATGACACTCAGCGCTGCATCTCTCGACTCGACCTCTGAAACGGAACGCTTGCGAGCACGCGTGATCGAGCTTACGCGCCACGACGCGAAGTACGTCCCGAGCGAGAACCCGGGAGCGATCGAGGCATTCGTTCGCAAGCTCATCATCGATCCGCGAGACCTCCCGTTCGTCTCCCTACTGACTCAGGTGACGTTCTTCCTGATCCCAGCGGCCGCTGCGTTGTTCGTTCTGCGCGAGGTGCCCTGGTGGTTGGGGCTTGCGTACCTACTCTTCAACGCGTTCGTTTTCATCGATCGCTTCATCCTGATGCACCACAACGTGATCCATCGGCCGTTGTTTCGGTCGCACGTGGGTTGGATGAATCACTTGGTTCCGTGGGTGTTCGCGCCTTTCCACGGCATCACCCCGGAGACCTACTCGGCACACCACATCGGAATGCATCACCCCGAGAACAACCTGCCGCCGGATCTGTCATCGACCATGAAGTACCAGCGCGACAGTGTGTTTGGTTTTCTTGCGTACTACTTGCGCTTCGTGACGCTCTCGATTGTCGAGCTCGCGCAATACTTCAGCGCGCGAAAGAAGTACACGCGCATGCGCAAGCTCCTCGTCGGAGAGTTTTCGTTCCTCGCTCTTGTCGTCGGATTGTCGTTCTACAGCCTGAGCGCGACCCTCTGGGTCTTCATCGCCCCGTTCATGATGGTCCGATTCCTGATGATGGCGGGCAACTGGGCTCAGCACGCGTTCGTGGACGCAAACGCGCCGGGCAACTGCCACCGCAACAGCATCACGTGTGTGAATGCTCGGTACAATCGGCGCGCGTTCAATGATGGCTATCACATCGCGCACCATTTGAAGGCGGCGATGCACTGGACGGAGCTTCCGGGAGAGCTCGTTCAGAACTTCGACAAGTACATCGCGGAGCGCGCGGTGGTGTTCCGGGACACGGACTTCTTCGCTGTTTGGTTGATGCTCATGACCAAGCAGTACAAGACGCTTGCGAAGCACTACGTCGTGCTCGACGGTCGTGACTTATCCGAGGATGAGATTGTCGCGCTGCTCAAAGAACGCACGCGGCGCATCGACATCCATTCGGCTCCGGAAGCCGTCCTTACGCCTGCCTGAGCAAATCGAAGATCCACGCCTCCACTTCGCGCAGTGAGTGTGCGGTGACCCCTGCCCCGAGCAGCTTCATCGCGTCGTGCTCCGATCTGCGAGGAGACACGAACGCGACGTGCGCATCGATCGACCGACCCGCAGTCACATCGTGCTCCGTGTCGCCGACAACGATAGTGATGGCACCGTCGAGCGAGAGGCCCCGCTTTCTCAGCGCGTCGATGCCGCGACCCTTGCCCGCGCCCAGCAGCTCGTCGCGTTTCTCGGCGTCCGATCCGTAACCGCCGAAATCGAACTCTCCGAATCCCGCGCGCGCTAGCTTGAGCTTCGCGCCGCGCTCCACATTGCCCGTGCCCAGTCCGACCGCGAGGTGCGGAAGCCGCTTGAGTCCGGCGACCAGCTCGAGCGCGTGATCGTGAACGACGTAACGGTCTTCCGTCGCCGCCAACGCACCCGGAAGGACGTCGACGTACGCGTCGATCATTCGCTCGATGCTCGCGTCGTCGTCGCTCTCGCCGATGGCGCGCAGCCCCCCGCGCACGATCGCGCGATCCGTTCTGCCAGCAAAAGGCACCGCGTCACACGCGTCTCTACGCCCGTAGACCTTTTCGAACGCGCGCGAAAGAGCCAGACGTCCAGCTCCGCCTGTGCTGATCAGCGTTCCATCGATATCGAGAAGGACTACGACGGGTCGCATGCGCGGTTGGTAGCTCCCCACGCGGTTCTCGGCAATCGGGGACTCATCGAACGATCGGCAAGCTGCTTGTAAAGGACCCGTCAGGGTGGAAATTCATCTCCAACGTCGTTGCGCCGTGTGTCAGACGCAACGTGCCCGGCTCCCCTACCGAGAAGCATTGGGCACTTGTCGGGTCGCTGGGCGCGACGCCGAACTGTCGCGCGTTGCAGTATCTCGGGTTCCTCGGCGGTTGCGCGCGACCACCAACCAAGAACTCTGATCGCGCTTCCACGCGCAGGAATCCGCCGTTGGCGTCGTACGACCCGAAGACGACGTTCGTGTATCGATGCTCGCCTTCCAAGTCGTTCAACCAGAGCGCGGCGCAGCTGTTCGGACCGCTCGTTTCGAGTGCCGTGGTTCCCCAGCAATGCGCCTCGTATCTGACGGGCCGAGCCAGCACGAGATCGAAGTGATGCCTGGAAGATTCTTTGCCGTTCGAATGAGTGAGCACGATATCGATGGCGAGCGGTCCTTCGATGTCCGGGAGGACGACATCGATCGCGCTCGTGTCCTTCAGGATTCCAGTTTCGGAAGAAGTAAACGCGCAGGGCGCACCATCACAGGTGACTTGAACCGTGAAATCAGCATGGCCGCAAACGTGGGGCGTGAAGGAACCCTTGAGCAGCCGGACTTCGCGGACGTACTCGACACAGTTTTCTTCCCAGTCCGCGACAAAATGCGCGGTGTCTTTGGCCGCGAATCGACCCGCCTGGCCGTACGAGGCGAACCTCACGCCGGGAGCACGCCCTTCGTGAGGAGTGCATGCGAAAGCAAGCATCGAGAGCAGACCGACAAGAGCAAGAGAGCACGTATTTCCTTTAGACATGCCGCAGCCTCCGCAAGACTCAGACCAGCAAATTGGCCAGCGAAGACAGGCGCCTTTCAAGAAATGTCGAGAACGCGGGTGTACGGTGTGACGCGTCTTCACACCCGCCGGTCATGCCGCATCGCTTGCACACCGATTGATCGCGTCGACGCTTCCGCAGCCCGTGATACCCGATTGCCGTGGTCACGATGCTGCATGGAAACGTCCCCGCTGATGTGAGGACTGCTGCACGCATTCTGGAAGAGGGCGGCGTCGTTGCGATTCCGACGGAGACGGTCTACGGCCTCGCCGCGGACATCCGACGTGAGGACGCAATCGCACGAGTGTTCGCGATCAAAGAGCGCCCCACGAACCATCCATTGATCGTTCACGTCGAAGGGGTCGCGCGCGCGCGTTCGCTGTTCATAGAAATGACGAGCGTGCAAGAAGCATTGGCCACGGCGTTCTGGCCGGGTCCGCTCACGATGATTGCGAAGAAGTCGGAGCGCGTCCCGAGCTCGGTGACCGGAGGCCATGAGACTGTTGCGGTTCGGTGGCCATCGCATCCAGTCGCGCGCGCTTTGCTTGCGCACGGGTTCGAGCTTGCCGCGCCTTCTGCGAATCGATTCGGGCGCGTGAGTCCCACCCGAGCGGAGCATGTTGCGCTCGACCTTGGCAACGCAGTCGACGCTGTGCTCGACGGCGGTCCGTGCAGCGTTGGAGTCGAGTCCACGATTCTCGATTTATCCACGGCCGCTCCGCGTGTGCTCCGACCTGGCGCGATCACACCCGAAGAGATCTCCACGATTATCGGACAGGCCGTCGTGTGGAACGCGGGAGCGCAGGAGGCAGCCGCTAGCCCGGGAACGCACGCATCCCACTACGCTCCCCGAGCACGTGTCACGGCGATCTCGGCAGGCGCTCTCGATGCCGCCATAAGCCGAAGCCGAGATAGCGGTGAGCGCGTTGCAGTCATCAGCACGAAATCCCCTAGCACCCAGCCAGACCTGCTCGAGCTCGCAAAGGACGATCGCGAGCTTGCTAGCCGGCTTTACGAGCTGTTTCGGCGCGCGGACCTCGCGAATTGCGATCGAATTTTCGTCACTTGGAACGACCCATTGCACGGAGTGGGTCTTGCCATTCAAGATCGCGTCACTCGTGCTGGCGGATCAAGGTAACAAGTGAAGATGGACGAACGCGACTACGTGAGCACGGCAGACAAGACATTTCGTCGCGTTATGCAAGCACTCGACGCCGTAGATGCCGAAGACGTCGATGTGGACTCGACGGGAGACGTCATCACCATGACGTTCAAAGGTGGGAAGCGTTGCGTGCTGAATACCCAACGGCCCGCACGACAAATCTGGCTCGCAGGCGGGCAACGTGCGTGGCATTTCTCGTACGACGGAGCGCAAGAGCGATGGCTCGATGACAAAGGCGGCGAAGAGCTGTTTGCGACGCTCGCGCGCTTGGTGAAGGAAACCGTCAACGTCGATGTGAGCTTTTGAAGAACGCATGACACTGACAGCCCACATTCTTGGCAGCGGCTCCACAGGCAACGCCCTGTACATCGAGGGCGCGCGTTGCGGTCTGATTGTGGATGCGGGCCTCCCCATTTCGATTCTTCGCGAACGAATGCACGAAATGGGCCTTCTTCATGGAGGGTGTCTCCCGAAGATCGACGGCGTGGTGATCACACACGCGCACAGCGATCACTGGACGCACGCGGACTCGTACTCGGAAGCATTCGATGTCCCGACGTACGCGAGCGAAAGCTGCGCGAAGCGCGTCCGATTGAACCGAGTGCGCGTGTTCGGGTGTCGCACCGCATTTCGGGTCGGGCGGATCGTCGTCGCTCCGACTCCGGTGCTTCACGACACTGCCCAAGTCGCCCTGACCTTCACGCACGAAGGCGCGCAGATTGGTTTGGCGACAGATCTCGGCGATTGGACGCCTCCACTAGTCGGGCATCTTCGCGATGCCGACGTACTGTTGATCGAGGCGAATCATGACCGCGAAATGCTCGCGAACGGGACCGACCCACCGTTTCTGAAGTCGAAGATCGCATCGCGCGCGGGGCACTTGTCGAACGATCAGACCGCCGCGCTATTGAGGGCTTTCCCCAAGACGCCGCGCGAAGTGGTGCTGATGCACATCTCGCTTCGAAACAACAAACCTGCGCGCGCAGCAGATACGGTGCGGCCATCTCTGCATCGAGAGAGCAAGCTCTCGCTCAGCAGCGACAAGGGCGGAATGTCTTTTGGCGCAAGGGGCACGCGAGCGCACCAGCTATCGCTCGCTCTCTGACCCTGGCTGTCTTGCGCCCAACCTCTTCGGGCAAGGTGGCAACGCGAGGCTCCAGCGGCACTTCTGTCGGATGGCTTCTGCGCCGAAATCACGCGAATAAACACGAGCTTTCACTCCCCCACCGGCCCGTCATGTTGGCGTAAAGCTTGCGTATCTAGCCGAGCCATGATCACACGTTCGCTCCTTCTCCTCTCCACCGCCCTTCTGTTCGCGTGCGACGGCCCACCCGCAAGCGCGCCAATCGGCTCGCTGAGCGACGGAGGCACCGGTGGCTTTGGACCCGCCGACAACGGGAACTCGGTCATCGGCGCATCCGGTGTTGCTCAACTCTTCGATTGGCCGTTCCGCGACGTGACTCGCGAGCTTTGCTCGCTACGCGCGGACGGGTACAGCCACGTTCACGTTTCGCCACCCGAGCTCTCGAACGGAGGTCCGTGGTGGGGACGCTATCAACCGCTGGACCTGCGGGTAATCGATGGACCGCTCGGAAACGAGGCCGACTTCAAGGCGATGACCGCGGAGGCCAAGCGTTGCGGCATCTCCATCGTTGCGGACCTCGTCCTCAACCACGCTGCCAACTTGGGCCTCAACGAGAGCGAGCTCTTCTACCCGCCCGGTTGTGATCGATCTCTCCCCGTGAGCTCCAGCGAGCGCGCGTGCATCTGGAAGCCGGAGCATTTCAATCGCGAAGAATGTGTTCGTGATTGGGGCAACCACTGTGCAGTCTTGTACGGCCGCATCTGCGGCGGGAACGGCGACCGCGGTTTGCCCGACCTTGCGACAGGACATTGCGAGACCGGCGGACGTCTCGACATTCAGTCACGCAACTACAACCCCGAAGTGCTTCGCGCCGCGCAGCGTTTCATCATCAAGCTCGCTGATCTTGGTGTGACGGGTATTCGTCTCGATGCGGCAAAGCACATGCACCCGGCGTTCATCGAAGACCTCCTGAGTCAGGAAGTCCGCTCGCGCATCGACTGGGCGTACGGCGAGATTATCGCCGACCGCGCGGAAGAACCGTCGATGCGTTCGTACATGCACATTCGCGATCTGGACTTCATGGACTTCGCGCTTACTCGCTCGATGATGGAAGCGTTCAGCTTCAGCGGAAGCCTTGCCAACCTTCGTAACGCTTCCGCGAACGGGCGCGCCCTTCCCCCTGACATGTCGGTTGCGTTCGTTACGCAGCACGATGTGTGGGGAAACGAGAGCGGTCTTGGCTATCGCTGGGGCGACGCGAACGCGCATCAAGACGAGCTCCTCGGTCACATCTTCATCACGGGTCGTGCGGAGGGCATTCCGTACATCTACTCAGAGCTTGCCGACCGCAGTCAGAGCAAGACGTATCGACCGAACAACGGCAACTACGTGCTCTTCCACAAGCGTCCGGAAGTACGCGCGATGATGCGCTTCCACGGCCGCATGCTTGGGACAGCTTTGCGTTGGGCGTGGGAAGACCAGAATCATCTGGCGTTTGCGCGCGGCGACAAAGGCTTCGTTGCGATCAACAAGAGCGGATCCGAGTGGTCCCTCTCGAATGTGAATCTGCTCATCGCCGACGGACAGTACGAAGATCTTCTCTCTGGCAATACGATCAACGTGCGCAACGGCCGAACGCAATCGTCGGTACCGGCTCGTTGGGGCCTGATGCTGATCAAGAGGTAGTGTCTATGGCTCAGGGCCGAAACACCCTGAGCGCTCACCTGAACTCCGCGGAAACGCCGAACATCGCGAGCAGCGGACGCCCGGGCCGCGCGCCAAATGGCAAACGCGCCGTGAGCGGCCGCGAGTCGGTCACGTTCTCGATGCGACCGTAGACCGCGAAGACATCCGTCAGCTTGTAACGTGCCGACACGTCCAAGTAGAACGCGGCGTCCGTACGGGGAGGCGTCGGCCCCGCGCGTTCCACCATGTCAGAGGTGAACGTTCCAGCGATGGTGGCGCTCCACTTCTGACCCTCCCCTGTGATTTGAGCGGAGGCCTGGTGCTGCGGGACATACGGGAGCAAGTCACCGGCACGCACCGTACCGAACTGCGGATTGTCCGAAGTGAAGCTGTTCGAAAACTGCGCGAACGTAAGGGTGTAAGACCCGCGCATGGTCAACGAAATTTCGTCGGGCAGGTCGAACCTGTGTGACGCAGCGAGCTCCGCACCGCCGATGTCCGCGCGACCGCCGTTGTACTGACGGTCGACGGTGGCATCCGTGCAGCCAGATGAGAACGAACACTCTCCGACGATGTTCTCGTAGCCGGAGTAGAACCCCACGAGCTCGGCGAGCGTGTTGGTCTCCGTTCGTGAGTACCGGACTCCTGCCTCCACATTCACCGCCGTCTCGGGCCGGATCGCTGTGTCCTGACCGGGAGATGTCGGACTGAAACCACGATGCACACCGGCGAGAACTCCTAGCGAGGGAGTGAAGGCGTAGTGTGCCGAGAACCCTGGCAAGATCATGGTCTGCCACGGAGTTGGGGACGAGGTGGAAGTAAGTCGATCGAGGTAGCCGAGCTCGATCGCTTCGATGCGGACTGCCGGCACGAGCGTCAGCTTTTCGCTCCATGCCAACGCATACCCGGCGTGTGCAGAAAGCGCGAACGCAGAACCGCGATTTCGCGCTGCGACGCGCGACGGCATCCCATCGGGTATGACTCCACGCATCGCGAGCGTAGACAGCCCAGTTTCGACGTGCGCCCGATCGACGGCATCCTGATGAACTCGAACCCCGACTCGAACCTCGTGATGCATTTCACCCGTGTCGAACTGCACGTGCATCGTGGACTGGATTCCTTGTGAGACGAACACGCGATGGTTAGCGGTCTGCATCAAGGATTCTTCTGGACGTGTCGAGTCGACCGTCCCGTTGAGAATCCCATACAGGTCGCGCCGTACCCCCGTGGGATCCGCGAGCACATCGTAAAGAGATTGCCCTGCGCGGAATTCCTCGAGCCGTCGCCAAGTCCGCTCGAAGTCGTTGCGGTACGCAGTAGTCACAACTCGCACATTCTCTCCAACCTCCAGGTTGTAGAAGAGCGCGGTCGACGTGCGCCACCAGTTCATCTGATCGAGCTGTGTCGCCGAATATCGGCGATACGGATCGGCGCGAAAGTCCGCATCCGTCAGCCCGAGATACGTCTCGTTCGAACGCTCACGCGCGTATCCGAGCTTGAGCTCAAATCGATGGAACACATCTGCGCCGGGATCCGATTGCAACCGCGCACGCGCGACAACTTCGGTTCGATCGAAACCGGTGTCGCCCGCTGGGCCCGACGTCCCATCGATGTGCTTGAACCCGCCGGATCCCAGGTGGACGGCTTCGATCATGTAGCCGCCCCAGCGATTCCAATCGCCGACGTACGAATGAATACGGTGCGTCAAAAACGAGCCAAGCTCACCTTCGACGAGGCCTCGGAGTCCCGGACGCTCGGTTTGTGACACACGGCCGCTACTGCGATCGCGGTCGCCGGGAATGGGTCGCGCGCGAAAGTTGATCGCGCCGCCTATCGTGTTGGGTCCGTACTCGACAGCGGACGGGCCTTTCAGAATGTCGATGCCCGTAATCCGTGCCATCAAGGGAAAGTAGTACGCGGCTGGAGCGGAGTACGGTGCCGGTGCGAAGAGCACTCCGTCTTCCATGAGCGTGATCTTGCGACTCCGATCGGAGTTGGCGCCGCGGATGCCGATGTTGGGCCGAAGTCCGAAACCGTCCTCCGAACGAACGAATATGCTCGGTACACGGGTGAGGATCGCATCGGGGTTGTCCTGAGAAAGCGCACGCAGCTGCGCTTCGGGAATGCGAGTCTCGGCGCCTCCGACGCGGAATGCGCTTCGGCGTTCCTGCACGATGATGACGGCAAGACTGGCGGGCTGCTCGGGAGCCGTGATGGGTCCCCGAGCTTCCGCAGGCGTCTCGGAGGGACGACCGGTCCCGACGCCACGTGCTGATTGCTCGGCTTCTATCTCGCGTAGAACCGCGTCAACTTCATCGGCACTCTCCTCTCTGGTAGGCACGACAGGCGAAGCAGAATCAGTTGGGTCCGGCACTCCTGAGTCGACGGTCTGCGCACGCGCGACGGACCACGCGCCGCAGAGAGCGAGTACGACGACACTCGAGCGACGCATCAACGCTCGCACGTGATCCATCCCGCCTTCCCGAACCCATCCGCGGTGTGAGCAAGGTCCGTAGTCGGATCCACCAGACGTCGCGTCGCACGTCCGTTGAGCGATGCCCAAGCATCGACGTAGACCGAAACATGATCTGCACCGTGGAGGCGCAGGTCGGACGCAATGTGCCTAGCGAGCTGAAGGATCAAGTCCGGCTGTGAGCTCATCTCTCGCTCTTGAACGCGATTCAAGTACTTCCGCGGGGACAAGAAATAGTCGCGAGCCACGCTGTTTCTCGTTTCCCGAACACGGAAGACGACGCTTCCGTTCTTTTCTCGAAGCATGACGCGCCACGACCAACGCATGCCCTGTTCGTGCCAGAGAACGTTCCCGCCGTATGCAAAAGCGCGTATCGGGACGAGCACTTGAAGCGCGAGCAGCAGGATGACCGCCCCGGCAAACACCGGCGAGAAGGTTCCAGGTGCTTGCGTTCCCTCATGCTCCGGTTGACGCACCGAGAGCTTGGCAAACAAAGACCGCGCCCACTTCGGGTCGAAGAAGATCGGAGTCGCCGCAATCATGATCACCGGGAACATCCCGATCGGAAACAGCACTCCGGTCATCACGTGAAAGGCTACGAGACCGGCATACGCGAACGGCCGAATGCGTCGGTTAAGCAAGAGGAACGGCATCGTGAGGTCGTGTAGACAGCCGAGCCAGCTCATCGCAATCGCAAGAGGCACCAATCCGAATGTCCTCACGAGAGCGGACAACCAAACCAAGTCGGTGCGCGAGGCTAGCCACAGCTCAAGAGGACGCCCTTGAAGCAGCCAATCCGGATTCACCTTCGCGATGCCTGCGTAGAAGTAGACGATTCCGATCTGCGCACGAACGGCCCAGTACATCCACGCCGCGGGCGCGGGCGGCACCGCGGGTACGCGACGTGCGTCGATCGAGTGCCAGTTGCCAAGTGGCAATAGCGCGCACAGAAGCGCGAGGAGTGATCCCAGGTAGTAGTGGTTCAAGTAGTACGTGACGTCGATGAACTCGATATACGTGAACGAAAGGAACAACATCCAGGCGGCGATTCGATAGAACGCACCAATCGCGACACAGAAAGCACTGATCGCCACCACCCCGAATAGCGCATGCATCATCGCCGGAGGCAGCACACGCACCCACCCGAAGCCGTAGTACGTGAAGTGGAACGTGGGCTCGACGTAGTTCTGCTCGATCCATCCGTTAAGCCAGAAACGCACCGCGCCGACGAACATCACCAACCCGAAGAGCGCGCGGAATGCAGCAAGGCCGGCGGAATCCACCGGCATCGTCGCGCGCGCACGGATGCTTGCGGCGAACCCGCTAGTCATTGTCACCTTCGAGTTGCATGGGCAGCTCGAGGTCGAGCACGGTTACGAACTGAGTCTTGATGAGGTCCGAGATCTCTTTGAGCGCCAGGAACAACCGCATCATGGCGTCGCGCTCATTGTTGATGGCGTCCGGGAACGCGCCGTTGACAGCTCCGACCGCTGCGATGGCCGCTGCGATCTTCGTGCGCAGTAACGACGCGAGCTCAGAGTGGTTCGCTGCGATCAAGAGGTCGTCGAAACCAGGGCCATCCCCTTCCGCCGTGCTCAGGCCGAAGAGAATCTGCTCGAACGCACGTAGGTTCGTCACGACGCTCTCCTTGCCGAGTCCGGACTCGCGTGACTCGAGCGACTCGGGGCACGTCGTTTGTGGGCACTCGTAGATTCCCGCAGCGCGCCCGACTTTCACGTCGCGCGTGACGAGCTCGAGATAGAACAACGCCTCGTTGACCGCGTTGAGCGCTGCCTGAGACGACGCAAACGTTTGGCTG
>CAZWQH010000116.1:0-12012 GCA_964635815.1 uncultured Sandaracinaceae bacterium
GATCAAAAAGGTTCGCATGATCTTGTTCCTCTGGTGACCGCTCCTACTGCAACCAAAGGGCCAACGGCGTTTCGCGGAAATGAAACGTGATCTTCCTTGCGCGCAAAGCTGAAGGCCGCCTTAAGCGGTGGCCGCGCGGGCCATGCAGCCGGCGGATCCCAAAGCGCGCTGACAAAGGATGTCAGGCGAAGTGCGAATCACTTCCGGCGTTTGGTGGCAAACGGATCCGCCAGCTCGCTCAACGCGAACGCGGATTTTCCCGGGGATTCTCTACCCCCACACTAGGCACGAAGGTTGCGTACCCAAGCCCGGATAACCAACCGGATTAAGGGGAGCCACTCAAATGAAAAGATTTCAATACGTCGCGTGCCTAATCGCCCTGATGTTCAGCGTCTCTGTCGGATGCAGCGCACCGTCGAACGCGAACATCGATGACGTTGACCACGGCGGATCAGCAGAACGCGGCGACAACGTCGGAAATCAGAAGCGTCTGACCATCACGCCGAACTTTGAAGCTCTCAACAGCCAGTTCTCGGGCGACCAACCCATGACCACCATCGAAGACGCATTCACCGTCACGGTGAAGCTCGGCGATAAGGCATTTCGTGCGGGCACTCATCTCTTCCCAGGTACATTGACACTCATCCCGTACGACGACGGTCAACACACCGTCGTGCAGAGTGGAAGCAACTCGGAGGGACCCATCTGGAACGTCGGCGACCGCGAGATCGCAGATGCACGCGGAGAGAAGACGAACCTGCGCGGCGACGAAGTGCTCGCACGCTATTTCGCTCCCGGTGAAATCGGCTACGCAATCAAGCACCATCGTCCCGAGCACCGCACGCTCAGCCTAGAAGCTGGCGCGGATCTCAAGGAAACCGTGAAGCTGCAGGACACGCACATCGAGCTCGTCGTAGGCGTGGAGCGCCCCTCGGACCACGACCACAATCCTGCGACTCCCGACGTGATGGTTCCGGGTGTCATCACGCTGAACAACCCACAGGACTACGAGGAGGGGCGTTTCGGCGATCCGAGTTATCCGATGATCTTCGTGGAGAACAAGTATCCGCAGTACCTCTCCAACGTCTCGCTCGACGGCGCGCCGGTCGCCAACGCGTTCGAAACGAACGTCCGCACCATGATGCTCGGTTTGAACGCGGTCTCGAACTTCCCGGGTGACTACAACGGCGGCGATCCCCTCGGCGCGCGCAATCCGGCGCAGCTCAGGGCGCTCGTGGGCAAGATGATCCAGGCCATCGCGGGTGACGAAGACGCACTCGATTGGTTCAAAGAATCAGAGAACAATCTGTACTGCGCGGAGCTTGCGTTCGTGGCCGCCAGCGCTGGTCTGCACTTCCCGCTCAACGAGGAAACTTTCGTGAAGGGCGGCATCGTGGACGCCGAGACTTGGGCCATGTTCGGCGCAGAGCTTGCGAAACACAACGCCGGAGAGCCCACGATCTTCACGATCAAGAATGAAAACGGACTCGCGCGTCTCGTAGACGGTGCGCTTGCACCCGCAGGGCTCAAGCCCGTTTGGCAGTACGCACCCACGGCGCTCCAGGCAGCGGAATCGCAGAAGCTCGCGTTCCAGCCGCTCACCATGGCGGACATCGTCGACAGTTTCTTGAGCACGCACATGCCGCGCGCTCAGTTCGGAGAAGCACTCGCGCCTGCACAGGCTGCTTTGCTCTCGGCGATGCAGCCAGGTCTCCTCGAGGCGATGACGCTCGACGATCAGACGATCGCGAACGCGGCGGGCACCGAGAAGGAAGCGCATCTCAAAGGCGCGCGCGCCAAGGTCGATGCCCTGTATGCCGCGCTTGTTCAGGCGATCGGACAGCAGTACGAGTCCTACACCGCGTTCCGCGCTGCTCTCGAACCGCTGATGGCTCAAGCGCGTGTCATCACCGGTCCACGTGGTGATACGGGCGTAGGCCTCTTCGTGCCGCCCAGCCTCCTGCACATGGTTGCGCAAGGTCGCTTCGAAGGTCTGATAGGCCTCCAGTACGTCGGTCATGGTTTGCACTTCTCGCAGCTAAACGTGCAGGAGACGCCCGAAAGCCGTCGCTAGTTTACAGCGCCCGGCTTGAACCAGCGCTAGCACGCGAGGGTGTTTCGGCCCGAGCGCCTAAACTCGATGCGAGCCTACTTTGCGGTAGGCTCGCATTTGTGTTTAAAGCGCTTGGCTCGCTCGCTCTGTGTGTCCTCTGCATTCATTGCGGCACGAACCCACCTCTCGCTGTCGATGCCGGACTGATCGACAGCAGCAACCCAGACGGTGGATCCGTTCGCGGACCCGTCGCCCCCGCTCCCCCTGCGTCACCGCGCACCACACGCGATTGCAACGGACTCGTGATCAGCGGCACGGCGCCAACCCCGTGCATACGCACCGCAGCACCTCCCGCCTGTCCTGCCGGGCAGGTTCGCTTCGCGGGCGAAGCGGATTGCACCAACGTCGGTCGCGCATGCGAAGGCGACTGGCCTCCCGTTCCCACATCGGGCGCCGTTCGTTACGTCAAGGCCGGAGGTACGGGCGATGGGAGCAGTGAGACTCAGCCTCTCGGTCGGATTGGCTCAGCGCTCACCGCCCTCGTTTCGACGGGCGGTACTGTTCTCATTGCGGCAGGTCAGTACGACGAGACGCTCGACATCGGTGGCAACGTCACCGTGCGCGGAGTCTGCGCACGCGACGTCGTGATCGGCGGCGCAGGAACGGCGACGCGTTCGGGTGTGGCGTTGATCGGTGCGAATGCTCGCATCGAGAACGTGACGATCTCACCGCGTGGCGGCACGGGTGTCTTTTTCCTCTCGCTCGCGCGAAACGCCGCCGCCGATGGAATCATCGTTCGCAACGCGACGGGTGTCGGCCTTCTGAGCCAAGGCGGCAAAGACTTCACCGTAAGCAACTCGTGGATCGACGGCACGCAAATGGATTCAACCGGACGCTTCGGCGTTGGCGTCAGCTTCGAGCTGGGCACGGTCGCGACGCTCGATCGCGTGCATGTTTCGAACTCTCGAAGCCAAGGAATTCTCACCCTCGACTCCACGACAAGAACAACGCTGCGCCGTGTGTCGGTAGACGGAGTCCGGCGCAACGGGCGAGCGGCGCGAGGCTTTGGAGTCGAGGTTTCGGATGGTTCCGTCCTCGATGCAGAAACGCTGCTCATCACAAACGCAGAGTCCCTTGGCGTGTTGGTCGACAGCGGCACGCTCACAATCCGCGACTTGTTCATCTCGCGCGTCAACGACGTAGACAATCTCGCAGACTCGAACGGAGGGGGCATCTCGGTAACGGACAACGCCAGTCCTGCGCGCGTCCAGATCGACAACGCGACGATCACCGACGTGGAAAACTTCGCCGTACTCGCAGCGGGCCGGTCGACGGTTTCGCTCACGGACGTTGCGATCGACTCGGTGGCTAGACCCGGTGCAGCAGGCACCTCGAGCGCAGGACTGTTCTTGCAAAGAGGCGCGAGTCTCACGGTCACGCGCGCCTCCATTCGCGGCGTTGCGGACGAAGGCGTTAGCGCCCGCGGCGAAGGCACAACCGTCACACTCGAAGACCTCACGATCGAGCCGATGTCGGGAAATGGCCAAGCCATCGCCATCGCGCTGGGCGCCCAGCTGACCTTGAGACGCGGATCGATTCGAGAGCCCGCGCGCTTGGGAATCGGCGCGGCCGATCCCTCGTCCCGCCTCACGCTGGAAGATGTGGATGTGAGCGCGCCTCGGATCGTTGCTGGAGCGTACGGCCGAGGCTTGCGCTTGAACCGTGAGGCGGTCGCCAACGTAACGCGCGCTCGGTTTACGGATTGCCATGAAGTTGCTGTGCTGGTTTCGACCGGCGCATCGCTCACGTTCTCCGACCTCGACATTTCGAACACGACCGGTTCGACGCAAACCGGCGCGGGCTACGGGATTGCCAGCCAGGCCATGGGCCGGATCAGCGGTCAGGCGCTCCGCATACGCGGTGCTCGGGGCGCGGGAATCGCCGTCTCCCAGTCGACGGTAGAACTCGATGAGGTTGAGATATCGCAAGCGCTACGTCCCGAGTGTGGCGATGCGTGCGCCGATCTGATGCAAGGGAGCGGAATCGTCGTGCTCGGAAGCGAGTCGAGCTTGGACCTCGAACATGCTGTGGTGGATGCAACGGCCGCTGCAGGGATTCAGCGCATCGATCCCAGCATCGTGCGCCTCAACGGCGTGAGCATTCGCAACGCACCGATCGGATTCGCCGCGTCCGCAGCAGATTCCACACGCCAAACGCTGACGAGCGTCACGTTCGAGAGTGTGACTCGGACGTTCGATTACCGAGAGCTTCCGATTCCGAACCTTGGGCTCACCGACTGAGTCGAGCCACGTCTACGAGATACGGTGCTCTTGAACCACGGCGCCGTCCTCAAGCGAGACAACCATCACGCGGCCCAAGTTGTCGCAAATGAGCAAGCAATTTCCCTGAATCCGCAAGCGGATTCCAGTGCCCACAAGCGGATGCGAACGCCCGAACTGAATCAAAAGGCGTTCCTTCTTGCTCACCGCGTCCAGAACGTGAACGCGCACGAACATGTCGTCGCGCTGCTGCGAGGCGAACACGATCCAATCGTTCGTAGCGACCGCGTCCGTCATGGTCTCGACGCGAGCAACCTCGGTCCATTCGCCGTCATCAGTGACTACGACCGCGTACTGCTCGGCGGTCTCGCCGTCGGGAACGAGCCAGCCAACGCCCATTCGACCGTTTGGAGAGCACCGAAGACCCGCGATTCTCGTTGCGTTGAAACGAGCCAGATTGCCGATCTCCGCAGAGGCACGCGCGCGAAGTACGAGCGCGGGCATCTCGTAGATCCAGAGCTCGTCGCCGGGAGAGCCATCGACGTTCAGGCTCATGGAAATCGAGTCGCGCGAAATGGACTGGATGGAACCCGAGGTCGGAGTCCGCGCGATGCTCTCCCAACCGTCCGAGTGACAGTCGATGGAGGAGATGGCGTCGCCTTCGTGCCCCCCTTCAAGTACGTGCACCACGTACCAGACGTCGCCGTCGAACGTTCGTGCGAAGTCGTCCACGATGGCGTCGCACCACGGTCGAACGCGCTTCGTTCGCAAGTCGAGACGTGCGAGCCGACACGCCGCGCCACGAGAGGCAACCAGGATCGCTCGATCACCGTGATCGGAGATCACGATGTGATGCGCGGGCTGCGCGAAGCGCGTGAGGACTTTGCCCGTCGGTGAGAGCAACCAGACTCCCACTTCGCCCAGAGCCACGAGCATGCGCCCGTCTGGGAGCAACGCCACGTCGCGGACGGAGATGGATCCTGTGTCGGTCGCTGCGCGCTCGATGCGAACGCACTCGCGGAGTGGCGAGCCGAAGCGCACAGTCGCGCGCTCTTCGGGCGTGATGACGATCGCTTTTGCGGTGGCCGGAACACCGGATCCAAATCGCAGGAGGTCTGGGCCCGTGAATTTCGCCACTAGGAAGTTGGTGGAGAAGGGACGACCGCGCTCGCTCAATGCGCTCGCCAAGGCGTCGATGGCGCCGGTTGTCGATCCACGGCCGAGCGCGCGCGCAATCTGCAGATCGGAAATCTCCTCACACACCGCGCGAGATCCGAGGAACAAGAGATCACCGGTTTGGAGGTCCACACTTACGACGTCGACACTCACATCATCTTTCCCGCCGAACATTCGCGCGACTATGCCGCCCAGAGACTTGGCCTCTTCCGGAGGCAGCGCGTGGCCGCTTGCGGCCGCTTCGGTGGCAAGCGTGTGATCGGTCGTGAGCTGTTTCAGCCGTCCGCCACGCAGGAGGTATGCGCGCGTATCACCGACATGCCCGAGAACGAGAGCGGTCCCCGAAACCACGGCAACCGTCGCACACCACAGAGTCGTGAACTCGCCATCCTCTTCAATCTGCCGCTGCTCGCGCAACTGTCGGTTGACCTCTAGGAGCACGCCTTCGAGCGCGATTCCGGCCTCGTGCACGGGAGCAACGTTCACGCGCGCATGTTCCACCAGGGTTGTGAATGCGCGCGCAGCAATGGCAGCGCAATCCCTGTGGTCCCAGTCTGCGGCACGGAACACACCAAGCGCGAGTCCGTTTGCGCCTACCCAGCCTTCGACGGACTCGCCGCGCTGAGCGAGGGGGTCGAACAACGTTGCTACAACCGCACCTCGCGCGTGCTTCGGATCGGGAGCGACAAGACGTCCGGTCGCCTGAACATAGACACGCGGGATCGCTGCCTGCTTCTCGTTGCACGCTTGAAAATCCGCCCTCAACGCGGCGTCGCGCGAATAAGTGATGAGGTCACTCAACAACTCGGAGTCCGGATCGCTTACCGTCCGGGCCACGAATTTCGCCAAGCTCTTCAGCTCCGGTGTGACGGGTAGCGAGCGAATCTCCTCGGCTATCGAGAGCGCCTGCTTCTGCCCGCGCGGTTCAGCGTCGAGAAGCTTCGCGACTCGTTCGAAGCTGTCCGTGAGAGCTTCCGGGCGCGCCATTACTCGGCGGACGAGCATAGATCCGCTCTGCGGCCCGCCGATCTCGAGCGCACGCTCGATCCATTCGACAGCAAGGCGGCGCGCACTTTCCAGGGGCCACGCACCTTTCGCCGGCCAGATCGCGTGAACCGCCGCAGCGTACGCTCCTGATGACGCGAGATGGTCGGCCCAGAGCAACCGAAGCGACTCCGCGGCTTGCTGGTGAGACGACGAAAGCCGAGTCACTGCGTCCGCGAAGCTCCCGGTGCACCGAGCGATCCGAATCGCGCGCTCAGTATCTCCGGCAAGAAACCACTGGCGAACGATGAGCCCGGGCGCCAGACCCCGTGCTTCGGCGATCTCAGCGGCAAGCTTCAAACGTCCGTGCCGCTCGAGGAACGAAACTGCTTCCGCATCCGATTGAAGCAACTCCGCGAGAACGAAGGCAGCTTTCTCGATTTCACCTGTAGCAACCAAGCGGTCGAATGCTTTGCGATACACGCGCTGAAGTGCGGCGAAGAGATCCTCGCTCAGACCAAGCGAACCGGCAGCTGCTCCTCGCGCGGGAACGATGTCCAGATTGTTTCGCACCGAAGGAGCACGCAGCGCAGGAGGCGGCAGTCGCAGCGCCTCACCAATCTCTTTTGAGAGGGGTATCGCGTGACGAAGTGCTGCATCGAAGTCGCGCTTCTCGAAGAGCTCCATCGTGCGAGCGAGGTGGGCGGCTCGCTTTCGTGTGACGAGCGACGTCGCGTTTGCCCAGATCAACATCTGCGCCGCTGCGCGTTGAAGCGCGTCGCTCAGTCGATCGAACAGGCTTTGTTTGGGTGGTAACGCGGGTCCGAGCTGCTGTCCCGGGGCAGATGCTTTCGCCGTCGCGGCACCCTCGCTTCTCACGGATCCGCGTCGGTCACGCGCGAGAACCGAGAGCAATCGACCCACAAAGCGTCGGAATGCACCGGGCGCTGCACGATGACGCGCGCTCGAAGTGCTTGTGGATGCGGCCCGCGCATTGCCCCCCCCACCCGCAAGAATCGAAGACATGATAACTGCAGCTTCTGCACTCAACGGAGGCGCGCCGAGCGGTTTGCGTGCATCGGTCTCGGTTGTGCCCGAGCGTAAAACCGCGCTCAAGGTCTTGGTACGCACAGACTCGAGCGGGCCCGCTGGCCGATCAAAAGTCGCGAGGTCCAGCCAGTCCGCAAGATCAATGCGGACGACCGCGTCCTTGTCCTGCTGGACTAGCTCTTTCACGAGCGCGACGCCGTCGCGGACGAGCACCAACGCATCCCCATCCGAATGGATTGCTGCAACTTCCTTCGCCTCGAGCGGCGCGGACGAAAGCAAACGCCCGTATCGCACGAGTGGATAGCCAGGCGCGGTTTCGCAGATATAGCGGGCCGGCTCCGCAAACCTCGCAACCAGAAGGTCGTGGATGCGAAAAACATCGAGACCGCTCGATGCGCTCGAGAGAATGCGCTGACGTGCAGTCCTCTCGCTCACAACTCTCAGATCGACCGCAAACCCGGAAGCGAGGACCGAGCCGCGGTGGATGGTGCACCGCAGATTCACACTCACGATTCCACCTCGCCTCGAAGCATGAGGACATCCGCTTCCCAGGACAGGCTGTGGACGACGAGCGCGCCCGTCTCTGTGATGTACACAATCTCCCGGCCTGTACTGGTACTCACGGCGGCGTAGACGATGGGTGACGTGGAGCGGCTCGCAACGATGACGCGTCCATCGGGCGAGCAAAGCTCGACTCGCATCCGGTCGTTAGAAAGAGCAACGAAGAAGAAGACTCCGTGCGTGCTCGATCGCCGGGTGACGCCGACCAAGGTCCGAGATGCGGAGTCGACGAACGACAAACTGCCGCCGGCTGCGAGCAACTTGTCTACGAGCACCTTGTTCTCGTGCAAGTCCCAGCGATCGTGCTTGTCCACGACATAGAACTCGTCGGTATTCCCGTCCCCGAAAAACACGCAATCCGTTTCCTCGAGTCCGTCGAGGGAGGAAGCTCTCGCGGGCGTAAACATGGACGTCGTTCGAGGCTCTTGACCGAGCGAAGGCTGGTAGAGCAGCCCCTCGAGCAACGGCTTAGGAACCGCACGCGCGAATGCCGGCCAGAGCGACCGCACGACGCCGTCGTGTAGCTCGACGCAGTTGAATCGCCCGTCGACAAACCCGAGCTCATCGTCTCCCCGGATGCCGAGAGGACAGAGGTGCGGAGCTGCCATCGGTAGATACTTGATTAGCTCTGACTCCCTCACGCGCGTGCTCTGATTCAACGCCTTCGTGAGCTGGTGCACGAAAACCGACGTGTCGGAAGCGGTTACCACGAACGTCCGCTTCTTCGACCGCCGCTGGCCGACGGCGAGAATCTTCTGGCCGCTAGGAGGTTTGAAGATTCTGGGCGTTCGTGGCTTGTCGTTCTTCGAGTTCGGAATCTGTATCGAGAGGAGGTCTCCAGCTCGCGTGCGCGCGTAAAGCGTGCGCCCATCAGGCGCGAACACGATTCCGCCGGCTGGATCGATCTGGAAAGCGGTCTTCTCCGTGCGAGCGGGACGCACGTCGAACGGGTCGCGAAGAATACGAACTGCGTCTCTGGGGGGCGGCAGCTCGAGTGTGATCTCTCGAACGCGACGTTGTGTTGTGTCGTTTCTCGCTGCTGGGTGGGCACGAACCCGAATCCGCGCGGGGTTCGCCGGATCGAGGACCTCCGTGACGCTCAGCAGAGAGGCTTCCACACGCTTCGCGAGCGGCGCGAGCCGGTCGTCGCCGACGAGCCAGACCTCCGCACGTGAATCACGTTTCAGAAGAGGTGCCTCGAACGCAGGCGACCACCGATCGCAATCGTCGGAGGTTGGCGCGTGAAGCGAGCGCGACCTGAGGAAGAGGGTTGCTCTGAGTGGATCGAGCCCACCGACATAGAGGTCCTGCTCACGATCCTGAAGCGTGCCCCAGCCCAGCTCAGCTCCGCTTCGTGCAGCGCGTTCGGCAAGAGCAACGATCAGCGCTAAGTGCACGAGGCGTGGGCCACCAAGCTGCGCCGGTCCGGCGTCGAAGAGCACGACCGTCCTGCGACTCTCGGTTCTTGCACGGTAGCTCGTCGCCAAGAACGAATGCTCGGCGCTCGAAACACGGCGAATGAACTCGTCCGGCAGTTCTTCTTGCAGGAGCCATTCACTGAGCAGCAATCGCTCGTAGGAACCGCGACGTGCAATACCATCGAATCCATCGGGTTCGCCGCGCGTGCCGGAGGTCGATGTCTGCGAACCGAACAGCGGAGCAAGTCGTGATGCGAGCGCGCCGATGCTCACCGCGACATCCTCGGGGAAGACATCCAGCTGGTTCTTCCATCTCGCGAGCGTGCGCGGAAGCGTCAAGACGACCGCGACCTCCACGCGGCGAGTTGCTCGAGCGTCAGCACCGTAGCGTTTGCCAACGACAAAAGGAGCATCGGTTCTGCGATGACGGCGACCGGAGCGTCTCCCGAATGATGGCGAAGAACTGCCCGCTCCAGCGCATCGACCGGAACGTTCGGCTGCAATGTTGTAGGGAGGCGCAACTTTCCAGCACCCGACTGGATACCAAGGTATGCAACGCCGTCGACCCACGGAAGATCTTCGCTGGAGCCGATCACCACCAACGCGCGCCCGTGCGAAGCGGTCTCGTAGCAGATGCCTCGGAGATTTCGGAGCGTCGCATCGGTTTCACGGAGCAACCGCTCGAAGAGAGCATCCGCGACGCGCCCAACTCCCACAACACACGACGGTTCAAGCGCGACCACGCGCGGCGCGAACTCGATGGAGAATCCGTCCTTCATCTCACGCAGGTTGTGTTTTGAGAGCGTCTGCTGCGCGAGCACGCAACGCTGCGAGCTCTGGCGAGAGCACCGCGCGCGCGAACGTTGCATCGATCTCGCGCGCGAGTCCTTCGACGCGAAGGCGCCAAGCGTCTTGATTGTCTGCGCTGGGTCGCAGATCGAGAATCGCCGTGCCTTCTTTCAAAGTCTTCGCAGCTCGTGCGGCCGGACCAAGCGATGCTTCGGCTGCAGAAGCGAGAAGGCTTCCGTTCTCGGACACCGTGAGCAAATCACGAAGCGCATCGCGACCCGCGGTCTGAGCATCCGCGGTGGGCAGCGCGTAGATGATCGGCCAGAGGTCTGCGTCCGTCGCTTTCGTGCGCCCTGACAGAACTGCGGCAGCCGCAACGAGCTTTTGCACCCGCACTACGCGGCGATCCGTCCATTCAATCCCTGCAGCGCGCAATCGACGCACCGCGTGCGCGATGCTTGGGCGAACATCCGTCAGGTCAACGGCGAGCGCTAGCGCGGAGAGCACATCGAGATCCGCGACGGATGCGAGCTTGGACGAGTGCTTCTGAGTTAGACGCGCTGATCCACTTGCAAGCAGCTCCTCGAGACCGAAGTCCGGAACCGCGTCGACGAACACGCGTGCGAGAAAACGATCCGCAAACGCTGCGAGCTGCTCGTCCTCCGGCAAACGATTCGTGGCGCCTACACAAACACGAAGCGGACACTGCACTGTGGAGTGACCGCGACGAAACGTCCGCTCGTTCAGAATGCCAAGCAGCGTGTTCAGAATCGCGGTGGACCCGAGAAACACTTCATCGAGGAACGCGATCTCTGCGTCGGGCAACATTCCCGCGGTTTCGGTCTCGACAATGCCTTCCTTCAGCTTCTTGAGATTGATCGGCCCGAAGATCTCGGACGGTTCGGTGAAACGGCCGATCAAGTATTCGAAGTAGCGACCGCCTAGCCCACGCGCGATACCTCGCACCGCTTCGCTCTTCGCGGTCCCCGGCGGACCGATGACGAGCAGATGCTCCTTCGCGATCGCGCACAGAACCACGAGCTCCACCAACGCTTCGCGATTGACGAGTCCATCGCACGCGCTCGCGATCGTTGCGCGGACATTCTCGACTTCCTTCGACCCTGAGGACATGGAGTTGCGATATCACGCCACATCTTGATACGGGAGCCGGCCGAGCACCTTTGGTTCTCTCGCCGATTGTGGGTCATGCTGCCGAGCATGTTCCCAGGAATCGAGGATCCAGCGACGTGGGTCGACCTTCTGACGTTGGTGCTGATGGAGGTGGTTCTTGGCGTGGACAACCTGGTGTTCATCGCTGTTCTCGTCGCCAAGCTTCCCGAGCACGCGCGTGCGAGAGCGACGCGCCTTGGCGTGGGAGCGAGCGTCGTCCTACGCATTGCGTTGCTGTTTGCGATTGGCGCAATCATGCGCCTCACGGATCCGCTCATTAGTCCTTTTGGCAAGGCGTTGTCGGGCCGCGACCTGATTCTCATCGTGGGTGGTTTGTTCTTGGTCGCGAAGGCGACGGTCGAAATCCATTCCAAGGTCGAGGGCGAGCACGCGCAACAGACCAGCGCGAGCGCACCGCCGAGTCTCATGCGTATCACGCTTCAGATCTTGCTCGTCGACGTCGTGTTCTCGCTCGACTCGATCATCACCGCGGTCGGAATGGTTCCTCCCGACCAGATCTGGGTCATGGTCG
>CAZWQH010000117.1:0-11943 GCA_964635815.1 uncultured Sandaracinaceae bacterium
GGGAGTGTGACCCGCGAAAGCCGAACGGCGCCGGAAAGCCCGGCTCGGTCTGCGATCGTTCCGCGCGTCGCTGCACCATCCCACTGGGCGAGCGCCCCGTTCGCTCGGTCACCTATCACTTGAACAAGGGCTTCCCGACGCATCTCGTGCGAACGGCGTTCGAGACCGTCGCAGCTTGGAACGAGTCGTTCATGAAGGGCGTCCGCCTTTCGCAGAATCGCGCGCTTCCGGAGCTCGCGCGGCCGGCCTGCCAAGACAACGATCCGTTCTCGTACTGCTTCTGCGGATCACCGGACGCGGATGCGGACGGCACCTGCGCGCCGAAGTGGAACGCTTTTGCCAAGCCGAGCGACGCAGCGTTGGCCAACCGCGGCAACGAAGCCGAGTACGGCTGCTACGTCGAGGGACCGGCTGACATTGTTCATCCGACGAGCTTCAACGACTACAAGCGCGAAGACGCGGCAAAGTACCGTTTCGTCGGCACTGAGTGTGTGCTCAAGCTTGAGGTCAACACGTGCGACAAGGATCTGAACGCCGCGAAGGAAGGCCGCTGCGAAGAACTCGGCGACCTTCGTTACCAGTTCTACAACATGATCCAGCAGCCGACTCCGTTCGGAGGCCTCTCGGGTCTCATTCAGGATCCGCGAAACGGCGAGATGGTTTCTGCCGACGTCAATCTCGGAATGCACTCTGTGGAGTCCATCGGTGACCGTGCCGCTCGTTTCTACGGCGTGCTCAACGGAGAGACGGACGAGACGACGTACTTCAACGGCGAAGACTGGCGCGGATACTTTGCGAACCTCGGTCGCGTCGACCGTCCAGCATCTGCTTCGCCAAGCGGCGGCAGCGGAGTTGGAAATGGCGGCGGCGAACCGCGACCCAATCAGCTTCCAGGTATGACCGCGAGCGAGAGCGCTCGGTTGCTGAACCGCATCTCGCAGCTCCACGGCCGCGAAGGGCGCTCGCGCATTCTGAGCGATCGAATCAAGAATCTCGCTGGAACGCCGACGGAAGATCAGTTCCTCGCGGCAATCGGCCCAGACATTCAGCGCGCGATCGCGCCGAGCGACCCGGATCGCGTGAACCGTGACGTGCGAGCGATGGACCCGGCGACGCGTCGCGCGATCTCGCCGTTTCAAGGAATGATGGAGACCATCAACGCCAAGCGACAGCGCGACATCAAGCTTGGAGCAATGGGCTTCTGCATGGCGGATCCAGAGGAGCTCATCAGCAGCGCCGAAGACGTCTACTACGCCAATGCGTTCGCCTCGAAGGGCATCGGCCCAGCGGAGCGAAGCATCCGCGGTCAGCAGTACGCGACGCGCGGCATCATGCTCCACGAGCTCGGCCACTCCGTCGGTATGCGCCACAACTTCGCGGGTTCGCTCGACCGCGACAACTTCTCCGACGGATACTTCCGACTCGCTCGTGAGCTTCCGCTCCCCACGCTCCAGCAGTACGACTCCGCCATGCTCGGCGGCAACGGCGACGGGATCACGGTCGGCAACGAGGTTGTTGCTTACCAGAACGCGTTCCGACGTATTCGCGAGCAGCGTCAAGCTCGCGGTATCTCGAACACGTGGACGTCGACGGTCATGGAGTACGGCCCGGACGACCAAGCGCAGCTGGGTCGCTACGACGACGGCGTCATGCTCTTCAACCACTTCAATCTCGTCGAGGCGTACAACACCGCCACGCCGGAGATCAACGCTCGCACGCTTCCGGCCGGCTCCTCACTTGCTGGCTTGATCGAGTCCGACAAGCACACCCGTCGCGCGATGCAGTACTACCGCGGTGGTGAGGCGTGCGACGCGGACTCCGACTGTCCGAGCGCGAACGGTCGCGTGAATCAGGGCATCTGGCAGCGTTGTGTGAACAACACGCGCAGCGAGCTCGCCGGCGCACAATGTCGGGCAGACCTTGGCGACAAGAACTGCATGTGCTCGAACTTCGACAGCGACTTCGACAACTATCTCACGCAAGACGTCGTGAACCCACGAACGCCGCCTCTTCGCACTCGTAACCCGTATCGCTTCGATCTCGATGGCGCTGCGTACGCTGTTGAGTTCACGCCGGTGAAGTACCTGTTCTGCACGGACGAGCGCACGACGGACATTTCGTGGTGCACCCGCTTTGACGAAGGCGAGTCATTCCTCGAGGTCGTCGACGAGTATCGCCAGAACTGGTCACAGACGTATCCACTCTCCTACTACCGACGCAATCGCAACCCCGGACCGCAGTCGGGTGGGTCGCTCGCGAACATCATCGAGGCGGTGAAGATCTACCAGCATCTCTTCTTCCGCTACTACTACGAGCCGACGTTCACACAGAAGCTCGGATCCGGCGGATTCAACGACCAGTACCTTGCTTCGATGGAGGTCATGAACTGGCTTGCTGAGCTCGCGTCTATGCCGTCGTCGGGCTCGTACGCGCTCGGCGAGGTCCGCGACTCTGGCGCTACCGCGGAGCCCTTCTATCGATTCATGGACGAGAAGATGAACATGGCCGGTTCTACGGTCAGCGTGCCACTTGGCATGGGCTTCCCGAAGTGGTCGCAATACCAGACGGGCCAGATGGGCTTCTTCAAGATGGAACGCGCCGGCGTCTTCTTCGACAAGTACATCGCGCTCTTGGCACTTGCGATTCGCGACTGGGGCTTGAGCTTCACGCTCGACGAACGATACTACATCAACTTCTCGGATCTCTTCCCCGTGGAAATGTCCGAGCTCTTCGGAGGGTTCATTCTCGACGAGCCTTCGTGGTTCTCTCCGCGCCTCATCGCGAACGGAAGCGAGCCCGCACGCGTTCAGTACATCAACCTGTACCGAGGCGGCGCACAGTGCGGCGCAACGCGCGACCAGATTTGTCGCGCGAGCAATGCGAGTACGTTTACGGCTCCGTACATGGATGGGACGTCAGACACGATTCTGCGAAACTGGGCCGCGATTCAGTCGCTCTCGCATTTCTCCGACATCGTAGACACTTCGTTCCTCGATCATCTTCACGTGTTCAAGGCGGGCTCTGGCGAGGGCTTCCGCCTTCCCGCGGTCACTTCCGATGGACGCAACTGCGCTTACAACGGAACGACCTGCGCCGACGACAAAGCTGGTTACATCGACTACGTGTCCGAGCGTCTTCACCAGACGTATCGCGCGGTGGTTTCACGACCGCGTCAGTCGTTCACGGCTCCCGAGGAGCAGCTGGGCTTCCAGCTTCTCAAGCGCATGACCGCCCGTCAGGCGCGCGTTGCGGAGCTTCGAGCGATTGCCGCTCGCACGCCCGAGCAACAAGCCGAGTACGACGCGACTCGTCGTCGTCTCGAGGGTGACGAGACGTTCCTCGATCTTCTGATCACGTATCAGAACGCATTCGGCATCGACAACTACCTCTTCAACTGAGGTAGTGAGCTTCGGCTCGGACCAACAAGAAAGCCGACGCGTTAGCGTCGGCTTTTCTATTTTCTTCCCTGAGAGTGGCGCCTATGGGTGCGCGGCGATCAGTCGGCGGACTTCTGCGATCTGGCGCTTTGTGAAACGCGTTTGAGGCGTCACAGCGAACTGGACCGGCAGCGCCCATGTCTCGACCGCGAGCACCACGAACAGATCTGCTGCGCGGCTACGGCGGCGACCCGACTCGATGCACTCTCCGCTGGCCATCATTCGATGAGAACCCTGAAACTCGTACACGGTCCGCGAAGCGAGCAAATCGGCGAGCTCGTGCAGTGGGGCCGCGTTCCCGAGCTTCTGAATGTTCTCGGCGGAGTAGTACCAGCCGCTGCCCGAGTCTGCGTTGCGCAGTGCATCTGCGAGCCGAGCCCGCGCGGTGAGGTCACCATTCTGCGCAAGCACGACATCGCAATGGTTCTCAGTCACTGCACCGCAGACGGACGAGATCGCAGCCAGCCCCAGTGGGGCTAATCGTTCGGCGAGCGCGACCAGCAGGTCGTTGCGCAAGTTCGAGTAGTGGCCGTCCGTACGGACAACCCAGGCTCCGGAGACTCTGGACAGCGCACGAGCATTGCTCTCGTTTACCGAGATAAGCGGAATGATCTGATGAGCGAGCGCGGACATGTCGTGAGCGGAAAGCGGTTCCGTCGATGTTGCCTCGCGCACGACAAGCGCAAGGGCGTCGGCCTCGTTGGTTGGAACCTGGTGTAGGCGCAAGGTCTCCTCGGGCACGGGGGCTCTATCGGCTCGCGCCGCGTTTGGTACCGCAATAAACAGGGAAAGCAGCAGGACACGGAGGAGCGAACGGGGCTTCGTGGTGGGTGCCATGGGCTGCATATGTACTTTGTACGATCCTCTGCTGGGGATGGTCTTGTCAGTCTTTTCTTCTGTCGGGAGCTGCAAGCCGTCCTGAGGACTGTTGGGAGCGCGTGGGCGTGAATCTCTTCGAGAAAGTGCCCGGTATGCAGTACGATGCGCGCTCTCGGTGTTCAGGAGCGACAGGATGCAGGAAGCCAACCAGGAAACTCGGCCAGCCAAGTTGAGCGCCAAGGACCGTGCTCGCGGCCTCTATCGAACGATGCTGCTCATCAGGCGGTTCGAGGAAGAATCTGCGCGCGCCTATGCGCAGGGGAAGATCGGAGGCTTCCTCCATCTCTACATCGGACAGGAGGCCATCGCGGCCGGCGCCGTAGATGCGCTGGAGCACCGGGACTACATCGTTACCACGTACCGAGACCATGGCTTTGCACTCGCTCGAGGAATGACTGCGCGAGCGTGCATGGCGGAGCTGTTCGGTCGCGAGACCGGATGCTCGCGCGGGCTTGGTGGCTCGATGCACATGTTCGATCGACCGAATAACTTTCTCGGCGGTCACGGAATCGTCGGCGGACACATACCCCTGGCAGCCGGAACTGCGTTCGCATCGAAGTACAAGCGCGATGGGCGGGTCACGATCTGCCTCTTTGGGGATGGCGCAACGAACATCCAGGGTTTCCACGAAGGCATTTCTCTAGCGGCGCTGTGGAAGCTTCCCGTGATTTTCATCGTCGAGAACAACGAGTACTCCATGGGAACGCCTCTCTCGAGAACGCTTCCACAGATCGATCTCGTGCAGAAAGCGCCTGGCTACAACATTCCAGGGCTTTCCATGCAGGGGCAGGATGTTCTCGAAGTCGCCAAGGCATTGAAGGAGCCGATTGATCGCGCTCGACGCGGGGAAGGACCCACCTTCATCGAGATCAAGACGTATCGGTATCGCGGGCATTCCATGTCGGATCCCGGAAAGTATCGGACGCCGGAAGAGGTCGAAGAGAAGAAGAAGCTCGACCCCGTTCGCATCGGACGCGAGCACGCCATCAAGAACGGCATCAGCGAGGCGGAGCTCACCGAGGTGGACGCGTCGGTCGAAGCCGAGGTTCAGGATGCGCTGACGTTTGCGGACGCGAGCCCGTTGGCCACGCCGGAAGCGGTCGCAGAGTGCATCGTTCAAAGCAGCTTGGTGACTGCGAGTATTGCAGACACTGCGGCGCGTCTGGGAGTTCCCACGGAGAAGGTCGATGCGTGAGATCCGTTACCGAGAAGCAATACGCGAGGCCATGAGCGAAGAGATGGAACGCGATGAGCGCGTGTTCCTCATGGGTGAAGAGGTCGGCTTCTATCAGGGCGCGTACAAAGTGTCCGAAGGCATGCTCGACAAGTTTGGAGAGGCTCGTGTTGTCGACGCGCCGATCGCAGAGGGTGGCTTTGCCGGTCTCGGCGTCGGCGCCGCGATGGTGGGTCTACGACCGATCATCGAGTTCATGACCTGGAACTTTTCCGCGGTCGCGTTCGATCAGATTCTGAACAATGCGGCGAAGATGTTTCAGATGAGTGGCGGACAATACTCGGTGCCCATCGTTTTTCGCGGTCCCAATGGAGCGGCCCGACAAGTTGCAGCGCAACACAGTCATTCCATGGACGCGTTCTACGCGAACATCCCGGGCCTTTGGGTCGCGATTCCTTCGACCCCGCGCGACGCGAAGGGACTGCTCAAGACTGCTATCCGCGAAGACAACCCGGTGGTCTTCCTCGAGGGCGAGACTCTCTACGCCGTAAAAGGCGAGGTGCCCGATGTATCGGCGGACGAGCTGATCCCATTTGGTCAGGCGCGTGTTGCCCGTGAAGGCAAGCACGTCACGATTGTCGCTTGGGGACGGCCGTTTCACACCGCAATGGCTGCGGCGGAAGAGCTCGCAAAGAAGGGCATCGAGTGCGAGGTTATCGATCCGCGTACCGTTCGCCCACTCGATCACCACACGGTAGTAGAAAGCGTGAAGCGCACCAACCGCTGCGTCATCGTCCACGAGCACTGGCCGAACGGAGGACCCGGAGCGGAGCTCGCGTATCGAGTTCAGCGGGATGCGTTCGATCATCTTGACGCACCAATCACGCGCGTCACCAATCTCGATGCATCCATGCCGTACGCCGGCAATCTCGAGAATCACGTTCTTCCCACCGTCGATCGCATCAACACCGCTGTGGAAGCCGCGCTCTACAAACAGAACGCTTAGCTCAAGAGATAAGGGAACGTATGGCCAAACGAATAGGCTTACCGAAGCTCTCGCCCACGATGGAAGAGGGCACGATTGCGCGCTGGATCAAGAAGGAAGGCGACGCCGTCGAGATCGACGATATTCTCGCCGAGGTCGAAACCGACAAAGCGACCATGGAGTTTCGTTCGTTCGACAAGGGCGTGCTCCTCAAGATCCTCGCGCCGGAAGGCGCGACACTCGCACCCGATGCGCCGGTCTGCATTCTTGGGCAGAAGGGCGAAGACATCTCCGCACTCGTTGGCGGCGAAGCGGCGGCGAAGGTACCCGCCAAGACGGAAGCCAACGCAGAGCCGAAGGTAGAGAGCGTGAACGGCCAGGCTGCGAGCGCCGAAGCGGCCGCGACACCCCCTGCACCGAAGAGCGCTACGGCGCCTGATCCAGCTGCTGCCGAAAGTCCCAAAGCTTCGGGCGGTCGTGTGTTTGCGTCTCCTCTCGTACGCAAGTTGGCGCGCGAGCATCAGATCGATCTGCATGATGTGACTGGCTCGGGTCCCCATGGTCGGATCGTGAAACGCGACATGGATGCGGCGCTCGCGAACCCACCGGCCAAACGAGCCGCGGCCGGTGCCACCACGACGCAGCAGCAGGGCGCTTCGCCCTTCACGGTTGTGAAGCTTTCGCAAATGCGAAAGACCATCGCGCGTCGCCTCACTGAATCGAAGCAGACGATTCCTCACTTTTACCTGACGATCGATATCGATGCAGGTCCGCTATCGGACGCCCGCGAGAAGCTAAACACCGTGATGGCTGCGCGAGCAGAGAAAGGCTCAGTGCCCGACAAGCTCTCGCTGAATGATCTGGTGATCAAGGGCGTCGCTCAAGCACTCGTCGAGGTGCCCGAGTGCAACGTCACCTTCCACGAAGACGAAATCCATTTCCACTCGCGTGTGGACATTTCGATGGCGGTGGCCATTCCGGATGGGTTGGTGACTCCGGTGATCCGCGGAGCAGAGCGGAAATCCCTTCGTGACATTTCGCGTGAGGCTCGCGAGCTTGCGAAGAAGGCACGCGACAAGAAACTCAAGCTGGAAGAGATGAAGGACGGAACGTTCTCCATCTCCAATCTCGGCATGTTCGGAATCGACGACTTTTCGGCGGTCATCAATCCACCGGAAGGAGCGATCCTCGCGGTGAGCGTTGCACGCGATGAGCCAGTCGTCGTTGGCGGTGCGCTCGCGGTGGGTAAGCGGATGAAGATGACGATGTCGTGTGATCACCGCGTCATCGATGGCGCTTTGGGCGCCCGGTTCTTGAAAGTGCTCCGCGAGATTCTCGAGAATCCGGTGATGCTCTCCCTTTAGTGTTTTCTGTTCCGACCCGCGTCAGCAGGCGTGTTTAGGTGCGCCCGTAAAGATCTTGCCCGGATTCAGGATGCCTTTCGGATCAAAGAGGTTCTTCACCTGCTTGTGAAGCTCGATCTCCCGGGGGCCGTGCTCAAGTGCGAAGTAGGGCGCCTTGAGCACTCCGATGCCGTGCTCGCCGGTTAGCGTGCCGCCTAACGTGATCACGGCGCGCATGAGCTCTTCGATCGCTGGCTCTACGCGCGCGCGCGCGTCGTCATCGTCCCAGAGGAAGTTCACATGAAGATTCGCGTCACCGAGGTGGCCATAGACCGGCATCACGAGATCGCGCTTCGTACTGATTGCTTCGCATTGCTCGAGCAGTGCGCGAACATTGCGGCGCGGCACCACGATATCTTCTGAGAGCTTGAACTTCGCTGCCTGACGCAGGGTGCGAGACATGTTGCGACGAATCCCCCAGATCCGCTCACGGCCTTTGACGTTTGCATCCGTCGCGACTTCGCTGCTTCTTGCCTTTGCAATCTCGGCGATTGTGTTGGCGCGTTCGAGTGCCTCTCGCTCGTCACCGTCCGTCTCGACGATGAGAACGGCCGGCTGTGCGAACTCACCGGGTGCCGCAAGACGAGTAACGGTCGCTCCAATCAGCTCGAGGCAGCGAGGAAGACGGCTCGTGCGGCTCATGATGCGTTCAGCTGCGTCCACCGCGTCGGTGTCGGAATCGAACCCGAGTAGCAGCGTCACGACGCTCTGTGGCGCGGGTAAGAGCTTCAGTGTGGCTCGCGTGACGATCGCGAGCGTTCCTTCGCTGCCGACGACAAGTGACGCAAGGTCGTACCCGCTTACGCCCTTCGTGGTTCGCCGACCAAGATTGAGAACGTTTCCGTCCGCGGTCACGACCTCGAGGCCGAGCACGTAGTCGCGCGTTGGACCGTACTGAAGTGTCTTGGGCCCGCTCGCGTTCTCCGCGATGTTCCCGCCTAGGCAGCAACTTTCCCAGCTGTTCGGATCCGGCGGATAGAGGAGCTGCCTGTCCTCAGCGGCCGAGTGAAGCGCTCCGGTGACCACGCCCGGTTCGACCACGGCGACTTTGTCGACCGCGTCGATCTCAAGAATCCGGTTCATCTGCTCAAACGCCATGACGATCCCGCCGTGCATCGGCACCGCACCGCCCGTCCGCCCAGTTCCACCTGCGCGCGGGGTGACCGGAACCAAGTGCTCCGATGCGATTCGCATGACGTGCGCAACCTGTTCGGTGGTGCGGACTCGAATCACGGCCGCCGGAAGCTGCTCGGTGATCGCTTCGCTCTCGTCGCGCGAATGCGCGGTTCGAGACTCGAGGTCTGTAGCGATGGAATCGGCTGGCAGCACCGCCGACAGTGCGATGAGGGCCACGTCCGTTGCGGGACCGTTCGTTCGAGCAAGGCTCACGGTGCTCAAAATGCGCGCGAAAAGGGGCGATTGTCAAAGCGCGCTCACTAGCTAGGATGCGCGCGTGCGAATTGCGTTCGCGATCTTCGTCGTTGTTGCCGCCGGCATCGAGAGTGGGTCCGATTACGTGATCCGATCACGAGTGGCAACGTCGGCCGATTGGGTCGCCGCAACGAGTCACGTGCGCCGGGCGTTTCAAAAAGGCGATCAAATCCTCACTGCACCGAGTTGGTCTGACGCCACCACGCGCATGCACCTCGGCGATCTGATCTCGCTCGAGATGGCGGGGGCCGCTCCTTTTGACGTCTTCAATCGCACGTGGGTGCTGTCGATTCGAGGCGAACGCCGTCCCGAGGAATCCACTTTCCGAAAGGTCGCGTACGAGCATGAGTTCGGCCGTGTGACCGTTCGTCGGTACGACAACGATCTCGCTAACCGCCAAGGCGAGGACGCGGTGCTGTACAAGTTCGTCGAGAATCTACGCAGCGCACGCGTGGAGATCGTATCCCCCGGAGCGCCGGGTGGTGCTCGAGAGTGTCCATTCACCACTACGCAGGACATCGGCACCGGTGGGCTTGGGCAAGGTTCGCTGTCCCCTCGCGGACGATTCACTTGCGACGGATCGCGTCCAGGGCTTTGGGTCGGCGAAACCGTGATCGAGGATATGTCGCTAGCGCCGCGCACCTGCATTTGGCAGCACCCTCAGGGTGAGGATCCTGTTCGCGTCACGTTCCCTGTGGTTCCCCGCGGCAAAGAGCTCGTGATCGGCACGGACCTTTACTACGAGCATCAACGAGGCGAGACAGGAGCCGACATCACGTTAGTGGTTCGATCAGGAGCTCACGAGATTGGTCGCATTGTTCACCGTGATGGCGACGGCTTCATAACGCGCGCGTTTGCGTTGCCACAGGACCTCGGCGCCGCGATGCCCATCTCCGTGGAGACTACGTCCGCGAACGCGAATCTCCGTTCCATTTGCTGGTCCGGCATCGTGCGAGGCGCGCGCTGATGTCGGCGGTTATGCCAACGACGTATCGAGATCACCTGATCGGCTTGCTGCTCGCCCTCGTCTACATCGGCGTGCTGGTGCAAACCGCGCCGGAGCTCGCGATGTCACGCGACGAGAGCTTCTACGTCAGCGCAGCGGAGGGTTACGCCCGCTGGTTTCAGATGCGTGTGGACTTTCCCGAGGACGCGATGACCGTCGAGGCGGTCGATGCCGCGTGGCGCGAGAACTCTGAGCACCCGGGACTGATGAAGTCGCTATTCGCGCTTTCGTGGATGGCGCAGCAGAAGTGGAAGCTGTTTGCGCACGATTCCACAGCGCATCGATTCCCCGCGATGGTCACAGCGGGCCTGCTCCTCTACGTAATCTATCTGTTCGGGGTTCAGTCACGCGGTCGAACGGTCGGCCTGTTCGCTGCGCTGGCATACGCGTGTTTACCGCGGCCCTTTTACCACTCGCATCTCAACTGTTTCGACGTCCCGATTACGTTCTGGCTCACCGTCACGACGTACTTCTATTGGCGTTCGCTTGAGAAACCGTGGTGGGCATTGCTCGCGGGAGTCTTCTACGGGTGCTCGCTCGGCACCAAGCACAACGCGTGGATCCTGCCCGGGGTTCTGCTGATCCATTGGACGTGGTTCTTGGTGATGGAGCTGCGTGCTCGTCGTCGAGGATCTATACGGACTTCGTTCGTCCTGCAGCCGTGGTGGTTGCTCTCGTTTGCGACGATCGGCATCGGAGTATTCGTCGGGACGTGGCCATGGCTTTGGCACGATACGTTCGAGCGCGTGAAGGGGTACGCCGCATTCCACCTTCATCACGACTACTACAACATGGCGTTCTTCGGAGTGAACTACTTCAGGCCGCCATTCCCGCGCACGTACCCGTACGTGATGATCGCGTTCACCGTTCCCACGGTCACGTTACTGCTCGCACTCGGTGCGATTGTATTGCGCGCTCGCGTATGGATGCGCGTCGAAGCAGATAGTCCGCAAACATCCATGGAGACGAGGCCCGATCGGTCTGCGACAGATATTCTTTGGATAGGCGCGTTACTTGCTCCCCTGGCGCCGTACATGATGCCGACCACTCCGATCTTCGGCGGTACCAAGCATTGGTTTCCGAGCTATCCGTTCTTGTGCCTCTGGGCCGGCGTTGGCGCGGCATTCGTGATCGAGACCCTGCGACAACGCATCAGCGCAAAGAGTGTTCTTGCGCAACGCGGCATGGTGCTAGGAGCAGCCACGGTTCTGTTGGCTCCCAGCGTGGCGCAAACCATCCACAGTCATCGGATCGGCCTCTCGCACTACACCCCGCTTGCCGGCGGAGTGCCTGGCGCAGCAGATCACGGAATGAATCGCCAGTTTTGGGGCTTCACGACCGGACATCTCGCGCCGTATTTCCGCAAAGAGCTTCCGAACGGAGGAAGTGTCTGGATCTGCGACATGACTTGGGGCGCCTGGCAGATGATGCAGCGTGACGGAGCGATCCCCGCCAACATCGGCGTGGCCGGTAGCATCCCCTCTGCGGACTACGCGATCGTGCATCACGAGCATCATTTCGCGGAGGTGGACTTCCAAGCGTGGGTTGCCTACGAGAGCGTGAAGGCTGATCGCGTTGTTCTCTATGACGGTGTGCCGATAGTGACGGTCTACAAGAATCCTCGAGCG
>CAZWQH010000118.1:0-2621 GCA_964635815.1 uncultured Sandaracinaceae bacterium
GGGCGGTAAACTGGCCGTCATCGTCGCCAGTCGCTGCGATACCTCGCTCCGCGCAAGCTCGCGGGAAACATCATCGTCAAAAACCACGTATACGAACGACATGCCCGGCATCGACTGTCCTCGGACAGCAGCAACCCCCCGAAGCCCGAGCAGCGCTGCTGAGAGTGGCGTAGTGACCTGGTCCTCCACGAGCGTCGGACTCCGACCCATCCACGTGCCGGTCACGATGACTTGGTTCGCGGTGAGATCGGGGAGCGCATCGATGGGCGTGGCACGGAGTGCTTGAACCCCCACGAACACCGCGCCGACGACGATTGCGATGACGAAGCCCGGACGCTTCGCGCTCGCGCGAATACACGCGGCAAGAAGACCGTCCGAGCTGCTCATCGAGACACCAGCCGACGTTCAGCGTTCAGAAGGAATACGGACGATGTCGCGATACGTTCGCCGTCGCGCAGGCCATCGACAATCTCCACCTCTTCGCCTCGCTCCACGCCCAGGCGCACTGCGCGTGCGTCGAAGTGATCACCGGGCGCTTCAACGAATATCCAACTGGACTCCTCGCCAAACGCAACGGCCGACCGTGGCACGAAGATGCCGCGGCGCGCAGCGAGCGAGAACTCGGCCCATACAGTTGCTCCTGGAACGAAGAGAGTCAGCGGATTTGCGATTCGCAGTCGAAGCTTGCGTCTTCGCGTGAGCGAGTCGTAAGTGGGCTCCACCGCTTCGACCGTCGCTTCAGCGCGCGCCCCGTTTCCCGAGTCGACGGTGGCGGGCGCACCCACTTGAATTTCCCGAGCGAGAAATTCCTCGACCCAAACTGACGCAGTCACCTCGGTCAGGTCGACAATCTCGGCAATCATGGCGCCTGCTTCGACGCTCGAGCCCTGAGAGACATCGATACTCGTAAGCGTTCCACCGCGAGGAGAACGAAGCACCCAGGTGGCCGACGGCACTGCCCCCGGTCGCGCCAAAGACGCGACATCGGCCGCCGAGAAGCCCATCACTTCGAGTCTGGCAGCCGCAATAGCCCTTGCTTGCGTCGCCGCGCCAGCCATCCGACCAGCGGAAGGATCCTGTGCGCCAAGAGAGAGCGTTGCGTTCGACCGAAGCGATGCGGTGATGTAGTCCCGTTGTGCTTCGAACGCCTCGGGGCTGACGAGTACAGCGATCGTCTCTCCCCGCCTAACGGTCTCCCCGACCCGATTCGCATGAACCGATCGAACAAACCCACTGAAGCGCGCGCTCACTACTGCGCGTTGGTCAGGTGGAACCGTGATCTCCGCCGGGAGCCGCGACGAGGCTGTCACTTGCTCCGCTCGCACGGGTTGGATCGTTATTCCCAAGCGTCCGCGCTGCGCCGGGGGCACGTGAACCTTCTGTGGTCCGGTCTTCTTCGCATTCCGAGGAACGAGATCCATTCCGCAGATGGAACAAGCGCCGGGCGTCGGGCTGGTGATATCCGGGTGCATCGGGCAGACGTATGTTCGCCCCGATTGAACGTGTTCCTCAGTTGCCGTCTGTCGAGCGAAGTGCATCACTCCGTACACCGCCGCCGCGCCGGAAATGGCGACGAGTAGCCAGCGCACGCGAGCCGCGATTCTGGTGGGTCGACTTTGCGCTTCGTCGTTTTGTTCTGATGTCATTGCAACTCTCCAAGAATCTCGAGCGGTTCGCCGACCGCGTTTTCCAACCGAACGAGCCCGCGAAACAGCTCGCCTTCGGCGCGAGCCAGACTCATGCGCACATCAACGACGCGCAGGCGCGCTTGCAAAGCTCTCGACGGGTCCAAATCGAGCTCGCCCTCACCTTCGGCGGTGGCGACCGCTGCCTCGGCACTGGGTAAGACTGTTTCGCGAAGGCCGTGGACCCGCACGCGTTGTCGTGCCGCGCTCAGTCCGAGCTCGGCAATCTCCCGGGCGATCTGCTCGTTAGTCGCATCTTCAGTGGCTCGCGAAAGGTCACGACGCAGACTGTGCTCCGTGCGTCGTGCGTCACGTGCACCGCGCGAAATCGGCAGCGAGACGCTCACCTCGATCATTGCGCTCGTGTGACTGTGACGGGGCATCCACATCACGCCCCCACCCACCCCAAGCATGGGAAGGTCTAGCGCATTGTTGAGTGCGTCGAGGGCAACGGTTCGTGCTGCCTCGAGCTCCGCGAGCTCGAGCTCGGGCCGAGTGGCCACCGCGCGTTCTATGAACCGCTCAATGTGTGGCGTCGTTACATCAGCATCCTGGAGTCTTGCGGGGAACGCTGCATCGCCGAGCTCTTCGGGCGAGCGCCGCAGGAGCGAGGCCAGCATTCCGCGCGCTTCGTCACGCATCGCTGCCATGTCCTCTCGCTCGGCCCTTGCCATTGCGAGCTCGACACGCATCGAAGCGAGGTCGGTCAGGAGCCGAGACCCCCCTCGATCACCGCTCATTCCTCCCGAGCCACCTGCGGTGCTGGCGGTACCGCTCACGTTCATGGCTTCGAGAACACGTTCGACTGCTTGCACGCGCTCCTCGGCAAATCGCAGCACATGCAAGCTCTCCGCGTACGAAGCGTACGCAAGGCCAACTTCCAGCTCCAGCATGCGCCGGGCCATCTTCGCCTCGGTCGAGAGCATCCGAGTGTCC
>CAZWQH010000118.1:2631-11941 GCA_964635815.1 uncultured Sandaracinaceae bacterium
TGCTCGATCATGAACATCATCTGCTCAGGCGCCTGAGAGAGGTCGAACGGGATATCCCAGATCTGACTCCGCAGCATCGGATCCGGCAGTGCTGCTGCCCCTGACGCTGCCGCCGATGCGACTCGCGTTTGACGCTCCAGGAGCGCCAACTGCGAGCTTCGCGCGACCGCCTCCCCTATGGCACGTCGATAGGAGATCGAGCCATCGTGCTGAGCGCTCGCACGACTGCCCGAACAGAAAAGAACTACCGCCAACGCTACCGACGCATGCTGCATCGGTGCCAAACCAGCACCTGGAAACGATCGCATTGTTCCTCCGAACCTTGAAAACGCACACCTTCGACCCCGAGGGATCGTGCGCGAATCAGGTCAGCAGAACGGTGATGCCAGCTCGATCGATATTGGGCGGCGGACGAGCACGTCCAATCACGCGCGGGGAAATCTGGTGGAGAACAGGCAGCGGAAGCTGGAGCTCACCCACAAGTGCAGCGGCCAGGAATACCGGCAAGACACCGTCGAGATCAGTCCGCGTGCCGGTGTGCGTCAGGAGCTCCGCGCTCCTACAACACGTGACTGGCTCTGCAGTGAGGACGTGTCCCCGCATGACCTGACACAAATCTCCGCGCTCTTCAGCGCTCGCCTCCGCGGCGCGCTGAACGCACTCCGACGCAACACGCACGTTTGCACACGCGGCAAGCGCGGCGAAAAGCATGGCGGCGACTTTGAAGGTACGCACGGGGTTCGGTCAGTGTGTCGCGTCTAAGTGACGGCGTCTAGGGAACCGTTTCGACCGTCCAGTGCGCGCTGGCCGCTCGTTCAGGTGGACGCTATACAGGGCCATGCAAATCGCGATTCTTGGTGGCGGGCCGGCAGGCCTGTACTTCGCCATCCTGGAGAAGCTCGCGCGACCAACGACGCGAATTGAGATTCACGAGCGCAATCGTCCCGACGACACATTTGGATTTGGAGTCGTCTTCTCGGAAGAGACCCTCGGTAATCTCTTGGATGCGGATGCGCAGACGTTTCGCGAAATCGAGCGTGCGTTCGTGCGTTGGACGGACATTGATATTTTCGGGAAGGGCGAACGTATCGTTTCGCGCGGGCACACGTTCTGCGGTCTCTCCCGCAAGCGGTTGCTCCAGATTCTTCAAGACCGAGCCCGAGAGCTCGGAGTCGTGCTGCAGCACGAGCGCGAGACGGACGTGGCGAGCATTCGATCGAATGCAGATCTGGTGATCGCTGCCGACGGGGTGAATTCCGCAACGCGTGCAACCTTCGCGGATCGTTTCAACCCGTCGTTGGACGCGCGCAAATCCCGATACGTCTGGCTTGGAACGAACCTGGAGATGGAGGCGTTCACGTTCATCTTCGAGCAGAACGTGCACGGTCTTTTTCAAGTTCATGCGTACCCCTACGAGAAGGGATACGGAACTTTCATCGTCGAGTGTGACGAGCGAACGTGGCGAGCCGCTAAGCTCGATGCCGCCAGCGAGCCTGAGACCATCGCCTACTGCGAGCGCCTGTTCTCGAAGCATTTGCGTGGCGCACGCCTGGTAGCCAATCGCTCGCGCTGGTCGCAGTTCGTGACGGTGAAGAACGACCACTGGCACCACGAGAACATCGTACTGATCGGCGACGCTGCCCACACCGCGCATTTTTCGATCGGGTCGGGAACGAAACTGGCAATGGAAGACGCGATTGCACTCTCGAGCGCGCTGGGTTCACCCGGATCCGTCGGCGATCAACTCGACCGATACGAGGCCGACCGACGTACCCAAGTCGAACGCGTGCAACGAGCCGCTCAAGCCAGCCTCGAATGGTTCGAAGAGTCGACTCGACCCTACAAACAGCCAGACCTGCAGTTCGCGTTCAGCCTGCTCACGCGAAGCCGACGAGTGACGCACGAGAATCTTCGCGTTCGCGATCCCGAGCTCGTGAGGCGGATGGACGACTGGTTCACCGGGGCTCTCGATGCAAACGAGGCCACGCCGAGTACACCACCGATGTTCACGAGCTTCTCATTGCGCGACATGACCGTCCCGAACCGCGTCGTGGTCAGCCCGATGTGCATGTACTCGGCCATCGACGGTGTCCCGAACGAGTTCCATTTCACGCACCTCACCGCGCGTGCTCTCGGGGGTGCGGGCTTGGTCATGTGCGAAATGACGAATGTGACGCCGGAAGGCCGAATCACTCCCGGATGCACAGGGCTCTACGACGACGCGCAGACGCTGGGCTGGAAAAAAATCGTCGATTGGGTCCACGCAAACACTCCGTCGAAGATTGGAGTCCAGCTCGGTCACGCAGGACGAAAGGGTTCTGTGGAGGTTCCTTTCAAGACCGGCGGTCCCGGTGACGTTCCCCTCGAGGAAGGCAACTGGCCACTGCTGGCCCCAAGCGCGATCCCTTGGAGCGCTCGTAATCAAACTCCGCGCGCAATGACACGCATCGACATGACTGCGGTGTGCGACGCGTACGTAGCCGCAGCGCGAAATGCCAATAGAGCGGGCTTCGACATCATCGAAATTCACGCAGCTCACGGATACCTGCTGTCGAGCTTCCTCTCGCCGCTTTCGAATCACAGAACCGACGAATACGGCGGTCCCGTGGAGAACCGTCTTCGATTTCCCCTGGAAGTTCTCACGGCAGTGCGCAGCGCGTGGCCATCGGAGAAGCCGATCTCCGTTCGCATTTCTGCCAGCGACTGGGCGGCTGGAGGGCTCACGTCAGAGGATTCGGTCGCCATCGCACGCGCATTTCATGAGCATGGCGCAGACGTGATCGACGTCAGCACCGGGCAGACGTCCACACACGCGCGTCCTGAGTACGGCCGGCAATGGCAGGTTCCGTTCAGCGACCGCATCCGAAACGAAGTCGGCGTGCCGACAATCACCGTTGGAATGATCTCGTCAGCGGACGACGTGAACACGATCATCCTCGCCGGGCGCGCGGATCTCTGCGCCCTTGCACGTCCGCACTTGAGCGACCCGAACTGGACACTTCACGCTGCAGAAACCCTCGGCTACTCCAAGCTCGCGTGGCCTTCACAGTACTTTCTAGGGCGAGGCCAGCGCGCGCGCTAGGGTTAGGGAGTCGAAGTGCTGAAGAGCGGCTTCCCCGATTTCTGATTGAGACAACGCGCTAGCGCATCGTTGTTCATGGAGGCAGCTCGATGTCGCCCTCCCATCGTGTACGCAGAGTCGTGGCACTCGTCACCGTACTGGTTGACGGCTTGCACGCACTCTTGATCGGCGCCGCACAAGGTGATCAAGTACGCCTTGGTTTCCCCTCGGTTCTCACCCTTTTGATGGAACTTCCATCCAATGGCGAGCCCGGCAATCAAGAGTCCCGCACCAATACTGAGGATATTCTTCATCGATCGCTCCGTCTCAATCCCTGTGGGATTGCTTTGTTCCCGACCTGCGAGCAGCGGGACGTTACTCGATAAGAATGGGTCCGCCACCGAACTCGAGCTCCGCCTGCGTTCGTAGAAACGTGTTGAACGCTGGGTCGTTGTAGCCTCGGTAGTCGATCTCCCAAGGGATGATGTCGTTGTGTCCGCTCGCGGATCGGATCGTGAGCGCCATCGGAGTGACGTCACGATAGCTGCTGTCCGGAGGGAGATCTTTGTTGTCGATCCCGCCGGCGGAGAACAGCGTGATGAGCAACAGGTCGGGGTCGTCGAAGACACGTTCGTAGCCGTCTTCGACCTTCTCGTGTCCTCGAATGAGCGTGTGACATCCCATGTTGTGCAGGAACGCCTTCGTCTGCTGGCGGCCGAACGAGAACCGCGCCGTTTGATTCTGAAGCTTCATCGGAACGACCTCGGCGCGCGCGGGATCGCTCCACAGCATCTCGAACCGCAACTTGTCGTCGTTCAACGAGGAGAGGTCCGTGTAACGTTCCCGGAGCGTGTGATCGCGCGGTATTCCACCGTGGACGAAGAAAACGCGATCGAAGAGGAAGACGCTCGCGAGCTCCTCGAAGAGCGCCACGTAGTTCCGGAGAAATGAGAGCGGAACGTGGGGCTGGAGAGTCGAGAGGGTCTCGGACGGTTTTACCCCCGCAAAAATACGTTCGTTGTAGTCGATGAAGTACTCGTGATTCCCGCGAATGATCACGACGTGCTCCGGCATCGCGAGAAACAGTTGAAGTGCTCCGCGCATCACTCCCTCGAGGCCAAACTTTCCCCGATCGATGTAGTCACCGAGCAAAACCAGTTTGGGGATCGGCGCCTTTGTGGGAGCCGCCCGGTACGCCGCTACGCGATCGAAAAAGTTCGACTGCATCACAGCGGCTTTCAAACAGCTGTAGCAACCGTGCAGGTCCCCCAGAACTGTGAGCTCATGGACGCGTCCGTGTATCGGATGCTCGGAGTAAACGAAGCCGTCCATGAACGGTCCGAGATCGAACAGCTCATCCACGCGCTTCTTCCCAGCGAGCTTCCCTTCGCCAGCCTTGCGCTGCTTCTCGAGCAGCTGACGGGTCCGGGTCACGAGGGTCTCGTCCAAACGGAGCTGTCGAGCCAGCTGCATTGGATCTTTGGAGTAGTGAATCTCTGTGCTTGCGAAGAACGGATGCGCTACGGGCTTGTGCGAAAGCTGAACGTTCGCGCGGATCTCGATGTTGCGAACCGGAGCGAGAAGGTCGCCGAGGTTGACCTCGACCTCCTCGGATATGAGCGCGGCGATCTCTTCACGGAACTGCGACTCTGCAGGATGAACGACTCCGTCTGCGAGGATCAGCTGGTCCAACATCGAGAGAAGGCTGTATTGGCTTGGCTTGGTCAGTCTCGCCAGAACCTCGAGGCAGCGAACCTTCAGGTTCGCCAGGACGTATGCTGCTGCGTTCTCCGTCTGCTCGACCGCCTCTGCGAACAACCCGTCGACTCGTTTGGCAACCTCGTCGTAGAAACCGAAGAAGTACGTTGTGCCCTCTTCGGTCAGCTTCTCGCGGTCCGCAGCGCTGCCCGGCGTGACTCTGACACGCTCTTGCACCAGATCTGCGATCTTGCCGCGAATGAATGATTGCTCGCGCGTGTCGAACTCGCCGTCGACGTACCCGAGCGTCACCAGGAAGAGGATGACGCCACGCAGCTCTTCATCAGCAACGTTCGGATCGGAGCTGAACTCCATCTGGCGACAATAGACGAACCGCGCGCCCCTCGGATAGTCTTACCCGCACAAGGAAACGTCTTGGTTACGAAGAAGAACCACTCCGCCGAGAATACAGCAGCAGACAGTGCGACCGAAGCACGTGAAGATCGCGATTCGCGCCCTTCTCTTCCACCGGCGAGTATCTGGAAAACAGCCCGCGAAACGTATCTTCGAGAGACGGGCGTCATTCCGCGCATCGAGCTACGCCGGTTCGCGGGTCCGGCTGCATTCGCGGACCAGATGCAACCCATTCGCGTCGCGCACCTTACAGATCTCCACTTTGGACGGGTGACGCCCGTTCGTGTGCAGCGAGCAGCGGTGAGGCTCGCGCTCGCGGAGAAACCGGACATCGTCATCATGACTGGTGACTTCGTTTGCCACAGCCAGCTCTATCTCGACGAGCTCGTCTCGGTCTTGAGCGAGATCCAAGTGCCGAGCTTTGCCGTGCTCGGCAACCACGATCATTGGTCAGGCTCTCGCGAAGTGCGACGTGCGCTTCGACTCTCAGGTGCGGAGGTGCTCGACAACGTGCACACCGTCACCGAGGTTCGCGGTCAAAAGCTCCAGATCGTCGGACTCGACGACGCGTACACCGGTCACGCGCATCGTGAAGACGCGATCAAAGGAATGCGGCACGACATCCCGACCATCGCGCTCTCCCACATCGCGGAAGAAGCGGACGGTCTTTGGAGACACGGCGTGCCCATGGTGTTCTCCGGCCATACGCATGGCGGCCAGATCACATTTGCCAAGCTGCACGAGCTCGCGCTCGGTCGACTGGTCGGCCATCGCTACGTCCACGGACTGTACGGGTCGCGTTCGCGAGCAGAGAGCAGCAATCCACACGCGGGAGCCGTCTATGTCGGCGCCGGCGTTGGAGCCGCTGTCATTCCGCTGCGCTTGGGTGATCGCGGACGCAGGGAAGTTGCGTTGTTCGAGCTTGGGCAAGCACCCGGATCATTCGACGAACACCATTCCGAACAGGCGTCGCATCCAGGGAGGAAGCCGTCTCCAGAGAAGCGTGACCGACGCAAGCAAGCGGTGATCAAGGCTCAAGCGCGTCGAGACGCAGTCGCCGAGCGGAACGTTTCCAGCAAGATCGAGTCAAAGAAACCCAAATGAACGAACCCACTGTCCGTCGTTCACCGTTTCGGACGGACCTTCTGAACGATCGCGTCGCGTTCGTCACCGGCGGAGGAAGTGGAATCTGCAAAGGCATCGCCCGCGCATTCCTCGAGCACGGTGCGAGCGTCGCGATCGTGGGACGCAACGCTGAGCGACTGAACGCGTCGGCGGTCGAGCTCGCGGCGCAGACGAAAGGTCGATGCATCGCGACGCCAGCAGACGTTCGTGACCCCGCAGCGATCGAAGCGGCGCTCATCAAAACCCGAGAAGCTCTGGGCAAGGTCGACATCGTCGTGTGTGGTGCAGCTGGAAACTTCCTCGCACCCGCAGCTACGCTCTCTCCCAACGGCTTTCGCACCGTGCTTGATATCGACGCGAACGGAACGTTCAACGTCGCACGATTGGCTTTCGAGCACGGACTGAGAGACCACGGCGGAGTGATCTTGAACATCTCGGCCACCCTTCACTACGCCGCAACGCCGATGCAAGTTCACGCCTCGGCTGCGAAGGCAGCCGTCGACGCGATCACACGAACGCTTGCAGTGGAGTGGGGCCCCCTCGGAATCCGTGTTGTCGGTATCGCTCCGGGCCCAATCGACGGGACAGAAGGAATGTCTCGCCTAGCGCCCGGCGACACGAAGCTCCTGATGGAGAGCCACATTCCGCTCCGTAGATTCGGGCGAATTGATGAGATAGCCGAGCTCGCGGTCTTCCTGGTTTCTGACGCCGCGTCCTACGTCCATGGCGAAACGGTTGTTGCCGATGGAGGCTCCTGGCTTGTAGGTGTTCGGAACACAGCAGCGTTCGGGTAGGACCCGATTCACTTATGCAAGAAGAAAGTGTGCAGAAAACTCGAATTCGAAACGGTGGATCAGTGACAATGAGGTCGTGCGAAATCAGACACGTACTCGGCCTTTCGTTCATACGTTCGCGTCGTCCCTGAGTTTCTTCGCGCTACCGTTTTTGTCAGTCGTCCTGGCGAAGACATTCGAGACGAACACGGCTCACGCGGACGACACGCTGACGCAAGCGTCAGCTCCGGTCGCCCCCGACGATGCCCGACTCTTCGATCCGATCTCGGACGCCACTCGAAACGCTCGTGGAATGTATTTCAACAGCCCGCTGACAAGAATGCGCGGCGCAGAAGGAATCATTCGAACGGTGCGCGCCGCTGGCCTCTCTGCTGCGGTGATCGACGTGAAGGATGATCGGGGTCGCGTCCTGTTCGACACGCAAGTACCCGAGCTGCTCCGCTCGAAGCGAAACTTCTTGCCCAACTTCGCGGACATGATCGCGGAAGTAAAAGCCGCCGGCATTCATACGATAGCGCGCGTGGTCTGCTTCAATGACGGCACGCTCTCGACCTCTCATCCTGAGCTTGCGGTGATGGATCGTCGCGAAGGCCGAGCGCGACAGCATCGACCGTGGATCTCGTGGGGAACAGGAACGTCGTGGGTCGATCCTTCGAATCCCCGCGTTCAGAGGATCATTCACGACCTGGTGATCGAGATCGCCGCGCTCGGATTCGATGAGATTCAACTCGACTACATTCGGTTTCCGGTCGACGCAGGCGTTCGCTTCGCCCGGTTTCCCGCGCTCGATCCACATCGACGACGGTCCGAGATCATCGTGGACCTGCTTCGGTCGATCGATCGCGACATGCAGCTTCCGCTCGGAGTCGACGTCTTCGGTATCCAAGCCCTCCATGCGGGAGATCGCGCGGGTCTGGGACAGAATCTCGAAGAGTGGACGCCGTACGTCGAAGTCTTTTCCCCCATGCTCTACGCAAACTCGTTCAAGAGTTGGCGAGCCTCTCCCGGGCAAGAGAGAGGAGCGTCGTTCGTGTACACAGCTATGGCTCGCGTGCGATCGAGACTCGGTCCGGAGGTGGTGATTCGACCTTACATCCAGGCGTTTTCGAAGGGAGCTGATGCGTACGGCGGCGAATTCGTCCGCGGACAGATTCGAGCAGCGCGTGATGGCGGCGCACACGGATTTCTGTTTTGGCACCCAGGCTCTACGTACGGAATGGTGACCGGCGCAATCACGGGCAGCGGCCGTCGGGTTGCCGAGTTCGTTTACGATGGCCGCATGCCGGTCGTCGCCGAACCCGCAAGTGGGTCAGCCACGGCAAAGAACGCGGCGCCTCGCGGGCGTCGGCGCAATACTCGCCAATAGCCGCTACGGCGCGGCCGTCGCGTTAGCCGATTCGAGATCCGACGCACATCTGAAACCGAATCGGTGCGGTCCACGATTGGGCGCGCCCGACCCGCGGCGAGCCGATGCGCGCGATCGCTCGATTCGGTGCCACCACGATCCGCCGCGGACGACCTTCTGCGCACGCGCGCGCGGGCAGAGGTCCGAGCCGTCGCATGGACCTTGAGGGTTGTGCCCAGTGCACGCTTCACCGCATTCGTTCGCACAACCCGCGTAACACTCCGAGTACCAATCGTTCGTCCACTCGTAGACGTTGCCCGCGAGATCGAAGACCCCGAAGTGGCCGGCGGGATGGCTCATCACGTTCCAAGTCGTGCCACGACCACACCCTTTCCCGTTCTCGGTCTCGAACACTCCGTGCACGCACTCCGGGTCCGGATTTTCCCCCCAAGGCCACGTTGTCGTCTCCGGCCCGCCAAGCGCTCGCTCGAACTCGGCTTCGGTCGGGAGCCGCTTTCCCTGCATCACACAATGCGTGCGTGCGTCATACCAAGAGATCCCGACAATGGGTTGAGCATCGCGTCCGTATCCCCGAAAAGGCATCGGACGCGCGCAGCGTCCGGATTCGATGCACGGACGATACTCCGCGTTCGTGACCTCATGCAGATCGAGCAAGAACGTATCGACAGAAATGGTGGCGCGAGGTCGCTCATCACGCATTCCGTGATCAGATCCCCGCGTGAACGCTCCCCCGAGTACGCACGCCATACCCGCGCGCACAACGGAGGGACACGCACGAAAGCCGTCGGTACGAACTCGCTCCCGAACGCGAACCTGCGGAGGGGGACGAGTATGCGCATGGCCCTCGGGCGA
>CAZWQH010000119.1:0-11926 GCA_964635815.1 uncultured Sandaracinaceae bacterium
CGTGAAGCTCTTCCCCCCTGCGGAGCTTCGCTCGATGCACCTGTCCGATGGATGCCGATGCAAGCGGCGTCTCATCGAACGACTCAAAGGTGTCCCCAATCCTCGCGCCCAGCGACTCCTCGACAGCATCACGCACGTCGGCGTAGGAGAGCGGCGGGACCTGGTCCTGCAGCGTCTTCAATTCCGCGATCACGTCTTCGGGCAAAAGGTCCGGTCGAGTCGAGAGAATCTGGCCCAGCTTGACGAAGCTCGGGCCGAGGTCCGTAATCGCCGCCCGAATTCGTTGCGCGAACGTGCGAGCGGGGGCTTGCGATCCGGGCTTGGGTGGGACAGAGACGGCGGCCTCGGGAGGAGCGCGGTCCGCAACACCAGCGCGGACAAGTACTTCGCTAAAACCGTGACGAGCGAGCACTGCGATAATCTGCCGAAGCCGTTCTACGTCTCGAAAAGTCGTGATGATTGATGCCATCTAGAAGAAGTGTCAGTGAGCGTGTTCGGTGTGGTCGGTGGCCGCCGCGATGCTGAAGGTGCGCGTCGTGGAGTTGAACGGACCGGGCACCTCAGCCCCGTCCGCACCGACAAGTGCGAGCGTGATGGAATGCTCTCCCGCAGCGAGCCCCGTGAGGTGATGTGGAACCCAGCTCGCGATGTCGGCAACGACTGCGCCATCTACCGTGCATCGGACCTTGAATGAGTCCGAGGCTAGGATCGCGTTCGTCACGTAAAAATCGAGAAGCACGGGGGTGCCGGCGTTCTCTCCCTTGGGCCGGCTGAACGTGAGCAACGGTGCACGTGAGTCGAGCTCAAGTGCGGTCGGCCGCGTCCCGCCGCGAGCGTTGCGGTACGTGAACCACGTCGTTGCGAAATTTCCTTCGACCTTCACCGACTCGTGCGTCGGGCGCGAGGGAAACACCCGTACGAAGTGGGCGCCGTCGGCGAGGTCGCGTGAGAAGGTTGTTTTGAAAAGCTCGACTAGGTCAATCGGCTGCGACACGTCTCGAACAGCGATGTAGGGCTCGTTGTCGATGATCACATGTACGTGATTCCCTGGATCCGGTGCGAGCGTCCAGTTGCGTAGTGCGAGGCGGAGCCCCACGGAGCGCGCGACGAAATCCGTGCCTGGACGAGGAGCCGTGATGCGCAGCGCCGGAGCAGGTCCATCGATGGGAGTGTTCGTTCCCTCGACGAGCTGGGCAGGCGGAGGAGCCTCGACGGGCATTGGGCCCGCTACGGGCTCCGCTGTTGTCGGGGCACTCGCGGACGGGAGGGCCTCACTCGGCGGATACTCGGGCGGGGGCTCCGACGCACTCGCGTTTCCGCACGCTGTCGCCAACACGGCGACAAACAACGCGGACCTTGGACGCGCCGATGAATGATTCATGCGGCGCATTGTATCTCCAGTCGCTGAATAAGCACGCCAGGGATCGGGTGTAAGCCGCTCATCTTCGAAAGGGACTAGCGAAGACGGAAGCTCAATACGAACGGAAGCAAATCGTTGCGCGCGTCGAACTTCAGGTCCGCAGAGGCAAAAACGACCCCCTCTCGCTCGATGGTCCCCGACAGCTCGGTCATCGTCTTGGTCAGATTCAGCGCGCGCACGTTCTTCCTGCCCATGAAGCGACAGAGGCGCCCCTCGTCGTCCGTGAACTCGAACTCATAGACCATGCGCTTGTAGAACAGCACTCCCAGCTCGAGCGATCCTGTGAGAGCCCTCCGAGTTGCAAACCCTTCCGCAGTCACGTCACCTTCGATCAAGGCCACGGGCGCCTTCCGCGGCTGAAGCGCGTCGGGCACACGCGCGGTGATCGAGAACTCGATTGGACGAGGCGCTGAGCTTCCCTCTCGGTATGTACCCCGCATGGTCTCTTGAAAGGAGAAGTCTCTCATTGGTTCTCTACTTCTTGTCGCGCAGATGTTCGGGCAGGTCGAAATCCGAGCCGGAGAGCAAGCGTGGTCCATCCTTGCTCGCGGGCAATCTGATCTCCGGTGTCAGAAGCGCCTCCAAGATGGTCTCGGCGTCCTCTGCCGAGGCTCCACCAACGAAGACACCATCCGGCATTACCGCCATGGCGGCGCCGTTCCAACAAACGTCCAAACAACTCGACGTCATCACGCGGAGCTTGGATTTGAGTCCCCGCTCGTTCACCGCTCGTTTGAGCTTTTCCTGCAAGGCGGGCCCTCCATGATGGGTGCAGCTTCCGAGTGGATGATCCTTCTTGCGTTCGTTCGTGCAAACCCACACGTAGCGTTCTCTCTTGGGCATGGGCCGAATAAATAGGCCACCTACGCGGGGATGTCGATTCTTTAGGACGTAGACGACCCGCGAGGTCGAGGAGTAACATCGTCGACCTCCGCTACGCGCCCTATGCAATCCATTCTGCCCCGCATCGGCGCCCGCATTGTGTCGGCGCTCCCCCGCAACGCGATCAGCCGTTCGATGGGGCGTGCTGCCGACGCCCGCCCGGTCCGTCCTGCGCTGGATGCCGCGATTCGGGCGTACGTCAGAGCGTTCAACGTAGACCTTTCCGAAGCCGACATGCCGCCCATGGGTTTCGAATCGTTCGACGCGTTTTTCACTCGACGTCTCAAAGCGGGGGCACGTCCGATCGACCAGTCGCCCAATACGCTTGTCTCACCCGCAGACGGAAAAGTTTTCGCGGTGGGATCGATCGACGTGGGGGGGAACCTCCGCATTAAAGATCAGATTTACAATTTCGCCGAGCTTCTCGGGTTTGATGGCGATCTGCCTGTAAATAAAGCGCAATTGTCGCTGAGCGCATTTCACGGCGGCTCGTATTGTGTGATCTACCTTTCTCCTCGGGACTATCACCGCGTGCACGCCCCGTGCGAAGCTCCCGTACCGGTTGTCTCGTACGCGCCTGGCACTCTCTTCCCCGTGAACGCCATTGCCCACCACATCCCCCAGGTGTTCGCCCGTAACGAGCGCGTCACGGTTGTGCACGCGCCGCCCACCGGTCCAATTGGCACGACGCTGGTGGGAGCTTTCGGCGTTGGGCGCATGACCTTGTCGTTCGACCCCATCGTCTCGAATACGCTCATGCAAGCGCCGGTTACCCGCGCGTACGAACTCCCGCCGACGATTGGGCGAGGCGAAGAGCTCGGGATGTTTCACCTCGGCTCGACGGTGGTCATGTCGCTGGGCGCCTCGACCGAGCTAGAGTTTCTTTGCGCACCGGGAGACACGGTGCAGATGGGCCGCGTGATCGCGGCGCGTCCGACGTAAGGCGCGCAATGAGTGACAACGAACGCAACGATGGGAATGGAGAGCGACCGGTACGACGTACCGCGCGCGCGCGCCGCCTTCGCGTTCCAGACGACGCAGTGCCGCGTTCCGCAGAATCCGGTAGGGACAGTGATGTCTCGCACCTTTCCGCAGGAGCGAGTGAGCGCCCCCCTGCAACGGAGCTCCCGAGCTCAAGTGAGCTTGCCTTCGATGTCTCATCACGCGACTCCGTCGCTCCCGAGCGAGTCACGCAGGAGTTCGTTCCGCCGGGAGCCGATGGCCGCGGCTACGCACCGAAGCCGTCTCCCGCGACGCAGTCCCCCCCGAGCGTGGTGGTGGGTCGCATGGTTCCGATCTCCGCGATAGCCGTCGGAACGCCGATCGCACGCGAGACTCCGCCAAGCGCAACACGCCCGCTCCTTTCCGAGCGTCCATACGAAGAAGTCCTCATTTCAACCGAGGAGGAAACCGACTCCGACTCGGAAGACTTGCTTGAGGACACGCTCATCGAGGAGGTTCAGATGCGCTCCTCCGCCACGGAACACTTCCCGGCCAAGGATCGGGTGACCGCGGACGTTCGGGCACCCTCCACGCCGGCGGCGCCTCCCCAGCCGCCTGTAACCGCGCTTCGCGCCAGCCGTCCGGCGCCGCGTTCGGAACCGCCGACCACCCCGGAAGCTCGAGTGCCGTCACAACCGGCGACAACGCGCGCCCGCTCCGAGCCGCCTCCGCCTCCGTCGAACGGGACGACTTCCAAGCGACCAAGCGAACCGATGGGTGTCCGCCGAAGTGATCCTGCACCACTCGCCCCAGGTGCGATGCCTCCCGCCGCCGCGATCCCACGGGAAGCGATCGCGCCAACACCTCGCGAAGTGACGGTCGAACTCGACCTGCCACCAGTTACGAGCACCGAGCACCTTCTCGATGACGACGAAGTCCTCGAGATGCCCGACTCGATCCTTCCGCGGGCCCGCAAGTCCGATCCCGCGGCAAGCCCACCCGTTCCCACTACCACGCGCGACCGAGTTTCGATGGATGCACTTGGACCAACTGCGCGGCGCCCTCCGGCACCCCCGCCCAGACCATCACCGCGAACGACTCAGGCGGATCCGTACCGAGAGCCCGCGACGAGCTCGGGGAGCCGTCGCGGCGGGTGGTGGGACGACCACTTCGACGAGTATTTCCTCCGCATCAACCCGCCCAGTACTCGGGACGAGATTGCGCGGGAGTGCGACTTCATGATCGCCGCACTCGGTTTGAAACCGGGCGCATCGATTCTTGACGTTGGATGTGGAACGGGGCTGCACGCCATAGAGCTCGCTGCCCGGGGCTTCGCAGTCACCGCGGTGGACTCCTCGGAGACCATGCTGGACGCCGCTGCGCGCGTCGCCCGAGCAACCTCGTCCACGGTTCAGTTCTCCCAAGGCGACATGCGCGATCTCGTGTTCGACGCGACGTTCGACGCGGTCGTGTGCATCGGTGCGACGTTCGGGTATTTCGACGACGAAGCGAATCGAAAGACGCTCGAGCGCTTCCGTCGCGCGCTCAAGCCACTCGGACTCCTCTACATCGATGTCCCAAATCGTGACTTCGTGATGAACGACCAGCCGTCGCTCAAGTGGTTCTCTGGCGCTGCGTGCATGTGCGTGGAAGAGAGCAACTTCAACTTCATCACCTCGCGACTGAACGTAAAGCGCACGGTCCAGCTCGAAGAGGGGACGGAACGAGAAAACACCTACTCGATGCGTCTGTACTCCATTCACGAACTCGGTCAGATCATGCACACGCTCGGATTTCGAGTCGCCGAAGTCAGCGGATGTTTGGCGACGCGCGGAATCTTTCTCGGCTCCGTCTCTCCACGTCTAATGGTGGTCGCGGAGCGACGCGCAAGCGCTGGCGGTTCGGGCGAAGCGACTCTTCGAGATCCTCCATCGGGCGAGATACCGCGCGCGCGCTAGTGTTCTCGGTCCTGTGAAAACGCTCGAGTGGAGCATCGCAGAGGGTCTATCGCCGAGGGGCGCGATTGCGAGCGCGCGGACGTTTTCGCGACGCGCGCTCGATGCCGGCGCCGCCGCCTCGCTCTACTGCGCGTCGTTCGCGTCTGAAGCAGTGGTCCTGGGCCGTTGGCAGGTAGCGGAGCAGGCACTCGTCGCGGAGGAGGCGAGCCGCGTTCGGAGGTGGAGTGGTGGACCCGCCACCCAGGCAGGGCCGGGCGTGGCGTACTTCTCGCTTGGGTATCGCGCGACCGACGCGCCAATGGACACTCCTCCCGGCCAAACATTGAACCGCGGCGTGCGCGGTATGCTTCGGGGTCTTTCGAGCTTGGGGTGTCCTGTGCACTACTTTGGGCGCGAGTTTCTGAGCGCACAGAAACGCCCCGTTGCGAGTTGCTCCTGGGGCGCGCTCGCCGATGGATCCGTCGTCATCGACTTCTTCGTTGGCGTTTCGAGCAGCGCTTTCCCGCGTGCCGAGCACGATGGGTACGCGCCGCGCGCGACGGCGGCCATGCTTGGAAAATTGCCCACCTCGCTCAGTGAGATGGGCGCCCTGACAACGCTCTCGGCCATGGAGCTAGCGACCGCGATCGTGTCGGGCCACGAGGCGGCATTCGGGTTCAGCGCCGCACGCGCGCGCGACAGCGAGCTGACCTCCGTAGAGGTTCCGCCCGAACACGCTCGAGCTCTCGAGTGGTCAAGGCCACGGGAGGTACCGATTGGGTACGTGACCACCGGTGCACACTTCGAGGACGATAGCCTCGCGGACGTACAGCTCGGGGGGGACATCCTTCAAGGAGACGCTGCGCACGAGAGATTTCGCGAGGCACTCCTAAGGCGCTCACCTACCGCGAGCGAAGTTCGCGATGCAATCAATGTTGCCTACGGCGCACCAGGCGCAATTGAAGGAGTCCGGTCACTGGACCCGCTCCTCAGTTCGGTGCTCGAGTTGCTCTCGCGCGCGAACACTCCCGCGTAAGCACCGAACGAATCAGGTCTCGACTGGTACTCGTCGAGTAGATCGAGACAACCTTGAAGTGTGTCGGTCACGACCAAGCGACGTCGAAGCTCCGCCGCCCCGCGGACCCCGCGAATGTAGCCGGTAAGGTAGCGACGCGTTGCCTGCACGCCGCGCTTCTCCCCACGCTTGGAGGCCGCGGCCGTCAGATGCTCCCGGCACGTATCAAGGCGCTCCTCAAGCGTTGGCTCTGGCAACGACACACCACCGTCGAGTAGCGCGCGGGCCTCTCGGAAGATCCAAGGGTGCTCGATCGCACGCCGTCCTACCATCACTCCCGCGCAGCCGGTCTGCGCTATCGCGCGAGCCGCGTCCTCTGCCGAGGAAACATCCCCGTTGACGATGACGGGAATGCGGACGACTTCACGAGCCTTGGCTGCCCAATCCCAATCCGCGGCTCCGCGATGCCCCATCTGCGCAGTTCGGCAATGGATGGTAATAGCGCGGACACCTGCATCCTCGAGTCGGCGAGCAAGGTCCACGATGGGCATCCCCGACTCCGGTCCCCACCCAATGCGCGTTTTCACCGTTACGGGAAGCGACACAGCACGGACGACCATGGTCGCCATCGCGACCATCGCCGCAGGCTCGCGAAGCCATCCGGCCCCCGCTCCGCGCGCAGCAATCTTCGGGACCCAGCATCCGCAGTTGATATCGAGGAATGTGGCGTCGGCCGCTTCCGCGACACGCGCCGCTTCTGCAAGTCGTTCGGGGTCGGATCCGTAAATCTGAATCGCGGTGGGAGAGTCCCCAGGCGCGAGAGTGGACTTCCGTTTCGCATTTCTGCAACCGCGAAGCAGCCCCTCCACGTTGACGAACTCGGTGAAGCAGACGTCTGCCCCTCGCGCGCGACAAAGCGCGCGAAACACCGAGTCGCTCACATCCTCGAGCGGCGCGAGAAAAACCGGCTTGCCGCTGTACAACTCCTCGAACGTACGACTCATTGAAACGGCGCATTGTTGCCTACGAATGGCCCTGCGTCCATTGCAGGCGCGTCAGTCGTAACGTTCCGAATGCACCCTTCCACGGTCGACGCCCAAATCACGTTTCAGGACGTCTCGAACATCCGAAACCATCGCGGACAGGCCGCAGATGTAGACATGCGCGCGCGCGAGCTCGGGCCGCGTGAGCAGCTCCCGGAGGTGGGTCTGCACATAGCCGCGGCGCCCAGGCCACTCCGCGCTGCCGCGCGACAGCGTCACGTCGTAAGTGAATCGAGGATCACCGTGCGCGAGAGCGTTCAGCTCTTCGCGCCAAAGGATGTCGCGCTCGGTTCGGGCACCGAACAGAAGCGCCAAATGCGAAGCCTCCTTCCGCTTCGCAAGCTCGTCGCGAATGATCGCGCGCAGCGGAGCACCACCCGTCCCGGTTCCGACGAAAAGCGCTGGGCACTCCGGCTCTCCCCGCGCGACTGCATCCCGACGATGGCGTTCGATCCGCGTGAACAGACCGATGGGACCATCCATTGGAATCTCCGCACCGACTTGCAGGCGATGTAGCTCCTCCGAACCGGGTCCGTCCGCGACGCGAGTGACCGCTAGCTCGAACGTTCCCGCCGGCCCATCACTAGGAGGCGGAGAGGCAAGCGAGTACGCACGCTTTACGATCCCATCTGTGTCCGTGGACACGTGAAGCTCTACGTACTGTCCCGCGTCGTAGCGAAAGTCAGCACGCTGCCCAGAGGACGAGACGACCTCGAACCATAGCCCACGTACGTGCGGCGTTAGCGGTCGCGCCTCCACGAGACGAACAATGTGCGAGCCGACGCGCAGGGGGGCACTTGCGTTCGCATCAGGGGCACCTGACATAGCGCTGCGACACTGACACATTGCCCATTAGAAGACCACGCAGCGCGGCAGCGAAAGCTTTCGTGCGCGCCTCCGCGCGTGTAGGTTACGGAGCGATGCGCATTCGCCTCCCTCTCCTTGGCGACCCCTCGCCGATCAAAGCCCACGAGAAAGCGCACACGTATTGTGCGTATTGCCCGAAGCTATGCCGACACAGCTGCCCTGTCGGGAACGAGCACGCATCCGAGACAACCACGCCGTGGGGAAAAATGTCTACGCTCCACCACGCGGCACGCGGGAACGTCGAGCTCACGCCAGATCGCGCGTCCACCTTCTGGGCGTGTACCGGATGCATGCGCTGTCGTTCGTACTGCGACCACCAGAACGACGTGGGCTCGGCGCTGCGCGCGGGCCGCTCCGTTGCCCGAGACCAAGGCGTGGCGCCAGCGGCCAGCGTTCAACTCGCGACTCAGTTCGAGACAAGGCTCAAGAAAGCCGAGCAACGCGGACGCGTCCTCTTTGCCTCGCGTTCGCGGGCGAACAACCGAGGGGTCACCGAGGTCGTCGCGCTACCCGGATGCTCCGCGATCGCGACGGAACCCGCGGCCGCCGAAGCCACCGTTCGCGTTATTGATCACTTGGTTGGTGCGACACGCGTTGACGTTGCGTTCGATCAGTGTTGCGGGCTACCGCTCCTCGAAGCCGGCGACCGAGAGGGCTTCGCGAGAGCAGCAACGAGACTCAGCCAAAGATGTGGCTCCGCGAAGCTCGTGACCGGTGACCCTGGATGCGCGCACGCGCTTCGGGTGCTTGCCAAAGCCCAGGGTGTCGAGGTCCCGGAGGTCCAACACCTCACCGAGTTCGCACACGAGCATCGTGATCGGTTCAAGCGCACACCAGACCTCGAGAACGTCCGGTATCACGATGCCTGCCGGCTTGGCCGCGGCCTGAATGTGTACAACGAGCCGAGGGAGTTGCTGTCCATCGTGCTCGGTGCCGCGCCTCGTGAGTTCTACATGAACCGCGAGAAGTCCGAGTGCAGCGGAGGCGGCGGATTGCTGCCTTTGACGGATCGACGTGCCGCGACAGGAATCGCACGTGGGGTCACCGAAGCGCACGCGCGACATAGCGCAGCCGAAGGCAGTGGCAGTCCCATCGTCAGCGCTTGTCCCACTGCCGTCCGCCGCTTCAATAGAGCAACGCTCTCGGGCGCAGAAGGTGGACCCGATCCCGCACAACACCTTTCCGTGTTGCTTGCGAATGCGCTCTAGCGCTCACGCGGCATTCGCCGCCTTGGCGCTCGCCTGGGCGACAGTCGCGTGCGGCCCCTCTGGCGTCCGGATCCCGCTCGCGAGCGCGACGGGGAGTGCGGATGCCGAAGGCGCGCTCCATGACGCGCGCGCTGCGCTCGACGCCGGAGAGCTCGACCGCGCGCGAACGCACTTCGCGGCGATCATGACTTCCTTTCCAGCCGATCCTGCGGCGGCCGACGCACGTCTTGGGTTGGCCCAGATCGCCCTCCTTCGAAATGCGCCACGCGAGGCACTCGAGCACCTCGTGACGCTTCCGCGATCGGCATCGCCGACCATGGCCGGCCGCTTCGCAATACATCGAGCTGTCGCGCTCGAGATTCTGGGTGAGCACGAAGCGGCGCTCGCGGAAATCGAACCGCACGTCGGATTGGGATTCGAGGACGTCGACTTGATTCACCGCACGCGAGCGCGAGCCGCGATCGCGCTTCAGAACCTTCCGATTGCGTTCGACGCGTTCGAGCACCTCTTCGCAATCGCTTCCGAGGACGAGCGCAATGACCTCCGCGCGCAAGCCAAAGCTCTCGTAGACAGCGCGTCGCCGGAAGAGCTAACTCGGATCGAGCCCACGCTACGCGAGAGGCCTCTCTCGTGGGCGGTCGTCGCGGAACGCGTCGTCGTGATCGCCTTCCAACGGGGGGAGCTCGCGCGAGTTCGGGATCTGGGAAACGCGCTGAGACGCGCGCGCGTTCCAGTATCGGACGACACCGCCGCGCTCGTCTTGCGTGCCTCCCACGCCGGCAGCATCGATCCAAACGCGATCGGCGTCGTGCTGAGCCGAGCCGACTCCTCTCGCATGCGTGCCGAATACACCGACGCGTTCCTCTTGGGCAGTCGCGCTGCCGGACTCGAAGCTCCGGATGGACTCCGGATCGTGCTCCGAACTACGGAAGAGGACGGAGAGTCCGTGCGGACCGTCTGCGAAGAGCTCATTCGCGCGCACAGCGTGATCGCAGTCATCAGCATGCTGCCCAACGAAGCTGGTTCGGTGTTGCTCGGTTGCACGCGTACGCACGAAGTTCCCGCCATCGCGCGCGCGGCTCCGGAGACGCCCGACGCTCTGGTTGTCGCGCCCATGGCGGCGGAGACCGTTTTCCTGGCACATTTCGCAGCGCGCTTTCGCGAGACCTACTCGCGAGAGCCATCTCCCGGTGCGCACGACGCCGCCCTCGCGCTCGAACGACTACGCCGAGCAATGGCCGATACCCCCACCACTCGCGAGCAGCTGCGCAACGCGTTGCAACGGGCTGTCAGCGCGTCAGAAGCCACACGATGATGGCGACTCCGCCCGCGACGGCGCCACCGAGCATCAAGAGCTTGGGATCAAGACCGGTTGTCGGAGGCCGGGGACGATCGAGTGCGTCCTGTTCGTCGTAGCTCAGCGCCGCCGCGCGCGGTTGGGCGTTCGTGATGACGGGTGGCGTCACATAGGTCGGAGATTGAACCGCAGGAGAACCTCCCGGCTTCACCGGAGGAGGAAGGCTCTTTGCATCCAGCGGTTTGGGTGCCGCAGGCTGTGCCGTTCCAAGAGCGGCGGCGATCTCTGCGATGGGTTTGTTTCGCCAAACCGCGGAGTCCGGACCCAGGCCGATGGCCGCAACAAAGGCGTTCGCAAGCTCACCCGTGCTCGCGTACCGCGTTTCCTTCTTCTTTCGGATAGCCTTCTCGACAACGTCGTCAACGGCGGGAGGGACGCCAAGACCCATGCCTGCAAGAGGTGCGGGTTGATCGTTGAGGATCCGCATGAGGATTGCGGCGACGTTGGTCGCTTCGAACGCGACCTTCCCCGAACACATTTCGTACAGAATCGCTCCCACCGCAAAAACGTCCGTCCGGTGGTCGACATCCTGACGTCCCATCGCCTGCTCGGGCGACATGTAGAACGGAGAGCCAAGCGTGGTGCCGAAGGCCGTCAGCTTGGCTCCGCCCAAATCCATCTGAAGCTTGACCGATCCGAAATCGAGAATCTTGACGGTGTCACCGTCTTCGCCGTGGCAGAGGAAAATATTGTCCGGTTTCAGATCACGGTGAACCACCCCGAACGAGTGGGCGTGATCCAGACCGTTCGCGAGCTGCGAAAGGATGCGCACTGTCCGCTCGCGCGCGACCTTCCCCTCCCGACGCAGGAGCTGTCCCAGCTCCTCACCGTACAGGTACTCCATTGTTAGGAAGTACGAAGAATCTTCGGTCTGCCCGAAGTCGATGATCTTCACAACGTTCGGGTGTGCGAGCTCACGAGCGGTGTCTGCTTCACGTTTGAAGCGCTCGACCGACACGTTCTCGCGCGCGACGTCGGAGTGAAGGACTTTAACTGCGACGCGCTCTTTCGTCTCGACGTGGCGTCCCTCGTAGACCCGACCCATTGCCCCGTCCGCGATACGAGCGACGACGATGTACTGCCCGAGCGTCTGCCCGAGCCGCGAATCGTGATCGTTCGGCTGCTGCTCTTCGATCGTAATGGTGCCGTCAGACCCACAAAAGAAGATGTCGGACGTATAGATTGTTCCGCAGCTTGGGCACCGTCGGTTCACGGCTCGCGATGCTACAAGAGGTCGCGTGTTATCCGCAATGTC
>CAZWQH010000120.1:0-2761 GCA_964635815.1 uncultured Sandaracinaceae bacterium
ATGCTGCGGAACCCCTTCACGTCTCTTGAGCCGTACGCATACCCGCTCCTGCGAGTCATTTCGGGATTCATGTTCTCGATTCACGGCGCGCAAAAGATCTTCGGCGTGCTCGGAGGTCACGTAGCGACCGGCACTCAGATGTGGATAGGAGGCCTGATCGAGCTCGTCTGTGGCGTGCTGATCGCAGTCGGCTTGGTAACTCCATGGGCGGCGTTCCTAGCGAGCGGGACCATGGCCGTCGCGTACGCGCAGTTTCATTGGAAGTTCCAGTTCGACGAGGGGTTCTTCCCCGCGAAGAACAAGGGCGAGCTGTCCGCGCTCTACGCCGTCGTGTTCTTTTTTATCGCTGCTCACGGAAGCGGAGGAGCGAGCCTCGACAGTCTTCTCGCAAAGCGAGCGAACAAAACCAAGCCCGCGTGATGAAGTTCGACGACGGAAGCGTTCAGCAATGGGCGCGCGACTATCTTCTGAGCCAGACGCTGTCGTTCAAGCTTGACCCTCCTGCGCTTTCGCTCTCGATGACATCGATGAGTGGCGTTGCCCCGATTCGCGTCGCAGCGCCGGGGCGCCCCCCTGAGCTGCGCGTGTCCGAGGCGAAGTCCAAGCGACCAAGTGACGGTGCGCTTCGTGATCCGAAGAAGCGCGCAGCGCTGCTCCACACGTTTCTTCATCACGAGCTCCAGGCGGCGGAGCTCATGTGCTGGGCGGTGCTCGCGTTTCCCCAGACCCCGTTTGCGTTCAAGCGCGGCTTGCTGGCTATTTGTCACGAAGAGGCACGTCACATGCGAATGTATGCCGCTCACATCGAAGCTCTTGGCTCGCGCGTAGGGGAGTTTCCGGTGCGCGATTGGTTCTGGGCGCGTGTTCCCTCGGTCAGCAACCCTTCCGAATTCGTCGCGGTGATGGGTCTCGGATTCGAGGGCGGTAACCTCGATCACACCCGCCGTTTCGCCGAGCTATTTCGTGCGGTGGGAGACGAGGAGGGAGCGCGTATCCAAGAGGTCGTCGCGCGCGAAGAAGTTCCGCACGTGGCATTTGCTGCGCATTGGTTTCGCGTGTTCCAAGGGGAGCTGTCGTTTCATCTCTGGGCGAAAGCTCTCCCCAAGCCGCTATCTCCGATGCTCATGCGAGGGGAACCGCTCGACCGTGAGGCACGTCGCGAGGCAGGATTCGATGATACGTTTCTCGACGCGCTCGAAAAATGGCAACCCGTTTTGCGTGGCTCCTGAATCTCGATGCCGATGTCGAGCTGTGCGATCCGCTTCGCTACGCGCGTGAGCGAAAGCCGTTCGACCTAGGGGCGTTGGCCGCTCGGATCTTCGATCTTGTCGCTCCCACGGACGTGATTCTCGAGCAGAGAAAGAGTGCGTCAGCGGACAGCTCTCTGATCGCTCTTGCGTTCTGCCCGACCCCGAGCGCGCGAGCGCGCATCGAAGCTTGCGGTCTTACTGCTCCCCGTGCGCCGGAGCTCTCCATTCTGCGCGCCGTGAACGATCGCGCGTTTTGCGCAAGCTTGGGACACGGCCTGCCGGGGGCGCGGTTCGCCACGACGCTGACGGAGATCGAAGATGTTCTGCGTGTGCCTTCATTCTCAGGTCGCTACGTGCTCAAGCGCGCGTTCTCTTTCGCGGGCCGCGAAACACGGCGCGTGGCCGGTTCTCTTGCGGAGATGGATTCCTCGACGCGCGGATTCTGCGAACGGAGCTTCGAACGAGGGGAGGGGATTCAAGTCGAACCGTGGGTTGATCGCACGCTGGACTTTTCGCGTCACGGTTTCGTGTCGGAGACAGGTGACGCGTTGTTCGGGGCGACGCGCGAGCAGCGATGCGATCCGATGGGTCGCTTCGAGTCCATGAGCTCGGGCGCACCTGAGTTGTCCGAGGACGACGACGCAACGCTACTCGACACACTTCGGTCGACCGCAGAGGCGCTCCACGCGGCGGGCTACTTCGGACCGTTCGGAATCGATGGCTTTCGGTATCGCGACTCAGCGGGCGGAACATCCCTCAGCGCGCGCTGCGAGATCAACGCGCGGTTCACGATGGGGTTCCCGCGCGACCTGCTCGAGCGTGTTCTGTCGTCCGGCTGGTTGCGCTAACGCACAACACGCACTGGCGCAGTCTTGACAAAGTCCCGTCCATCGGGGACTTGTTGCGAATGATTCGCAATATCGCGCTCTCGTTTGCCACGATTTCGCTAAGCTTTTTGGGTTGTTCGACTGAATCGACCCTGCCTCCGGGGGGGCGTGACGCGGCCCTCGCCGCGGACACCGTTGTAGTTCCGGACGCCCGGACCAACGTAGATGTGAGCGTTGGGTCTGACGTTCCGGCCGACGGCGGATCGACTTTCACGCGTCCGACGCCCTTCGCGGTTTCTCTTTCCGCCGCGGGTCCTGATCAACTCCAGAGCGCGGCTCCCGGCCCAAGCGGAACATTCTATGCGGCGGGGTTCGCTGCTCAGACGTTGGCAGGACAGAAAGCTGTGACCGTCGTAAAGTTCAGCCCGACGGGTCCCCCCGACACCACCTTCGGAAACCGCGGCGTCGCTACGACCACGGTGATATCGGCTGGTGGCACGTCGGACGAGATCGACATCGCAGTGCAGCCGAGCGGTAAGTTGATCGTCACTTCGACTGTCGCAAATGCCGCGGATTCCAACGACCGCGATGTCGCGGTGTTCCGACTTGATGGCACGACCGGCGCTCTCGACACGACATTCGGTGTCGGTGGCGTCCGCATTCTCGACCTCAGCACGGCGCTCG
>CAZWQH010000120.1:2771-8663 GCA_964635815.1 uncultured Sandaracinaceae bacterium
GTGACGTTTCGCGCGGCCTCGCGATCGGTCCGACGGGCTTGATCTACTTGCACGCCCGACAACGAAATCCAGGGGCGACCGCATCCGATAGCGACTTCGTCGTGATTCGTTTGACGGCGGATGGCGCCGTGGACACGACGTACGGAACGGCCTTGAGCGGAAAACACATTCTCGACATTCGTGCCCCGGCCGACACTGCGGGCTCGAACGCCACCCCGCGCGGCATCCACGTATTCGCAGACGGAAGCGTCATTGCAGGCGGCTACGCGACTTCGTCGGTTGTCGGCAATACGGTTCAGCCGGTTCTCTACAAGCTGACTCCGGCCGGGGTGCTCGACACGAACTTCGCGGAGGGTGGGTTGTTTCACGATGACGTCCTCACGATTCAGACCGAGATCTACAACTTCGCGGTCCACGGCAACACTCTCGTCACAGGTGGATACGGTCGCAACGCCGGCACCCTGAACGATTGGATCTCGCTCCGATTCAACGTCATCGATGGAATGCGCGACCTTACGTGGGGTACTTCGGGCATCGCGTTCTTCGATCCGTCTGGAGCGATGACAGGGAGCAACTGTCACAACGCCATCGCGTTGCCAGGTGGATTCACACTCCTGGTCGGCGCGATCGGACCGGGCAACATGCCTGCTCAAGACGCGGCATTTGCTGTTCTCAATCCCAGCGGCCAGCTGTCGACTGCGTATGGAACGGGTACCCACACCTTCGCGTTGGGCGCGAACCAGAACGATCAGTTTTGGGGCGCAGCGGTCTCGGGCAACAATGCTCTGATCGTTGGGTACCAGGGTGGCGGGGCTACGCCGAGCGAGACTGTCAATGACGATTCGTACGGCGTGATCCTCCCGCTAGTCCCAACGACCTAAAGCCGTCTCTACTTCAGGACCACCTCTTCCCGGTCGTGGCGAATGTCGTGAACGCGTCCAACGCCATTTGCCACGCCCTCTGGAAGTACTTAAACGTTTCCTCCCACTGCGGCTCGCTGGCGAGCCCACTCGCGGGCCAACCGGTGTGAGTGAGGAGGAGATGAGTTCCTTCGGGATGATCGGAGAGCTCGATCACCACCCACGTGTGTTGGTCGCGAGTCTTTGCGAGATGTGGGGGCGCGTTCCAAGTGAACGAGAGCATTCGTTTGTCGACAAAAGACAACACTCGACACGTCTCGCTTCCGCGGAGCCCGACGGGTTTGTCGAGTAGGAAATACACTTCGTATGGGCCGCCGGGTCGGAGCTCGATTTTCGCCTGCTCCACCATCCAGCTCGTTATGCCGGATGTGGTGGTCCAGAGGTCCCACGCTTTTGCGCGCGGCATCGGTACGACACATTCGATTGTTATCGCTCGGCCCGAAATGTCTCCAGCGCCAGCGGCAGTGAGCGGCGGTGCGAAGTGTGGATTTCGGATTAGACCGAGCGCGTTGCAAAACGGATCGACAACCGTCGCAACGATGATGTGCTCTCCGACGTCCTTGGGTTCTTCGCGAACTTTTGCCCCGAGCGCGACAAGCTTTGCAACCGTCGCTTCGACGTCGCTCACTCCAAGGTACGCGGTCGAACCCCCGATGCCAGGTTGAAACACATCTTCAGCGGGACGAAGCCCCAGCTCGTAGCCCCCGACGTCAAACCCGACGTAAAAGGGCTGGTCAAAGTACGGGGCCTTGCCGAGCGCTTTTGTATAGAAAGCCTTCGCGGCAGAGAGTTCAGCGACATCGAAGATGACCGTTCGGAGTCCGAGCATGAAGACACGCTTGGCACACGCTATGACCACGGGCAACGCGCTCCGAAAAGGTCATACTGCGGGCTCGATGTCTTCGATGTTTCAAGCTTCTGGCGGGCACTTTTGGACCATTGCGCCCGTCGTACTCGACGCTCTGCGACCCGCGCGCGCACCTGAGTCGACAGCGTGGCGTCGTGTGCTCCATGACTCGCGTCTTGGTGACATCACGATCACTGGACGTTTGCGCGAGCGAGATTCCTCGACGGTCGTGGTGCTGGTGCATGGCCTCGGGGGATCCACCGAGACGCACTACATGCGTGCCGCTGCCGCGGCAGTCGAGCGCCAGGGCTTCTCGTGTCTGCGCCTGAACTTGCGCGGCGCTGACGGAACAGGCGGGGACTTCTATCACGCAGGCCTGACGGCGGATCTCGAAGCTGCGCTCGCGAGCCCCGAACTCGCGAAGTACCAGGATATCTATGTCGTAGGATTCTCGCTCGGAGGGCACGTCACCCTTCGCCACGCGCTCGCGCCGACGGACCCGCGTGTGCGCGGTGTCGCAGCAGTGTGTCCGCCGCTGGATCTCGCGAAGGCCGCGCCGCACCTGGATGCTCCAGGTCTGTGGATCTACCGGCGCCACATGCTTCGCGGAATGAAGAAGCAGTACGCAGGTGTCGCCGCGCTGCACAAGTCCGTTCCGCTATCTGTCGCGGATGCGAACGCGATCTATTCCCTCATCGAGTGGGATGATCGCATCGTCGCGCCGTGGCACGGGTTCGCAAATGCAGCCGACTACTACGCGAAGATGAGCGCGGGACCGCGCTTGCGCGACGCACGTGTTCCCACTCTCGTGATGCTCGCCGAACACGAGCCGATGATCCTCGCAACGCATGCGCGTCCGCTGCTCGCCGACATCGGGTCACCCGTTCATGTTCGATGGCTTCCGCGTGGAGGCCATGTCGGTTTCCCAAGCGATTTGGATGCGGGGCTCGGTATGCCTGGAGATCTCGTGGAGCAAGCCCTGGGTTGGCTCCGAACGCGCTGATTCGAGCTTCGCTTGCTCTCTGAGGATCGCCGATGCTCCACGACGCAGATCTGATGCGGAGCTGGCGGGAGCGCGCACGCTCGCGGCTGCGACCCTCGAACGCGCGACACCTGATGCGCCAACTGAAGCCACGAGCAGAGCCACACCGCTGCGAGAGAGCACCTTCATACATCACTCCTTGTTGCAGGAGGACATAGAGCAAGGAGTGCGCCGGGAGACAGCTCTGAAAACCGGCCCGGAACGTCACGGCTCAGCCGAAGCCGAACGCCGACCGGGTAGTTGGCATGCCGGTAGTGCGGGGTCAGCTGACCCGTGTTGCGAGCGGCCGCGAGCTTACCTAACGACCGAACAGACGTGATCGGCGCCGGCGTCATCGACACGATGAAAGACACCGTCAACGGCACGAGCCCCCTTGGTGAACAGCACGCAAATGTGCCCGGGATCCGCGAAGCTCACCTCCATGTCGGAGGTGGTGAAACGTTGCTCCGCGCTCGGTGCGGCACCAGAGCATGCGGGAAGCGAGATCGAATCCGCGGCGAGCAACGTGCGCTGCGCATTGCCCGCGTCGTCGTACACGGTCAACAAGAGATTCGCGTAGTCCTCAGTGCTTCCTGCAAAGCGAAGCGTTGCCGCCTGATCTCCAACCGCGCCCCAATGGCTATCGTCAGCCCAAGAGCCGGTGCCGGCAGTGGGTTGAAACGTGCCACGCGCAGTCACTCGATAGGTCTGTCGCGCGACACCGTCGACTTCCACGACGACCAGATATCCAGACGGGGTCGGAGCTGCAGCGGAGACTCGCCGTGCCCCAAAAAGGCGGTGCGGAGTGCGTCCGCCAATCAGGTACAAGTACTCACTGTCGCAATGAACGAGGGCGTCCGTTGCACGCGAGGCGAGCATGTCGCAGCCACCTCGGTACGCGGGTAGTGCGACGCTTCGCGCTGGGCTCGCGAGCAGTCCGAGCGTTGCGGTTCTCGCGGGGGCTCCGTCAAAACAAAAGCGGCTCAACCCATCGTCTCCAAGACACGCGTGCTCGCCGCAGTCGGTCAGTCGAGGCGCGATACCGGGACCGTCGGGCGATGGGATCCGTGAGGGCACCGACGCTATGTCGTAGTTCCCAATCGACCCGTTGCCTGGAACCAAGAGCACGCGACGCGAGTCCTCGAAGTTGATGACACAGCGTTCACCCTCGCATGCGATCCCGCGAGGAAAAGAAGCGGGCGGCCGCGTGTGCCACACAATGGGATGAACAACGTCTCCCCTCACAAGGCTCCACCCACTCGGACTGCCCGGCGTGTAATCGAGTTGCGCTTCGCCGAAGTTTGAGAAGGTGCTCGTTGCTGGGGACTGAGTGCGCACGAATCGCGGCTCCGCTTCGTCGCGCTCCCAAACGAACAAGCGGTTCCCGGCTGGAGAAAAAACCGCGCGCCACAGGCTCGGCGCCTCTACGTTGGGCCACGCGATGGCCCAGTCTTCATCTTGAGGGAAGGTTTGCTCCAGGGGCGCGGAAGGCGTCGTTGCTGTTGCCCGAAACGACCCGTTGGACACATGGAAGATCAGAGACTCGCCGCGAATGGTCGCGCTGTCCGGAAAGTCGCGGGCCGTGTAGTCGATAGCGATCTTCCGTGTTCCGTCCACTCGAATCGCACAGAGCTTTCCTCGGACCGGCTGCGAGCAGTCGCCTCTGATCATCACAACGTCGTTCGTCAGCTCGCTCCTTCCGCCCTCAGCGAGGAGCTCGCGCCCAGTCGGCGTTCGCTTGTAGATGCGGGTTCGCGACCCTTGGTCGGTATACTCGTCGCATACGAGCACGCTCGTCTCGGAGAAGGCCTCGCAAGTCGCGTTCTCCGGGATGCCAGTTTCGACTCGCTCCATTCGCGGTTCTGGGAGTCGACCAAGCAATTGGTCAACGACGTCGGTCGGCGCACCTAGCGCCTCGAGGATTGGCGCGATCAGTGGATGCCGCTCCGCTGGCGTTCTTGAGACGGAGGCCATCCCATCGCGAAACATGCCGCCAATGAGCTCGGATCTTGCGTTCGCGATCTCGCAACCCCCGAGTGTGCGAATGCCCGTCGGGTCCGGACTGCCGGCGCCCTCGGGCATTGCAGCGGCGCTTCCGCGAGCGACGAACACTTGATTCGTGGTGCCGCAGAGAAGCTGCGTTTGTCGGTCGCGCCTGCTCGCGACTGGGCGGTAGGTTTGACCTCCGTCCGAAGTCGCAACAACACGGTCATCCGACAGCTGGACCACGCCTGCGTCGGCGCCGAACACGGCGTGCACAGCAACTGCACGCGGGTCCGGCGGCGGAAGCTCTGCGACGGTGCCCGTTTCGCAATCCACTCGCACCAGGCGCGTTGTAGTTCTCTGGAAATCGATCAGGAAGAGCGCGGCAGTATCTCTCCCGACCAACGTCGTCACTGGAAGAACAGTTGTCGGATCGGCGAGGAACGTTTCTGCGACGAGGAGCGGCCCTGCACCTAACGAGGCGAAGTACTGCTTGCCACCGCATCGGATCGATCGAGGGAGCGCGGGGCGCAGTGTCGGCTGGCTTTCGATCGGCGTCCGAGCGAGGACGATGTTCGCGCCGCGCTTTTCAGCACGAATCTCTCCCCACAGGATCTGATCAACCTCTCCTACGCGCTCTACGTGGACCGACCCTCCGAGATCGAACGCGTGGACAGTACTTGGCGCCGCCTCGGTGATTGTTGGCTCGCTCGTTGGCGGCTGCCGCACGGTTGGCGCTGGCGCGGAAGCGCCGCATCGGCAACCGACGACGACCAGCATGATGAACAGGAACGCGAAGGCTTCGAGTCTCGTGATGCGTGCGGATCTAGTCACGCAGCGGACGATACTACGGACAGACGCGCCGAAGTATGAACGCACCGAACTCACGATCGGTGTGCGGCGGAACAGGACTGATCGCCCCGACCGGTGCTGCGACGCCAGTGTGATCCATCGGGATCGCAATGGTGCCACCGGCATATGTTCCGGAGGCGATTGGGCCCGCGGGGATATCTTGAGCGTCGAGCACTTGCCACTGATCACCGACGGTGAGTACCCCCGAAACGTCCGCAGACACGCTCGCGAGGCGCGCCCAGTTGTAGACGGCAATGTGCGCGCGGCCG
>CAZWQH010000120.1:8673-11901 GCA_964635815.1 uncultured Sandaracinaceae bacterium
GGTCTCGTATTCGTTGCCGCGAACGAACACGTGCGTTCCAGTGGTGGGGCGCGACGCGATGTAAGTATTCATGGTGTCAGGAGTTGGAGCTCCCTGGACCTCGCCCACGAAAGTGTTCCCGCTGAACGTAGTGAGCGCGCAGCTCTCGATCTCAAGAGCTGTGCGGGCGACGAAGTAGTTGTTTTGCACGGTGGCGTTCGTACACCCCGCGGAGTAGCCCAGTCGCTCTTGGCCGAAGCCGGTCGGAAAGTAGCCGTAGTTGTTACTTAGTGTGGGCGCTATCGCCGAGCGCAGGCCGCCGATCAAGAAGTTCGTGGTGAATGAAGACGCTCCAGTGATCTCGCCGCTGTTGAACGCGATGTTCCCCTGAGCGTGGATGTTGTCGATGTTTCCGCCCTCGGTGTACGCGTGCAGGCCGTAGCTGAACTGCCGGAACCAGATGTTGTCGGTGATGCGCTTCACGCCGGTCATGTTCTGCACGTAAAGCGCGTGTCCGTGGCCGCGATCCGGCGCGTTCCACCCGTTGTAATAGATGAGACAGCCGTAGACCTCGGCATCGATTGCAGGTCTCCAAACGGCGTTGCCACCTGCGTCGTGAATCGACAGGTTGATGAACCGTGTCCGCGGACCAAAGACCTCGAGTCCCGCTCCTCGACGGTCACTCGGACTCGAGCCGCTGCTGCTGCTCGTGCGAACCGGATACGAGTTCATGATCTCGAAGTCGCGATAGGTCGTGTCCGACCCGTTCACAGTGAATGTCGGGCTCGTGGGATCTTCAACACCGTCGATGATCGCCCACTCTCCCGGATACGACGCGACGGTAATGGGATTGCCGGCGCTTCCGCTCAGCGTGCTCGTGAACGATCCAGCATAGCGTCCACCGTGCAACCAGATCTGCGCGCCTGCAGTGACGCTCGAAGGCTGGGCGAGTGCCGTGGCAAGATCCCAAGGACGCGTGCTCGATCCATCGCCACTCGCGGATCCGGTAACCCGCACGTGGAATCCGGTGGTCGGAGGTGCGACGCACGTGGGTGGCGGTGGTACGTCGTTCGTGACTGCCGTATCGCGTGCGGAGAGTGAGTCGGAGAGAGAAAGCGCGTCGATCACGTTGACGTCGGGCAGCACTGCAACGTCGAGCGACACATCCGATGCAGTCGGGGGTGCGTCGGCCGCGGTGCGAACGTCGACCGCAGCGCTCGGAACATCAACGGTAGTGTTCGGGACGTCTATGCGGGCCGGAGCGTCTTGATTCGACACGGGAACATCGATGCTCGTCGTCGGCGAATCCGTGCGCGAAGTAGTCACGTCCGTGTTCGTCGAGGAATCCAACCTCCCGACGATCGATCCGTCGACGTCGCCCGAGTTCGAGATCGTCCCCGTGCAGCTACAGCAGATCAAGAAGGCGAGCATCGCTGTGTGAGACGCGCGTGAGGTGATGCTTGTCATCCAGGCTCCCGTGACTTGCGAGAGTACCGCGAGTCTTCTGTGAGAAGGCCGTGATTCCGCACGCGAAGCGCGTGTTAGTCTAAAGCCCATGCGATCATTCGTGCTTATGAGCGTGTGCGTGGGTGCCACGCTCATTCAGGCTAGGTCAGCGTTTGCTTGCAACGGAACGCTCGCAGAGTTGCGGGCGGCGCTCCCCGCAGACGCTCGCGCGCAAGTGATCGACACCACGGCGCATGTCCTGAGCGCGGAGCTCGATGGACGTACGCCGCGCGAGGGCGTGTTGTCGTTCGATGTGATTCCCGCCCCCGGATCGACCAACGAGCCTGGCCGCAGCGAAGTCTTCGTCTTCGCGTGCACCAACAACGCGTGGCGAGTGCTCGGCCACATTCCGATCGAGATCGATTCGTTGTGGGACGGATTCTACGAAGGGCCGATCGGTGTTCGTGTGCTCCGCGCGGAAAAGATCGCAGGGCTGAGGCAGTCCTTCCTACGAGTCGAGCACCGCAGCACGCGAGGCGGTGCAGATCCGCGATTCGATACGTGGACGCTGCGGCTGATTCATGTGGTCGGCGTTGAGTTGGTGGTCGCATTCGAGGCGACGACAAGCTCACAGACCGTGATGGGTCCGGAGCGGGAGGGCCCCACCGAGACCACTCGCGTTCGAATGGTTCCAGGCCGCGTACCTCGAATCGAGACGCGTACTTTCACGGATGACGGCAACCGAAACCGTCCTCGTTGCCAAGCTAGGCATGTGTTCGATGGCCGCGTTTTCGTTTCGAATAGCGACACTTGCCGCTGATTCGAGCGATGCGAAACCGGGATGCGGGACCAGACGTCACAGACGTACGCATGCTTCGCGTCGCGCCAGCATTTCTGCTTCTAGGTGTTGCGCTCTCGAGCCCGCCTGTGGCTTTTTCTCAGCACCCACCCACTGTCCATCCCGAAGAACCCTACGGCGGGTGCGAAGGAAATATTGCGACACAAGACGTCGTGGGCGTGACGGATTCGCAAGCGCGCGTCGTCGCGACTCCGCTTCGTGCTCGTCCCGCCGAGCACGTTAGCGTGGCGTCTGATCCGGCCGGCGGACGAGTGATCGTGGGCTCGTTCCAACGTGAGACGCAGATCGGGTCGCACGTAGAAACTCAGATGGGCATGGGCGCGTTCATTGCGTGCATGAATTCAGTGGGCGAAGTCCGTTGGTCGCGCTCCTGGGCCACCAATGGCAACGATTGGGTTGCGCCGGTCGTAGCCGTCGCGCCGAATGGGATGGTCGTGGTCGCGGCGCTCACCGGTGCATCTGCGATCACTCTGGAGGGAAGCACGGTTCCGGAGGCTTCTGCATTCGTCGCGCGGTGGACATCAGCAGGCGCGTTCCTAGGAGTGTCCGTCGTAGCTCGCCGGTTCTCCGGTTCGATGCACCGAGGGGCTCTCGCAGTGGCCGTCGACGCGAATGCGAGTGTGACGCTTGCAGGTTCGCTAGAGAGCGGAGCCGCTGTGGTTCACGTGCGCCCGGACGGGACGATCCGCCGAATCAAAGTGCACACGGAGCTCCCACGCGAGGTGGCCGTCAGCGAAGACGGGAGCTCGGCGTTTGCCTTCGACCGGCCTGACCTAACTCAGTGGCCCGATGCGACACACCTAATCCGTGTAGCCGTAGACGCGAGCTTGACTACCGACGTGGTGTTTGAGGGTACGGTCGACAGCCTATCCGTTGGAGAGGACCTCACCGTGGTGCTGGTGCGATCCCAAAATTGGAACGGGACCAAAGTCTCTGCGTGGTCC
>CAZWQH010000121.1:0-11893 GCA_964635815.1 uncultured Sandaracinaceae bacterium
AGGATCGAGCCTTTGATAGTGGGCGGAGGGCAGGAGCGTGGCCTGCGTCCCGGAACTCCCGACATCGTTTGCCTCGCGGGTTTCGGCGCAGCTTGCGAGACGATTCCCGATCGAATCGCTGCACAACCGAGACTCGCCACATTGCGGGATCGACTCGAAGCGGAGATGATCGCGGCGGGCGGCGTCGTGAACGGGCAACCGCAAACCCGATGCAGCACCGTCTCGAACGTCAGCTTCGCCGGCAAACGCGGTGACGTGATGGTCGCGGCTTTGGACGCCGAAGGCCTCGCCGCCTCGAATGGCGCGGCGTGTTCATCTGGCCTTCAGGAGCCCTCACCAGTCTTGCGCGCGATGTACCCCGAGGAGCCGGAGCGAGCGGTGTCCGCGCTGCGCCTCAGCCTGGGACCCGAGACCACCGAAAGCGATGTGGATGTCGCGTGTACAATTCTTCGGAGAGTGCTCCGGCGCTGACGGTGTCCCCATGATTGCGTCGTGACCGGCGGCGTCGTGGCACACCTTATCCTCCTTCGAGATTTTCCCGCGGAGGATCAGTGACTTGAAGCTTCGCGGTCCAACCCCGCGAAACTAGATCGAAAGCGATCCGTCGCGCTTGGGCAGCGCGCGTTCGCGTGAATAGAACGTGTGCTACGTTCCTCGCGTGTTCGAGGACATACGAGGGAAGCGTGTGATCGTCGCCATGAGTGGCGGCGTCGACTCGTCGGTCGCGGCCGCGATGCTCCACGAGGCGGGTGCGTCCGTCATCGGCGTGACCTTTCACCTCTGGGATGCGGTTGGTGAATCCAAGATTGGTCGCTGCTGTGCGCCTGAGGATCGAGAGGACGCTCGGCGCACCTGCGATCACCTGGGAGTTCCTCACTACGTCTTCGACGAACGCGAGGCATTTCGGCAGACCGTGGTCGATCCGTTCTCGCGCGCGTACCTCGATGGCGAGACTCCCGCGCCGTGTGTGGCTTGCAACCAGACGGTAAAGCTGAGGCGATTGGTCGATGTCGCGGATTCGTTCGGGGCTGCGTTCGTCGCGACCGGGCACTACGCTCGCATCACACGTGATCCGAGTGTTTCCCTCCTGCGGGGGGGAGACCGTGCAAAGGATCAAACGTACTTTCTCTACGGAACCGAGCAGAGCATTCTAGAGCGCCTCGTATTTCCGATCGGGCATCTCGAAAAGCGCGCCGTTCGCGACGAGGGCCGTCGTTTGGGCGTTCCGAATGCGGATAAGCCGGATTCGCAAGAGCTCTGCTTCGTGCCTGACGGAAACGTCGGCGGATTCATCGAACGCGAAGGCAACACAGCGCGCGCGGGACGGATCATCGATGAGACGGGTAGCGAGTGTGGAACGCACGGAGGCGTCCACAATTTCACCGTCGGACAGAGAAAAGGGCTCGGCAACCTCAAGTCGCGCGAGGGCGCGACCAAGCCGAAGTACGTATTGAACGTCATCCCGGAGACGGCGGAGGTGATCGTTGGCGACGAGGCGGGGCTCTTTAGCTCCGAGCTTCGGGCGCGTGACGCCCGCTGGATTGGAAACCGGCGAGGCGAAAGCTTCGACGCACATGTGCGGATTCGGTATCGACACGTTGGCGCGCCGGCCAAAGTTCTCCCGGATATCGACGGCTCCGGCTTCCGCGTGCTCTTCGCCGAGCCGCAGCGCGCGATTACGCGCGGACAAGCGGCAGTGATCTATCGCGACGATGTGGTCGTCGGTGGGGGCATCATTGCTGCGTAGGGTCGTGATGGCTTCGACGACCTTGGCAGTCGTCTTGTCTGCCTGTGCGGCCGGGCAGGGCACCGGACGGGTTCGAGGTGCAGTGTTCGCTCCTGAGTGTTCGCGCACACCCAATCGCGACTACGAGCTCTTGCCGACGTACTTTTCCGCTGAAGCGTCCGGGAACTCGACGCAGATTCGAATTCAGCGCACCAGCGGTGATCCAAACGTGACGGATGGGGTTTTCATCCAAGTCATCGACGCCACACGCGTCGCTCGCGAGCTGTTGAACGTTCCCATCCCGGTAGGCCCGAGCGTGGGTCCCGGCGGCGTTGTCGCGATGACATTCCACTACAACCAGAGCTGCTTCTCGGACTACTCGATGAGCGTCCAGAAGCCATCGCAGTACGTAGGCGCGGAGTCTGGGACTCTGACCTTTTCGCAGATCTACGCGCCGCGGGTCGACGCCAACCAGTTGGTCGTGCGCGGTACGTTCGAGAATGTCGAATTCCGCGATCGAGCGGTGGGCGGTCGCTTGGAGGCCACGCTGAGTGGGACTTTCGACTTCATCTTCAACCGAGGTCGTCCGGCGCAGCGTTTTCCGTGACTTCCGTAACGCTAGGATCCTGGTCGCGGGCGCGAGTCGGTGACATCGCGCATGGGGGCGCGTTTTTCGTGGATGCCGAAAACGGCTCTCGCATCGGAGCTGCCCTTCAAGTCGCTCCGGGGGACGTGATCGATTGCGCGGCTCGTGAGGGCAGCGAGCATCTCGACGTCCTGCGAACGCACGCGCAAAGCCCGCTTCGCGTCACCCCCGAATGCGCGCTCGTCGAGTCTTGTGGTGGATGTTCGCTCATGCACATCGCCGCTAGCTCGCGACGCGAGATGCTTGTGGGGATGGTGGAACGCCGTGTGCGCCGAGCACCCGACGAGATTGTCGTGGCGAGCGGAAACGTCGGATACCGTTCGCGTGCACGTCTCGCGTTCGTGGGTCGGCAGGTGCTCGGCTATCGCGGTCGCCGAAGCAACGAGATCATCGACGTCGATCGGTGCGTAGTTCTCTCCGGTGCTCTTTCGCAGGGGCTCGAGTACGCGCGGAACGTCTTGCTGCCCCTTTTACGCGGTCGTGGAGAGCTGCTGCTCGCTGCTCACGATGACCAGCCCGTCCTCGGCGTGGAACTGGAATCCCCACAGTCGGGCGAAGTCTACCGCGAGCTCGAACACGCTGTTGGCAGTGGCCGGATCTTCGGGGCAACGCTCGCGACTCAAGGTGCGCAGGGCAAATGGGGAGCTCCTTTGGAGCGGTTTCGTCACTGGGACGGCCAGACGTTCGTCACGCGGCTGGGTGGATTCTCGCAGGCCAACCACGAAACGAACGCGGCTCTCGTCGAACGGGTCGCTCTAGCGACGCAGCGTTCGGGGGCGCGCTCGTGTCTCGAGCTCTATTCCGGGGCAGGAAACTTTTCCGTCGCCGTCGCCCCGCGCGTCGAATCGCTGACTACAGTCGAATCAGAATCGACTGCCGTAGATGACGCGCGGGAAAATGCGCGAGTCCGTGGCCTTACGAATATCACGATGCGGGTCGCCGACGCCGATGCACAGCTCGAGGACGCGGCGACCGCGGCGACGACGGCGAAGCTTGCAAGAAAATCGGACCGAAAAGGCAAGAAGGAGAGATTCGATTTGCTCGTCCTTGACCCACCGCGGAAGGGGTGCGTCGGGGTTTCCAAGATCGCGGCCGACGCACGCGTCAGCAGCATTGCTTACGTGTCCTGTGACGTAGGTACGTTCGCTCGCGATGCCCGCGCGCTCGAAACCAGCGGATACGGCCTGGAGTCTCTCGCTGTGTTCGACATGTTTCCTGGCACACACCACGTAGAGCTGCTCGGCTGTTTCAAGCGAAGGTAGCTTGGGGTTGCGTCGTGAGGCTCAGTCTGGGAAAACCCGCAAGATTCGGGACTGCTTTGCTGGCGAACAAGACAAATAGGGTTCGGGATCGCTTGCGCCCGAACGAGACAACCCGATGAAGTGCCCATTTTGCGGCACGCTGGACAACAAAGTCATCGATTCTCGCCTTTCCGGAGCGGGCGAAGTCACACGGCGACGGCGAGAGTGCGATCATTGCGGACGACGCTACACGAGGTACGAGCGGGTGGAGCATGTGGTGCCGCTCGTCTTCAAGAAGGACGGCCGAGGCTAAACTTTCGACCGAGGAAAGATCCTGGTGGGCCTGCGTCGCGCTTGCGACAAGCGCCCGGTCTCCGTCGATGCGCTCGAACGCTTGGTGGATCGAGTCGAGAAGGAGTTTGCCGACTCCACGGAGCGTGAGGTTGCTTCCGCGCAAATCGGCGAGCGCGTAATGGTCGGTCTTCGCGAACTCGATCAGGTCGCATACGTTCGGTTCGCAAGCGTGTACCGGTCGTTCCGTGACATCCAAGAGTTCATGGACGAGCTGACGCAGCTCCTCGGCCGCGCGCCGCGAGGTGGGCCGTGACGTCACTCGAGAGCGACCCGCGTGAAACGGACCGCGTGCTCATGCGACTCGCTCTGCGGGCTGCACGCCGGGGCCGGCCGAGTCCCAATCCACACGTTGGTGCCGTGGTCGCGCTGGGCAGGGACGTCGTAAGCGTCGGTCATCACCATCGCGCCGGCGAAGCGCACGCCGAAGTGGCTGCGATTCGCAGCGCGGGTCGACTCGCGCACGGCGCTACGCTCTACGTGACGATGGCGCCGTGCAATCATCACGGTCGCACCGCCCCGTGTACCGAAGCCATCGTCGATGCTGGCATCAAGCGGGTGGTGTTCGCCGCTGCAGATCCGAAACCGCACGTTGCCGGCGGTGTCGACCGTTTGCGTGAGGCGGGTATCGAGGTGGAGGAAGGCGTCCTTCGAGAAGAAGCCACCCGCCTGATCAGAGACTTCTCGAAGCACATCCTCACGAGCAAACCGTGGGTCACGCTCAAGGCTGCAGTTACCCTGGATGGGCGCATCGCCACCCGAGCCTCCTCGTCCAAATGGATCACGTCAGAACGCTCTCGACGCCTTGCTCATAAAATTCGTGACGCGAGCGATGCAATTCTCGTGGGGATCGAAACCGTCATTGCGGACGACCCCGCCCTGACGGTGCGATACGGGTTTGGCGGGAAGCCGACCCGCGTCGTTCTGGATTCGCAGCTGCGAACTCCGTTGAACTCAGCAGTCCTGCGCGGCGACGAGTCGTCCCGCGTGGTCATCTTCCATGCCGGTGGCGCAAGCGTAGAACGCGCGGACGCGTTACGAGTGAGCGGCGCGGAGTTGGTCCCAGTGGCCAACGATGATGCCGGGAAGCTCTCGCTCGAAGCCGTGCTTCATGAGCTGAGCCGGCGAGACGTCGTCCGGCTCCTGGTCGAAGGAGGCTCGGGTGTTCACTCGTCGTTTCTCGCGGGTGGGCACGCGGACGAGATTGCCGTTTTCATGGCGCCGAAGGTCCTAGGAGATCCGGATGCCAAACCACTGGCGGCGTTTCGCGCCCTCGATCAAATGTCCGGTGCGCTCGAACTCGCTCATGTGCGCGTCACGAACATTGGAACCGATGTCCTGATCCGGGGCGACGTGCGAAAGGACTAGGCGTGTTCACTGGTCTCATCACTGCCGTTGGGTCGTTGCGCCGAGTCGAGCGGAGGGGCTCGGACGCGGTTTTCGTGATCGAGTGCGCTTACAAGGACTACGTGCAAGGCGAGTCCATCGCCGTCGACGGCGTGTGCTTGACTGCGCGAGCTTTCGAGGCAGGCGCATTCATCGCGGACGCTTCGTCGGAGACTCTGACGGTGACGACACTCGGGGCAGCTGAACGAGGGTCACGAGTCCACCTCGAGCGAGCACTGCGCGCTTCGGATCGCCTAGGCGGCCATTTTGTTTCCGGACACGTCGATGGAATCGGTGCGCTCGTGTCACGCGTACCCTCGGGAGAGTCCATTCGGCTCGCGTTCTCGATTCCCGCAACGCTTGCTCGGCAAGTCGTTGGGAAGGGGTCGATCGCGATCGATGGCGTGAGCCTAACCATCAACTCGATTGGCGGAACGCCCAGCGCGCCAACGGTCGAGGTCATGATCGTGCCTCACACGCAGACTGAAACAAAACTCGCGGAGCTCGGGGTCGGCGCGCGGGTAAACGTAGAAACCGACGTGTTGGCGAAGTACGTAGAGCGAATGCTTGGGCTAGGCCGAGACTCCGCTCACACGGAATCGCCCCTGCAGGGAGTGACTCTGGACTTGCTCAGGCGCCAGGGTTACACCTGACGCCTTCAAAAGCGCTGTGAGCTCCCTTCGATCCAGTACCCATCAGTTTCTCCCGGACGCTTCCAGCAATGGAAGCTCCAGCGCGGCTCGTGTGACCGGCTCGAATGATGCTGCTGCAGGTATCAGCGCGAGCCAGAGTGAGGGCCGCCACTCAGTCGCGTCTGCGATTGAGAGGGTGAATCGCGCCATCGAAGCGATTCGCCGAGGCGAAATGATCGTGCTCGTCGACGATGAGGATCGTGAGAACGAGGGCGACCTCGTCATGGCAGCCGAAAAGGCGACGCCGGACGCGGTGAACTTCATGGCGCGATATGGTCGCGGCCTCATTTGTCTGACGCTCACCGAAGATCGTGTTCGTGCTCTCGAGATCCCGATGATGGTCGACGAGAACCGCTCGGCTCGTACCACCGCGTTCACGGTGTCGATCGAGGCGCGTGATGGCGTGACGACAGGCATCAGTGCAGCGGACCGGGCTCAGACGATTAAGGTCGCCATCGATCCTGCCTCCAAGCCCTCGGACCTCGTTAGCCCTGGACACATTTTCCCGCTACGCGCCCGCCCGGGCGGAGTGCTTCAGCGTGCCGGTCACACCGAGGGTGCGGTCGAGCTCGCGCGTCTCGCCGGTCTCGATGCCTCGGGTGTGATTTGCGAGATCATGAACGACGACGGAACGATGGCCCGCTATCCGGACCTCGTACGTTTTTCCGAGCAACATAAGCTCGTGGTCGCTTCGATCGCCGACCTGATTCAGTACCGCCTCGGCAAGGAACGACTCGTGTCGCGCATTCGTTCGTCACGCGTTCGCGTCGACACCGGCTCGGAGTGGGCCGTCCACGTCTACGAAGACACGCAGAGTCCGAGCGAAGGGCCGCAGTTCATGGCTCTGGTCTACGGAGATATCACGGAAAAGCCGACACTCGTCCGAGTGCAATCCGGCAACGTGTTAGCGGATGTTTTTGGGGTGGGCGGCGGTCCGCGGATACGCGCTCTCGATGCTGTGAAGATGATCGAGGCGGCCGGAAGCGGCGTCGTGCTGTTCTTGCAGGGCCCGCGCAACTTCGTTGCCGACCTGGGTATGGCGACGGGCGAAATGCGCGAGCCCGTGCGGTCGGGCGACACGCTTCGCGAGTTTGGCTTGGGGGCTCAGGTTCTAGCGGACCTCGGACTTCGACAGATTCGAATCATCAGCAACCGTCCGCGCCGCATCGCGGGCCTCGAGGCTTTCGGGCTCGAGCTCGTAGACGTTGTGCCGGGCGGAAATGGGCCCGAGGGAGAGTCATGAAAACGATCGAGGGTACGTTTCAGCTGCCGAAGGGCGCGCGGTTTGCAATCGTCGCGTCGCGGTTCAACCATTTCATCGTCGACCGTCTAGTCGACGGAGCGATCGACACACTCGTTCGACACGGAGCGGAGACCACGAAAATCACACTCGTCCGCGTTCCGGGCTCGTTCGAAATGCCAACCGTGTGCTTGCGCGTCGCGAAATCGGCCAAAGTGGACGCCGTCATCGCACTCGGCGCGGTAATCCGCGGCGCGACTCCGCACTTCGACCACGTCGCCGCGGAAGTAGCCAAAGGGTGCGCGACGGCGTCCATGCAAACTGGCGTGCCTGTCGTGTTCGGCGTTCTCACGACCGACAGCATCGAGCAGGCCATCGAACGCGCGGGCACGAAGGTCGGGAACAAAGGGGCCGACGCGGCACTCGCGGCAATCGAGATGGTTTCCCTTGGTCGCGCCCTGTCCGAGTACGGCTGGTAACGAACTAATGTCTTCCAGGCGCAAAGGGCGCCAAGCAGCCCTACAGATGTTGTACCAGCGAGAATCCGCGCCTCCGCTCGCTCACCAAGCCACCCCGATGTTCTGGGCGCCGAGTGAGGAGGATGATGCGTCTGCTGCGCAGCTTCAGCCGGATGAACGCGAGTTTGCGACCGCCATCGTGGAGGGCGTGGAGCGCGAGCGCGAGCGCATCGATGCGGAGATCCGCGGCGCGTCCGCGAATTGGCGACTGGAGCGAATGTCTCAGATCGACCGCAACATTCTACGGCTGGCGACGTACGAGCTCATCGCGCACGCAGATGTCCCGAAGAACGTCATCCTGAACGAGGCGATCGAGCTGGCGAAAACGTTTGGTGACGAGGGCAGCTCCTCGTTCGTGAATGGCGTGCTCGACCGAATTGCAGCGACGGTTCGCAGCGGCCAATCCTGATCCTCCGTGCGCGTGACGTTTCATCGGCCGGCCGCGTTCGAGACGAATCCATTCGTCAGCGCCGATCGCGCATCCTCGAGTCTGCGCGGAGATCACCATGCGCAGTTGCACGTCGATGTCGCGCTCTGCTTTCTTCATGAGAATGAACGGCCACCGAGCGGGCTCCTCGCGCGGTTCGATTGGGTGACGGGGCAACAGATCTCGCGAGCGCTCGTGACCGGAAGAATTGGGGCTGCAGGGGGCCTCGAGCTGGTGCCCCTGGCGTCTCCATGGACCTCGAAGCTCCTCTTGGTGAGTTGGCCGGCTCGTATCACGAAGTTCAGCGCGACGAAGGCTCCGCCGGCTTGGCTGGCGCGCGTAACCCATGCGCTCGACGGGCTGCGCGCGCAGTCCATTTTGCTGGGGCTCCCACCGCTGCATTTGGCTTCGCACGACGCGCACGACGAGGTGTTCCGCTGGTTGGTGTCAGCGCTCATAGCGCGCAAGCATACCGTCGAAGTATGCGTCTACGATTCTGCGGGCAGGGCGACGGAGCTCGCTGCAATCGCGCAGGTCGAGAGACGCCGACGCCGCGCCGCGGAGGTATGAGCTAGTTCGCGCTCAGCGTTTTGCCTCGACGTGGTCAGGCTCCGACAAGTGCTTCCAAATCGTGTCGTGCGATGCCGCGTAGCGAACTCGCAACTCTTGGGGTCCGTCCACGGTTTGGATACGCGCATGAGTGAGCACTGTTTGCAGAAGCGCCTTGGGGGCACGCTCGAGATGCGACGCCACTTCGATTGCGTTGATCGGACCGGCAGAACGGTAGTCATCGCGACGCACCGTGTTTGATTGCTCATGTATCTCGGCCGCCGTCTTCTCCGTTATCTTCGCGCGAACATCTGCCGGGAGGTGAACGGGGTCGGCGGCGTATCCAGTGTCGAGCTCGTAAACCTGAAAACGCGCCTTGTCGCTCGGCGCAAGCACACCGACGCGTTGCCCGACCCACGCAAGGCCGATGCCGGCCGCAATGAACGCTGCTCCGAAGAGATTGCCCGAGGCGAGCATGAGCGAACCGAAGACGACACTTCCGATGCCCCAGTTGCGTTGATATGCGGCGAGCACGGAGCTCGCGACACGGTCGATCGGAACCCATGCGTGCTCGATCCCTCCTTCGAGAGGTATGCGAAGGTAGGTCTGAATCGGGAACAAGGGCAGGCCGAATACGTGGCCGAAGGTCGTTACGACATGTGTGCCATTGCAGTCTTCGATCCGCCCTGCCAGGCGTGTGCCCGCGATGAAGATCATTTCTGAGCGAACGGTCCCGCGCCTGCCATCGAGCTTTCGTACTTCGCCTGGTCGCGAACCTTCTGCCAATCGCGATGAAAGACGTTCGACGGATGAGGGCCGGGGCCCGCGAGACGGTGCACGTTCTCGATGCGCGCGTCGTGCTCGGGATGAGTGCTCAGCCATTGGAGCATCCCCGGCATTTCGGTCGCGGGTTCTTTCTTGAGGATCTCGAAGAACTCAGCGAGCCCGTTCGGGTCGAGGCCCGCCGCTCGCATCAACCGCACACCCGCGGCATCAGCGTCTGTCTCTGCGTCTCGTGAATAGCTGCGCATCGTGGTGAGGACGGCTCCGTTGGCTGCGAGCGCAAAGAGGCCGCTCACGTCGCCCAGGATGAACTGCAGCGCGAGCGTTACACCTAGGCTGCGCGCAAGGCCGCGCATTCCATGTCGCAATGTTACGTGCGCAATTTCATGTGCGAGCACACCTGCGACTTGCTCGGGTCGAGAAGCCTTCTCGAGAAGGCCGGTGAACACGACGATTTCACCACCCGGGAGCGCAAACGCGTTGGGGACCGAGTTCGCCACGACATGCACCGAGAACTCGAAGCCGTTCCGGGGAAGCTTGCTTACGAGTCGCTGAACAATCTGATCGACAGCCTCCTTCGCCGGCCCACTCGTCACGTTGTGCGCGTCATCCGCAAGGAAGGCCTTGATCGCGGCGTCGCCGATCTGCACGTCGACGGATTCCGGCACCCCATCGACGCCTTTTGCCACAACGGCGGGAAGCATCGCAACGCCACCTCCGACGAGCGCGACCACGGACACCAACGCAACGACGACAAACTTCGTCCAACTGCTCGTGCTTGCGTCCGTTCGGTCTAGTTTCGCGTGGTCGGGGTGCGTGGGCGCGGCACCTTGGACCGCGTGACGAATGCCCTCCGCCTCGGAGAAGAAGCTTACTCCGCTCTGAGCATCGCGGAAAAAGAGCATCTTGCCCGAGGCGCCTCCCAAAGACAGCGAGAGCTGTTGCCACGTGAAACGCGCAGTTTCCTGGTTCCGCGTCGAGGTTACGGTCACGCCGTCGGGACCGATGAGGATGGTGGCGAGTTCGGGAGTTGAAGCCGCACTACGCGAGAGATTGCCGGGAAAGTGGAGCACGCTCGCGAAACATAGCAGCTCTCCCCCTGGGGTTCGATGCTGTCAAATCCGCGAAAGTCGGCTCCCTGTAGGAAGCACAGGTAGCCACGAGTGAGGTCGTAAGGGAGGCCGGGCCAAGAATCCGTGCCCCAACCCCGCTGAAGCACGCGGCACGCTTCGTGAAACATGCCCTGCAGGCGAAAGCTCGCCGCTCGAAGGGACAACCCATGTTGCCAAACAAAATCCGAACCCTCCTCGTTTGTGTGCTCGTGCTTGTCGGTTGCGCTTCTCCGAGTTCGATCGACGTTGAGGCTGAAGACCTTTCAAAGGACGATGCAAATGCCATGTTGGACGAGAATGCCGACGCGTTCCTCGGCGGCGTGCTTTGCCGTGAGAAATGGATCAATGACAACGCATGCGATGCTCGACTCTGCGGTGAGCGAGACGTTGGGGACTGCTCCCTATTCTCGAGCGAGTTCCACCCGACGCGAATTCCGCTCCCCGTAGTGCTTCATCATGGATTCAACGCGAGCGCCTCGCAGTGGAGCTACGTGGGGGTGCGAGACGACTTGCGAAAAGTCGGAGTTGCTGCGTATGAAGTCGAAGCTCCGCCGTACAGTGAGATTGCAACTCGGGTCCCCTACCTTCAGCGGGTCATCGACACCGCGCTTGCCGAGACCGGTGCCAAAAAGGTGCACCTCATCGCGCACTCGATGGGCGGACTCGATGCTCGATTCCTGATCGCACACGGATACGCGTCGAAGATTGCGTCGTTGACGACGATTGCCACGCCGCATCATGGGACACGGGTTGCGGACGTTGCTCTAGGAATCGGTTCGCATTCTCCGTCGGCAGTTCGGACCGCGCTCGACGCGGTCGCAGGACTCTTTGGACGTACGTTCAGCTCCGCCACGGACAAGGTGGAGCTCGAGAAGACGCTGCGTGACCTTTCAGTGGCGCAGTCGCTGGAGTTCAACGCGATGTACCCGCGACATCCCGGCGTCTTTTATCAGTCGTGGGCAGGAGTCGCGACGGCCACGGGGCACGCGACGTTGCAGGCGGACGCTGCTGCAGATTCCGCGTGCGGCGATAATTTCTACCGGCTTGCAGGCCGGAACCACGCGTTTCGGCACGAGCTCCTCCTCGCGAGCGCAGTGGTGGCCGCGGAAGATGGGCGCACTCCGCAGGACGGCCTTGTTTCGGTCGAGAGTGCGAAGTACGGCGAGTTCCGCGGATGCGTCCCGGCTGATCATCGCGACATTCTCGGTGATCCACGAGCCGC
>CAZWQH010000122.1:0-2886 GCA_964635815.1 uncultured Sandaracinaceae bacterium
GCGGTGGGTACCGCACTCGGTTGCCCTGCCGGAACGGGCGGCGCTGTCGGGGCGATCAGAGTGCCGGCGACCGGCGCATCCGTCTTGTTGTTGCCGTTCATCGCGACCACGGCGCCCACTACGCCGATCGTTACGATCGCCGCAGCACCAAGAATGGCAAACACCATTCGGTTGTCCTTCTTCTCCTTGATCGGAGCCAGGACAGGTGCACCCAGCGTCGCGCCTCCACCGAAGGGAGACGAACCGCCGCCTCCGAGTGCGATGAGATCATCGACTGCGGAGCGACGCCCTGGCGGACTCGATCCGCCGAATGCTGGGTTCGACGCGGCGCCTCCGCCGACGCTCGATGCTGCGGTGGCAAGCGCACGAATGTCGATGAGACCAGACCCTTCGGTCGGGCCCTTTGCTTTCGGCGCAACGGAAGGATTCGAGGCAGGTCCTCCGGTCGCGAGCGCCTGAAGATTCTGGAGCGAAAAGAGAACGGAGTTCTCGTTGCGTTGCCCGGTCATCGCCGCTGGCTTTGGCGCGACCTTCGGCGCGAAGACATCATTGCTGCCGAACAAATCGGCATCGCCCGTTCGCGCGACTGCGGCTGCAGTCGGGCCTGTCGCAGGTGCAGGATCCGGCGCGAAGGGGGCCGCCGCATGAGCTGCGCCCTCGATCGCGGTGGCGTCTTGTGAATCGCCCGAACCTCCCGTGACGGCTTGAACGAGTTCGGGACATTCCTGGGCTGGAAGCCAGTTGTCGAAACCTTCGCGCCAGACGTAAGCATCCCAGTCGATGCGACCTGCACTCAGCAGCTCGGCGAACTGTGCCGGTGCGAGCGGGCCTTGCTGCTCTCCATCGACGACGACGTGCCAGACCGCATCTGCGCCCTGCGTGTCTACCGGCGCCGGATTACTCGGAGTGGCTTGCGCGTCTCCACGCACGACGATGTTCTCGCCGCACTTCTTGCAGCGGATCTTGAAAGTCTTCCCCGCGACTTTCTCGTCGGCGATCGAGTACTTCGCTCCACAACTGTCGCAAACGATCTTCATTGACTAGGGCTCCCTAACGCTGTTTCCGCGTCACGCAGTAGTGACGACTTCCCACGACAGTTCGCGATGATAGCCATCTGCGCGCTGCCGTGACAACTGTCTCGATCGTGCCCGCGTCGCGGCACTTTTCTCTTGTCCCTCGTAGACACACAAAAGCGCTCAATCTTAGGTCTGAGCTCGCGGAATCTGCCGGTTTTGCGCACTGGAACTGAACCGCGAATCAGTCCTGTGGCGATCTGGTGTCAACGTAGGTGGCGTCCGTCGCTTCCATTTGTCCCGGATCAACCACCAACGCGAGAGACCCAACCTAAAATCCTTGGCAATTGTCACGAGTACGCAACTTGCTTTAGCCGTGCGCATGAAGTTTGCGTTGTGGGCTACCGTGTTTCTCGCGCTCCTAGGGGCGTGTGACTCCGATCCGGGAGCCAGCCCACACACACTCCCCGGCGACGACCTTATTGTCATCGACAACGGGAAGGGCGATGAGAGCACTCCCGTCCGAGTCCGCTCCGCGACCACCCGCGCCCAGATTCCGCAGAAGCCGGCGGCGATGTCGTATCAGATTCACCTCATCGATGTTGGCACTGGACTCGCCATGTTGGTGCGAGGATCCGACTTCACGATGTTGTTCGATGCCGGCTCAGGGGACCCGTCGGAACAATCGAGCATCACGAGTAAGAATCGCGCGGTCGCGTACCTCTTCTCCGCGCTCGGTGCGTCCGGTCCAGCGGACTGTGCACCAGAAGGCGAGTCAGCGTTTGCTGGGTACGACGGTCGCGGGCTCGTCACCATCGATCATGTCGTGATGAGTCACGCGCACCTCGATCACGGTTCGATGCTCGCCGACGTGCTCAAGTGCTTCAACGTGAAGAACGTCTGGGAGCCAGGCGTCGTGAATCCGACGACGTTCTACCGAAAGTTCCTGGAAGCCGTCGCTGCAGAGCCGAACGTTCGCTACCACACCGCTTCGGTCCCTCTTCCGGATCGCACCATCGTCGTAAAGCCGGCCGCCGGAACTGCACAGGACGCGACGGCCGAGGTGAAAGTGGTCATGCCGCCCAGCGTTCGTTGGGAGCTGTTCGACGAAGGCCAGGTGATCCGCCTTGGACGCAACTCCGATTTCACGGTCCTGTATGTCGACGGACTAGTTCACGGAGACATGAACGAAAACTCGATCGTCCTTCGTGTAGACCTTGGTTCGCGAAGTCTGCTTCTGGTTGGCGACGCAGAGTCCGGACCGCGGCTGATGCCGTCCAATCCACCGGCGGGTGCGGAGCAGGAGTTGCTGATGGGGGCTCGCGAGCTCCTCGACGTCGACTTTCTTCAGGTTGGTCATCACGGATCGTTGACTTCGAGTCGTTCGGCCTTCCTCGATGCGGTGTCGCCAAGAATCGCCCTAGTGGGAGCAGGCCCGCGTCTCTACGCGGGCGTGAAACTACCGGACGCGCCGGTCATCGATGCCCTGGGATCGATGAACGCAAAGATCTTCCGCACAGACACGTTCGACACCCAGTCGTGCCCGACGGTGGACCGCGTAGGACGTGACGAGTCGATGCGTCCCGGAGGCTGCGCGAATTTCATCTTCGAGTTCAGCGACCGGCGTTCGCCGACGGCGCGCACCTTTACTCCGAACGTGCAGCAACGCTCCGCGGTGGGATGCGATACCGAGGACCGTGCGCGCCACTGCCGCGTCTCCGAAGATTGTGTTGGGCTCGGCGACTGCTGCAACGACGCGTGCGTTGCGTGTCCGACCCTCAGTTGGTGCGTAAACGCAATCGAAGACGACGCTTTCTCGCACTGACGCGAGGACTGCTCGCAGGTCCGCGCGTAAACACTACAGCGGACTGCT
>CAZWQH010000122.1:2986-11876 GCA_964635815.1 uncultured Sandaracinaceae bacterium
CGCAGGTCCGCGCGCGTAACACTACAGCGGACTGCTCGCAGGTCCGCGCGCGTAACACTACAGCGGACTGCTCGCAGGTCCGCGCGCGTAAACACTACAGCGGAGTGCCGTCCTTGCCGCAGAACGTGCTCGCTGCCTCGTATGCCGTTCCACAGGTCGGACAGATTTTCGTCTTCTGCGGAGAGGCCGCGCCGCGGCCAGTCGTGAACGACTTGTAGTCCACGAGCGCAGACCCGTCGGTCGCACATGTGACGCTTCCTTCCGGGTATCCGCGTCGGCACGTTGGGCAAATCATGTTGATGGCGGCCGGCGCGGCGGGTGGCGTTGGTTCGGCCTGTGCGACGTACGGCACGTTAGCTGGTGGCGGGATCGTGAGACCCGTCTTCTTTGCGCGTCGCATCATCACGAAGACGAGGAGAAGCAGCGCGAGGATGCCGGTGGCAATCGCTCCGACGAGGATTGCGGAAGACGAACCGCCTTGAGCGGACCCGACTTGCAGCGGCTCGATGCGCGTCTCGGGTTCGTCCGAGGTGCTCGGAGCCGTGTCGCGTTGTGCGCGCTTCGCAATGATGTCGGACAAGTCGGGATATCCGACACGAACTCGATAGTCCGTGACGAGGTCCCCTGCGCGAACCTGAACCTGCAGTGCGTCCGCACCGGTCGCTGGCGCGTCGATGCAACCGTCCGACCCCAGCGGCGCGGGCCGTCCTTGAATCCTGATCTCGGTGCGCGCATTCGAGATCGCGCAGCCCTGTGCGTCGACGACGCGCGCGCGAAAGCACACCCGCTCGCCTGGCGCAACAGGATCAGCCGAGGGTCGCACGACGATGCGCTTTGGAGACCCAACGCTCTGGCACGCGGGAGGCTCGTCTGGCGGCGGGTTGACCACCTTGGTCGGCGGAGGCGTGGTCTCAGTGGAGGTGACGCGCTCGAATGTGCGCGTGGCTACGAACTGCGCATCGCATGCCGACTCACGAACGCGCCAGTTGTAGTCCGTGGTTTCGCGAAACTCGATTCGGTCGGGCCCGGACGCGCGAAAGACGATCGTCTCGTTCTCAGGAAGTGTCGCGTTTTGTGGAGTGCGACACACAGTGCGCCATGTGCCGGCTTCGACGCTCGAAGATACACGCGCGACGGAACGATTCTCGGACCAGCAACCGTCCGTGCGACCGCGAACTCCGCCGCTCAGCACGAGTTGGTCCCCCTCGACGCGAATCTCCACGCTCGCGCCGCCGCCAGTCGTTACGGCGCGCGGAGTCTCCCCGCAATCGGACCCCCAGCTCCGTACTTGAGGCACCACGCGGAGCGCGCCTGCTCGCCATGTTCCCGCGTACGACTGCGCGTCTGCAACGGGCGCGATCGCCAGACACAGAAGAACGAGCGACGTCGCTCCCGATCGCATCACTGCGATTGTGCTTTGAGCTTCTTTACGGCTTCGGTGAGCTCCGGGATGACCTTGAAGAGATCGCCAACCAAGACGTAGTCCGCCACCTGCGTGATCGGAGCTTCCTTGTTCGTGTTCACCGCGACGATGACTTTCGAACCCTTCATTCCGGCCAGATGCTGAATCGCGCCGCTGATGCCGAACGCCATGTACAGTTTGGGCGCGACGACCTTGCCGGTCTGACCGACCTGCAGATCATTCGGTGCGTATCCTGAGTCACACGCAGCGCGCGAAGCGCCGATGGCCGCACCGAGTGCGTCCGCAAGCGGCTCCATGTACTGCTTGAAGTTCTCTGCGCTCTTGAGAGCGCGACCACCGGAGACGACCACGCTGGCTTCTGTGAGCTCGGGACGCGCGCTCTTCACGGACTCGATCTTCACGAACTCGACTCGCGACGACGTCGCGTCGTTGGTCGCGGCAAGCGTCTCGACAGGCGATGCCCCTCCTTCGGGTGCAGCGGCTGCGAACTCGGATTGACGCACCGTCACAACCTGAATCGGAGTGGTCACTTCCATGTAGCCGTTCACGTTGCCGGCGTACATGGGGCGCTTGTAGACGATCGTGTTCCCGTCGACGACGACGCCGGAAACGTCGCTCGCAATGCCGGCGCCGATTTTTGCGGCGACGCGAGGGAGAAGGTCCTTGCCATACGTGCTGGCGGTCGCAGCGATAACGCCGTAGCCCCGCTTGGCGAGCTCGGCGACAGTCGGCGCGTACTTCTCCGCGACGTAGCCGCCCGTGATCGTCGTCGCGAGCACTTTGCGCGCACCGAACGTCGCAGCCTCTTTGGCTGCAGCGTCTGCGCCTTCGCCGATCGCGAGAATGTCGAATGCGCCACCGGTGCTTGTAGCCACGCTCTTTGCGAACGTGATTGCACTCAGCGTCGTCTTTCGGAACTTACCTTCGAGGAGCTCACCAACAACGAGTACGTCGGTCATATTCTTCAGTCCTTCTTCTACAGCGCTGCGTGGTTCTTCAGATGACCTTGGCGTCGGTGTGGAGCTTCTTCACGAGCTCGTCGACGCTTTCGACGAACACCGCCTGGCCGCTTCGCCCGGCAGGCAGCTCGTACTTGCGGTACTTAGTCGACAACGCGGTGTCGACGCCGAGCTCTGCGAGCGTCATCGTTGCAACCGGCTTGTTCTTCGCCTTCATGATCGCGGGCATCGATGGATTGCGAGCGGCGTCGAGCTCGGGGTATCCGAACTCCGCTGGGGTGACGCCATTCTTGACTGCGTGACCACCAAGAATTCGAAGGTCCACAGTGATGATTGCGGGGCCCGTGACCTTGAGGGTGAGCACGCCGGTGTCGACTTCGCGTCCGACCGAGAACGTCTTGCCGCCGTCGGTCGTTCCCACGGTCGCTGCAAACGTGGCCATGGGCCAACCGAGCATTTCTGCGAGGACCTGTCCGACCGTGTTCGAGTCGCCATCGACGGCTTGCTTGCCCATGAGCACGACATCGGGCTTTTCCTTGTCGACGATCGCCTTGAGCACCCGCGCAACGACCTGCGAATCGAGAACGTCGTCACCAGCGTCGACTCGAATTCCGCGCGCTGCGCCTTGAGCGAGGGTCATCAGCATGATCTGGCTGACCTCTTTCGGCGCGATGGTCACCACCACCGTTTCGCCGAGCGATTCCTTTGTCGCTGCGTTCTCGTTCAAACGAAGCGCTGTCTCGAGCGCGTAGTCGTCGAACGGATTGATCGCCATCTTGATTCCGTCCGACGTGACGCGTGCGCCATCCGGGGTGACTTTCACCTTGTTGGCGTTGCTAGGATCCGAAACTGGCTTGAATGGGACGAGAATCTTCATGGTTTACCTGTGATCTCGGGGACGCTGGTGAGCGGTTCCCGCGTGGTCTGACGCCGATTTAGAAGTGATGGGTAAATGTGTCAAGCGTCGCGGAATTTACATGTGCCCCGACCTCGCGAGCAGTCGGGGATCAATCTGTTCCCGACCTCGTGAGCAGTCGGGAGTCACGGGCCGCTAGCGGCGAGGGCGCTCCACCAACACATATGGACCGGATGCGGGAACCTCCGGCAGCCCGTTGTCGGGTAGCGCTACGAGCGCTAGAGCCCGCGTCACCGCACTTGCTCGCTGCGGCGACTCCACAGGCGTCGATGGGCTTCCTGCAGACATGCCCTCGCCCCCGAGGTGGGTGTTCGCGGTTTCGATCAAGCGGTCGATCACAGTGTTCTCGGCTGCTGACACCACGCAGGCGCTCCAAGCGCCACGTCGGAATCTCCGGGTGTACGACGCGAGGACCGTGGCGCCGCCGGCACGAGCCCGTCGTGCGAGATCCTCTGCTGCCGCAGCAGCGCCGTCCACAGTAGGCGCGGTGAAAGCAAACACCGCTCTCGTCTCTGGGCCGCTCCAACGGTCGAAAACCGTTCGCGGCCCGGGAAGACTGCGCCCCCAATCGCGCGGCGCGCTCGGATTACGAAGTGGAAAGCGTCGCAGTCGATGCCGCGCCCACTCGCGAACACGTTCGCGTTGCTCGTCAGCTTGTCGTCCTACCACCGCCGCTTCGAAGCGTTCGATCTCGCGGAGCAGTGGACGAAGAGACTCCGCGGTCAGGCGTTCCAGCTCTCCCGGTGCACCAAGGGGCGTGACTTCGGTCGGAGTTCCCGGCGCAATCAATCGCGCCACGCGAGCAGCCGCTTGCGCGCGCAGTGTCTCCATTCGGGAACGCAGCTCCGTTTTTGCGGCATCGACGTATTCGTCGTCGACAACCGCAATCGCGATGCAGCGCGAAAGTGCGTCGAGCAGTCGCGTCTCGCTTCCCTCCGAGTCGGAAGCAAGCAGAACAATCTGTCCGTCGCCAACTGTGGCTCTCGCTTCGATCTGTTCGCGCACCGAGCACGACCGAGCGAGAGCTTCTGAGAGCAGAGCGGCGCGCCCGTGCGCTCCGGGAGGATCGCGAAACGTATCTGCGACTGCGGAGACGGCGACCGTGACATACGCTGCATCGCCGGGGGTCGTCATCACGCGGCTGCGCGAATCCGAGAACGTGATTGTGCCGTTCGCAGTGGTTTCGCGGACGTCGGTGCCGTGTTCGGAGTGTTCGATACCGAGCATGCCGGGCATCGCCGTCGGCGCTGCGACTGCGAGCGATATGGACGGCATCGCGGTCGACTCGCGGAAGGGAGTGAGCCACCAAGCGTGCTCGAGTACGCGTGCGATCCAAGCGGCCGGTGTTCCGGTGGCGTCCGCGTCGTGTGTGGTACACGCCAGCCCGCCGTAGACTTCTCCCATCCGAAACCAGTGGGCAACGAGGCGGACATCCGTGATCGCAGCATCATCGACGATCGCGTTCAGCAGGTCGCGTGTGCGAACAAGGGTCGGCGACCACCAGGCCACGCAGGGTTCCGCTGTCGGTAGTGCATCGATCCGAACGAGGTGCGGGTCCCGTCGCTCGGGTTGAGGCAAGGCGTTCGCCTCCGGGCTGCTATCCGAGTAGCCGGCGGTGGCAAGCTCGCGGGACAGCACTGCAACATCGACCTCTCGATTGCGTGGTCGGGTGACCGTCCATGTAAAACGGGCCGGAGCGAAGTACTCGCGAACGAACGCAAAGACATCGTCCCGTCTCGGTCCGCTCGAAGACGGATCCCCAAGTGGCGATGCACGAGCTGTGAACGTCGTGCCGAAGGCCCCGCGGAGCGCGGCCAACTGCACCGGGTCCATGTGGGATCCGGCACGCTGCGCGATCAGGACGGAATGCGCGGACGCGAACGTTGCCTCGTCCAGCACGGGGTGAGCGACGCGCTGCGCGGCCGAGACACAGTCGCTCCAGGCGTCGCACTCCAAGCGAAACGTCATCGCGTCAGGCTCGACGATTGGCTCGCCAGCGTTCTCCATGCTCGCGACGGCGAGTCGAGCGGCCGTGTACGCGACTCCGGATCCTGCGTGAAGAGCACCGGCGGCGATTCGCAACGTGATCGAAGACCGGGCCGTTGCCTCTTCCGCGATGGTGATGGACACGGGGGCCGCAACGGAGGGCGACGTCTGCTCGCGGCGCTGCGCGGGACCGCCGCATGCGAGAACGAATGCGAGCGTGGCGAACGTCAGCGGAACGAAACGCTTGCACAGCGTGATCTGCGGCCCGGTGATCTGCGTCACGGCGGCATACCGTAGCAGATCGGCTGCGACGCTACGCGGCGAGCGAGAGGCGCTCGGCCAGACGTGCGCGCAGCTTGTGCTTCTTGGAGTAAACGGTGTTCAGCGAGATGGACATCCGCGCTGCCACATCCTCAGGCGAACATTCATCCACGAAGTACAAGCGGAGGAACGTTTTGTCCTTCGTCGTCAGCTCGGGAAGAACCGAGTAGAGGGCCTCGAGTCGTTCGCCTGCGAGAACCGTTTCTTCGGTTGTCGCTTCGCTCTCGATCAGGTCGACGTCTGTCGCCGTGAGCATTCGAGGTTGTCGCGCAGCCGAACGTACGAGATCCCAGGCCGCATGAGTTGCGAGCATTCCGATCCACGTGCTGAAGCGCGCCCCGCGGTCCGGGCTCCACGCGCGGAGCTTGCGCATGTCATCCGCAGCAAGCGAGAGCGTGAGGTTGGCCATCACCTCGGCGACATCTTCTTCTGCACAAAGTCGCGGGAAACGCATGCACACGCGGGCGATGCAGCGACGAATCAGCGCGGTGTAGCGCTCGTGAAACTCGCGCCATGCCCGATTGTCCTTGGCGATTAACTTCGCGACGAGCTCGAGCTCGGCGGCGTCACGTGTTTGCTGGCTTGCTTCGAGGGACGGGCGCATTCGGTCTGACTCCTTGCCGCGAAACCGCAAAGGCGGGGCGAACGCGCCCTCTACTGCAGACTTCATGCCGGTCATCGCCGTGCCGAATTCCCTCGGATCATTGTCAGAACGAGGTCGAAGTCTCGAGCGATCGTCGACGTAACACCGCAACGAGTCGTTACGGTGTTGCGAGGTGTTACGCTCTCGCTGCTCGCCGGAACCTAACGGCAGGTCGAGCGTCATATAGGTAACGCATGCAGATCCTCCTCTCGCGTCCGCTGCTATCGCATCACGCCATTCCCTTACTGCTGCTGCTCGCTGCGTGCGGCGGAGCGACTCAGCAAAGGTCGCCTTCGACAGCCCTCGAAATGCCCGTCGTCGGAACGCAGCGTCCTCCCATCGAAATGGAGGAGATTCACATCACGGCGACGACGACGTCGGGCGGCATCCAGACCGTCGCGTACGATGCGGAGACCTTGTTCACCGAGGGAAACGACCTCCTTCACGCCAACCGGTGTGTCGATGCGATCGCAAAGTACGACCGCGTCATCTCCGAGTTTCCCCAGAGTGGGTTCGTTTCGCCCTCGCTCTACAACTCCGGGTTGTGTTTCGAGCGCGCGAACGACCTTCCTCATGCGGAAGAGCGGTTTGAGCGTCTGATCCGGCTGCTGCCGAACTCGCAAGACGTGAAGCATGCGATGTTGATCCGCGCGGACCTGCTGATCCGGATGCAGCGTCCCGAAGATGGGATCGCGGCGGCTCGCACTGTGCTTGAGCGAACGGACTTGTCGTCTGACGAGCGTATGGAAGGACTTTCTCGTGTCGCCCAAGCAGAGCTAGCGGCGGGCCGTATCGCGCGTGCGAGAGAAGAATCTCGAAGCGCGCTTTCTTGGGCGCGCACACGACCGGTTGAAGACGCTGTCCGCGACACGACGTTCGCTGCGGTGACGAACTTCGTCCTGGCGGAAACGCATCGTCTCGACGCCGAAGCAACTCGCATTCCCGCGGCGGAGGCCGATGCGCAACGCGTGGCGCTCGAGCAGCGCGCTCAACATGTCCTCGATGCTCAACGCGAGTACTTCAACACGATCCGTTTTGGAGAACCGCATTGGTCGAGCGCTTCCGGATATCGAATCGGACAAATGTACGATGCGTTTTGGACTGAGATCACGACGTCGCCCGCCCCCCCGCGCCCGGATCTGAGCGCAACGAACCGCCGGATGTTCGAAGAGGAGTATCGGAATCAACTCGTGACGATGGTCCGACCGTTGCTGCAGCATGCGACGCGGTACTGGGAGCTCACTCTGTTGATGGCTGAACGCAACGGCGTCCGAAACGAGTGGGCGGATCGCACACGAGAGGACCTCACTCGTTTGCAAACGCGCCTTGGCGTCGCGTCAACACCAGCACCGTCCCCGTTGTTGCCTGAGCCACCGACGGATGCGGCGAATGCTGCGCCCGCCACCAGTGGCGCGGGCGCCGAGCCCGCTAGAAACAACTGAGCTGAACGACCTCGCTGCCAGTGCAATCGTGGACCCCCCATTCGGCATGTGGGCAGTCTTCGATTCGAGATTCGGAGCCTGTGCACCGAACAGTGTCCAGCCAGAAGCTCGCGGTTCCCGTCGTGGTACTGAATGTTCCGCCCCCAAAACCAAGTTGCCGACATGCGACGTTGGCGTTGTTGGTGTTCCAGTCGTCGTCGCACACGTATCTCCAAGTCCCGTCGTGGAGCACTTCGAGTCGGTTGCTGCTGTCCAAGCGCGTGGAATCAGACGCCGGGCCGCGCGCATCAGAACCGACCGCGGACGCGTCACGCGCCCCACCATCTGGTCGCGGGGTCGCCGTGAAGCGATACGCTGCGGTTTGCGCAACCCCGAGCTCGCGGTTGAACGCCGTCGCGTAGATCTGCTCGCCCGCGCGAACGGCGAGACCGGAGGACGACGCGGTTGTGTTGCAGGTCGTGTAGGGACAGGTGCTGCTCAGGATGCTCGAGACCACGCCACCACGGTCGATGAACAGGGTCCCATCCACGGAGATGTCAAAGCGAAAGAGCGAGATCGCGTTCTGGTCGTAATTCTCCGCACACGCTTCTCCGACTGACCCCCAGCGCGACGGCGCGGAGATCGAAATCCACGAGGAAGAAGTCGCAGGAACGGCTACGACGGTCGCCTGTCCGCATGCGCTTTCGAGCATGCATGTGGAGTCGCAGCCGTCACCATTGGCCACGTTGCGGTCGTCGCACTGTTCGTGACGATGCACGGTGCCATCCCCGCACGGGACGCTCAGGCACGTCGCCGATCGTCCGCCGTCGGCGATCGTCGTGCGGCACTCGCTACCATTCGGGCAGCGGTCGTCCTCCGACGTCGTGTCCAGGCAACCCGGGACACACGACCGCTCCGCGGGCGAGCAGATCTCGCCTCGTGCACACGCATCGTTGCTCCGACACCCAGCGACGCAGCGACGGTCCTTGCAAACCTCCGCCGCCGAGCACCCCGTATCGCCGGCGCATCCGACCATGCACATGTTCGTCGCGAGATTGCAGATCGATCCGAATCCGCAGCCTGTGGCACACGTGCCTGTGGGTGCTCGGCATGTTCCGCCCATGCAGACCTCTGTGGAACTGCAAGCACGTCCGCACGTGCCGCAGTTGGTGACCGAGATTGCAGTGTCAATGCAAACGTTCGCGCAGCGTTGCTCCGACC
>CAZWQH010000123.1:0-11876 GCA_964635815.1 uncultured Sandaracinaceae bacterium
CCTCGAGTCCAACTCTCGAGGAGCATCGACGCAATGGACTGGCTGCGGAGACCGTTCTCTATCAGCTCCGCACGCAGCTCGTTCCCCTCGCGCGAGCTTGCTTCCGCGCGGATCGCGCCGGACGCGCGCAGTATTCATCAAGGGCAGTTTTCTCCGTGTCGATCGAACGTGGCGAAATCGCGCGCGCCGAAGTGGACGCGAGACCGAACCCGCTTCTGCGTTGCATGCGCGGTGCACTCGAAGACCTGCGACTGCCGTACTCGACCGCGGTGATCAACGTCCGATACCCGCTCGTCACCCGTCCAGAACAGCCCGAAGAGCCCGTCGAGCTCACGGACGAGACGCGCCACAGCGTTGCCCGCGCGCTCGAGTGATTGCGGCCCGATCCTTCCCCCGCTGCCCGATCTAAGGTGACACGGGAGTGCTCGAAGTTGGCACCGCGCGAGGGCGCGCCGACAACATAACCTGCGTCGCTTGCTGCGCGCGCGCCGGATCTCGACGTGTGCGAGTTCCACGCCACGGCTCCACTTTTGTCTTCTCGAGTTGCTCGGCGAACGCCGCGAGCTCTCGCTGCAGCTCTCCGCGAATGGCCGCTCCGATGTCCTTGCCATTCGACATGCGTTCGAGAAACGGGTCGCGAGGAGCGAACCCAATTGCATGATGATTCAGACAAAGAAGCTCGTGCGCTTGGTTCGCAAAGGATCGCACGACGTGATGCTGAACTTGGTTCTCGATCATGTTGCCCAGGATCGACAATCCGAATGACTCGATCACGCGACGCCAGACGACTGCGACGGACGGATCTTCCATGTCTACTCTACGGAGGATGCCGCGAAGGGACTCGATCTCGCTCCCACTGAGCATCGTCTTCAACAAACGACGCGTGTCTTCGTTCGTTGTGAGCTCGCGAAGCGCACCACAAAGGGCTGCCTTCAAGAAGAAGTAAGCACTGTGAATCGATGCGAGGTCTGGCGCGACAGCCAGGACACGATGATCCGCGAGGAGGAAGTACTCCATCGCGTCGTAGTGACTCCAAGCACCAACGTCGATGACGATATAGTCTGCGACGAGCTGACGAATCGCACCAAGCACGGCTTGCGTGCGGTCCGCGCTCGAAGCTCGCTCGTCCACCTGGACATCTGGCGAGTGCGTTGCGATGACGGATAAGCCGGGAACGCTGGTCGAAACCCCAAGCTCATCGGCGGTTCTGACCTTCTTCGTGAGGAAGTCGGAGACAGTGGGAGCGCCATAGCTAAGCCCGAGCAGCTGATGAAGGCTCTGACTACCGGTGTGAGCCTCGAGGAGGACGGTTCGGAAGCCCCGATCTGCGAGAGACGCAGCAATTCCAATAGCGGCGACGCTCTTTCCCGTCGCACGCTTGCCGCCTCCAACACCGATGACGATTGGGGCTGTTTTCATCCCGTATGCAGTAATCGGACGATGTTGGCCTACTCTTAAGCCCGGCGCTCAAGTTTCGACGCGCGATAGCCGATGTTCCTTAGGTCGCGTCCCTTGCTAACGCATGTGACCTAAAAAACGTGACCGCGGAGAGTTGAAAGAATGCAGCGACCATCGAGTCTTCCGGTAGAGTCGTCCCGAAACAAGGGGAAGCCCGAGGGGGAGGCGTCTACGGAAAACCAACGACCCATGATTCTCGTAGTCGACGACGACGAGCTGACTCGACGCACACTCGCCCGCACACTCGGAGACACCTTCGAGGTGCGAACGATTGCAACCGTCACCGAAGCGCTCGCAGACATCGCAAGGCGGAGCTACGCCGCGATTGTGTGCGACATCGAGCTTCCAGACGGCTCGGGAACCAACTTGCTCGCGCAAGCACGCCATCTCGGCTCGGATGTTCCGTTCATCTTCGTGACCGGTCACCCCACCGTCGAGACCGCTACGGCGGCGCTCAACCTGGGCGCGATTCGATATCTTACGAAGCCGATCAACAGCGACGAGATCATGGAGAGCGTCAAGCGTGCCGTAATGCTCCACGAGCTTGGAGTCTTGCGGGCACGTACCAACAGTCTCCCGCCCGTTGAAGGCGATCCCGCTGTCGAAGACGAGCGGCGTTTGTATCGCGCGCTCAAGGGGATATGGATGGCGTTCCAGCCCATCGTTTCGTGGCGGCAACGCACTGTGGTGGGCTACGAAGCGTTGCTCCGAACGCAGGAGCCCTCGCTCGCACGTCCTCTGGATCTCATCGCGTGCGCCGAAAGACACGCAAAGATCGACGAGCTGGGAAAGAGCGTCCGCGCGAAAATCGCAGAGTGCATAGCCGAGGCGCCGCATCAGCACAGGATCTTCGTCAACCTGCACTCGCGCGATCTGATCAACGACGACCTGTTTGATCAAGACGCGCCACTGTCCCAGTACGCGTCGCGGATCGTGCTCGAGATCACAGAGCGCGCGTCCCTCGACGTCGTCGATGATCTGTCTTCGCGACTCAATCGCCTTCGCCGAATGGGCTACTCCATTGCGGTGGACGACCTCGGAGCTGGATACGCTGGGCTGAGCAGCGTCGTTCGTCTCGAGCCACAGGTCGTGAAGTTCGACATGTCCCTGGTTCGTGGGATCGTCGACAACCATACGAAACAACAGCTCGTGCAGTCGATGTCGCGCGTTTGTCGTGAGCTCGGTATGGCGGTCGTGGTTGAAGGTGTGGAAACGGACCTCGAGGCCTACACTCTCGCTCGACTCGGTTGCGACTTGTTCCAAGGATATTGCTTCGCGCGCCCTGCCCGCGGGTTTCCGGAACCACAGTTCCCCACGGACGGTTGAGCGAACCAGGATGGGCGAGACTTAACCATCGGTGAACGTCCGATTACCTGTTGACGAACATCGGGTCGATGGGGCCAGATCAAAACTCGAGCACGGCGACATCGCCGCTGCTCGGAGCCGGGGGCTTCGATTCGTCGCTCCACGGGCAACGCCATTTCCATGTCCAAGCGCGCCCTCATTGTCGAAGATGACGACATCGTTCGAAGAGCCACCCAGAGGTTCTTCGCGAGTCGCGGAATACTGACGGACGCCGCGCAGTCGGTGAACGAAGCGCGCGTGGCGTTGGACAACAATGATGCGTACCACCTGCTCGTCGTTGACATCGGACTGGCCGACGGTACCGGTTTCGATGTCTTACGGATGCTACGCACACGAAACCTGTCCCCCGCGGTGATTTTCATGACAGGCGAAACGCGCGCAGAGGTCGTCGTCGAAGCCATGCGCTGGGGAGCTGTTGATTTCCTGCTCAAGCCGTGTTCGATCGCGGCGCTCGAACGCTCACTGGCGCGTCTCGGTCTGCCGCCAAACCTTGGAGCCGCGGAAGGCGATCTTGCTGCGTGGAGAGCGGAGCATTGTCCGCGTATTCATGGCCAGAGCGCCAAGCTGCTCGAGGCGCTCGATGTGGTGCGTCGCGTCGCCCCGACTGATTGCCCCGTGCTTGTCACGGGTGAAACAGGCACAGGCAAGGAGTTGTTTGCGCGAACTGTTCATGCGGCTAGCACGCGCAAGCGCGCACCGTTCGTCGCGCGCAGTTGCTCGGCGATCCCCGAATCGCTAATCGAGAGCGAGCTTTTCGGTTACGCGAAAGGCGCGTTCACTGGGGCCGTTGCATCCCGAGACGGCGCCTTCGTCGCTGCTCATCGAGGAACGCTGTTCTTGGACGAGATCGGGGAGATGCCACTGCCGGTGCAAGCCAAGCTGCTGCGAGCCCTGCAGGAGCACGAGATTCAACCGATCGGTAGCAATCGCGCGATTCCAGTCGACGTACGTGTGATCGCTGCGACGCATCGAGATCTGGACGCAATGGTTCGCGAGGGTCGGTTCCGTGAAGACCTTCTCTACCGACTCGACGTAATCCGCGTAACCGTTCCAGCGCTGCGCGAACGCATCGACGACCTAGGCGTGCTGCTCGAGTCGATTCTCGATCGGCTCAACTCACGAGGCGTCTGCGCGATCGCAGGATTCGCGGAGAATGCCCTCTTTGCGATGCAGAATTACGCTTGGCCTGGAAATATTCGACAGCTCCAGAATGTGGTCGAACGCGCAGTAATCCTGCGAGATCAGGGAGTGGTGCAGCTCTCGGATCTCTCCGACCCCCTGCGTGTGTCTGCCGTCCGACCGGCGGAGACTCTAGCCGTGCCACGTCTGCCCGCTGAAGGTGTCGATTTGCGCGACGCCGTGGACCGGTTCGAACGATCTCTCATCGAGCAAGCGTTGTTGCGCACCAACGGCAACCGCAATAAGGCTGCGGCAATTCTTGGAATCAACCGCACCACACTCGTCGAAAAATTGAGGAAACGTCTTTCTGAGGACGCTGCGACTCGAGATGCGCATGCGAGCGCATCTGATATGCCTTCCGGTGAAGGCGAGCGCGACGGTCCGGAGAGTGGAGGCGCGAATACTCCCGATGAAAAATTCCCCGAGGTTGTGAAGCGAGCACAGGATCCGCAATGACAACGACGCCAACGAAGAGCACCCCACCAAGCAGCGAGACAAACGCAGACCAACCCCCGCAGCCCAAACGTTCTGAACATCGCGCAGCGAACGATCAGAACGACGAGGAGACCCGTCAGCGGATTGCCGAGCGTGAAGCGCTGGAGCGTCTCGCTCGTCAGGGAATCTGGTAGGCGCCCCCCCAGATTCCATACCTGCGCAAGCGTTGCTTGGACGCGCGCTCAGGGCTGACAACGACGGCAGGAAATCGACGCCCGCATCGAACGGTATCAAGGCGCACATTTGATGCTATGTCGGTGCGTCAAAGTTCCGGCGCAGCGCCAAAATTCCGTCGCTCCACGGGTCCATCAGCGTCAAAAGTCCTTTTGCTTGCGGTCAAGCGAGCCGCGATTTGTGGCGCGGCTATTGCTCTCGTTTCATGGCTTCTTCGACATATGGCAAGGCCATCGGTCGCGGAGCCGGAAATTGGGGAGGCGTGCGGATGCTGCAGGGGAACAGCGAGGCGACCGAGCTGTGGAGCGGAGAGCTCGTGACCAAAGGAATAGCGCTCGTACAGAAGGTCGCCGCTCGTTTCGCACGACGGCTTCCGCCGAACGTCGACATCAGCGACCTAATCGGCGCCGGAAACGAAGGGATGCTCCAAGCAATCTCCTCCTACGACCCAGCACGCTCTGCTCGATTCGAGTCGTACGCAGAGTCTCGCGTGCGCGGCGCCATCCTCGACGAGCTGCGTGCAGCGGACTCGCTCACCCGACACGGGCGACGCAAGTGGACGAACGTTTCCGAGGCGATCCAACGACTGGAGTCCAGGTCTGGATCGACGCCGTCGGCGCTGGCGGTTGCGACGGAGCTGGGGATGACGCTCGATGCGTACCACACCATGTCGAGCGAGCTTGCTCGGGGCGTCGCGCTTTCGTGGCTGTCGGATCCGCACGCAGGAGCGGCAACGAGCGACGATGATCCTCTCGCCGCGTGTTCCGACGCTCAGCTTCGTGATCGACTCGCGGAGTTGGTTCGAGAGCTTCCAGAACGAACTCAACGCGTCCTCGCGTTGTACTACCAGCACGATTCGACCCAAGCAGAGATTGGCATTCTCCTCGGCATCACCGAGAGCAGGGTCTGTCAGCTTCGCGCCCTCGCAATCCAGCACCTGCGAGCCGAAATGGAAGCCTTCATCGACGATCTTCCGGAAGGGTAAAGACTCGATCAGGACGCTTGCTCAAGATCTTCGGGAGAATGCCCGATGAGTCCTACGTAGCGATGCGTCGAACCGGTCCTCTGAGAAAGCGTGCTCGGCGTAGTAGCACGATCGATCGACAGCGAATCGAACGATTGCGAGTCCTGATCGCGCGCGGCGAGTTGCCAATCGATCCCCAAGCAATCGCGAACGCGATCTTGATTAACTTCCGACGCAAGACACCGAACTCGACCTGAACGCGGACTATTCTGCAAATCGACCGCTTCGAGCGCACTAGATCTCGCTGGCAAATTGTGTAGCGATCAGAACCACGGCAGAGTTGGGTCTTCGTGGGGACCAAGACGCAGACAACCGCACTCGACGTGCTGATTGACCAGCTGCGTCAAGGCGGTGTGACACAGGTCTTCGGCGTAGCAGGCGCACACCTGCACGCGTTCTTCTCAAGAATCGAAGAGGACTCGGACTTCCGGTTCTTGGTTGCGAAGAACGAACAAAGCGCCGCCTTCATGGCGGACGGCTACGCACGAGCGGGTGGCAAGCTGGCGGTCTGCGCGTCGTCGAGCGCGCCCGGCGCAGCTCACTTGCTTCCAGCGATTTCCGCCGCGTACGCTGACGGCGTTCCGATGCTCGTCATCACCGGGCGAGCGGCCGATGGAGCACTCCAAGCGGACGTGCGTGACGAAGCGGCGCGGGCGCGGCTCGACTTCGTAACGATGTTTCGACGCGTCACCAAGTACTCGCACGTCGTGCCTGACGCGAACTCGATGGGTCATCACGTTCGCAACGCACTCCGAATCGCGCGCACGGGGCGCCCCGGACCCGTGCATCTGCAGATCCCGACGAACGTGCTGCGTCACTACACCCCCGGATTCACCGATTCCGAGCTGCCCGAGCACACTCCAGTCATCGGGCTCGATCGCAACACGCTGGCGCTCGCAACGGACAGACTCGCCGCGGCCCAAGCGCCACTCATTCTCGCAGGGTCCGGGGCGCGTTCCCCGGACGTCCGTTTGGGACTCGTCGGTGTAGCGGAGGCGCTCGACGCCAACGTTGCGACGACTCCAAAAGGGAAAGGCGTGTTCCCTGAAGATCATCCGCTTGCGCTAGGAGTGGTTGGAATCGGTGGCCACGCGCGGGCTCGAGACGCATTCGCAAGCTCGGATCACGACGTGCTCCTCGCCGTGGGTACCTCGCTAGGAGAAAGTTCGACGCTCGGGTGGGATCCTGTCGTGCGGCAGAACCGCGCGCTCATTCAGCTCGACATCGACCCGGAGCTGATCGGACGTAACTACCCCGTCTCGCTTTCGATCGTCGCGGACGCAGGCCCAGCGCTCGATCAGCTCGCCAAGCGTTTGCACATCGCGCGGGAGGTTTCGGGAGTGCAGATGAAGCTGCCCGCCGAGCGCGCAATCGCGGCGCGATCGGATCCGATGAGCACAAGTCGTGCGACGCCCGTGACACCGCAGCGATGGCGACGCGATCTAGAAGCCGTCCTCGAGAAAGATGCGCTGATCTTTTCCGACATCGGCGCGCACACACTCTTCAACATTCACTGTTTGCAGCTTCGTCATTCGCAGCAGTTTTTCGTCAATCTAGGATTTGGCTCGATGGGGCATGGGATGGTTGCGCCGATCGGAGCGGCGCTTGCAAACCCTCGGCATCCAGTTGTCGCGATCGTAGGCGATGCGTCGTTTACGATGAGCGGGATGGAGCTTCTTGCCGCTCTCGAATACGACATCAACGTCGTGTGGATCGTCGAGAACAATCAAATGCACGGGATGACGCACTTTGCGAGCGCGAACATCTCGCCCTCCGGCCTACCCCTTCGCTCCGCTGCGCACACCAAAGCGATTTCAATCTATTCGATCGCCACAGGAATGGGAGTTCCGGCGTGGCGCGTGCGCGAACCCGGCGCGGTCGCGAGCGCCTACGCAGAGGCGCGACGCACACGTGGCCCGTGTGTGATCGAAGTAGAAGTGGATCCAACGATTCAACCGCCCACTCTCCCTCCGCGAGCGTCGAAATTGTAGCCGCGACAAATTCCCGAATACTTATTTCGCAGAAAACGACACAGAATCCCCTTTTAGGGATGATGCCCGAGGCAGACAATCACGCCACAGTGCCTGACAACCCGTGGCTACTGGCGAATCCGCTCCCACCGCGCTCGATGTGATGTTCGAGTACATGCGCCTCGAAGGCGTTACCCACGTCTTCGGCGTGCCCGGCGGTCTGCTCTATCCGTTCTTCGCCCGCATCGAGAACGGTGGTGAGTTCACTTTCATCGTCACGAAGCACGAGCAAGGCGCTGCGTTCATGGCCGATGGATTTGCGCGTGCGTCGGAGGGACTGGCGGTCTGCGCCGTCACCGGCGGTCCGGGCGCTACGAATCTACTCACCGCGGTCGCCTGCGCGTGTGCCGACGGCATTCCGATGGTCGTCATCACGGGACAACCGGCAACGCACACGCTCGGACGCGGCGCCGCCCAAGAAACGGGCCGCGAGGACATGGACATCGTCGCGATGTTTCGTCCCATCACCAAGTATTCGGCGATGCTTCCGAACGGCCAGTCGATGGGTCATCACGTGCGGCGCGCATTTCGATTGGCTCGCACAGGAAGACCCGGGCCAGTGCATCTGAATATCCCGATGGACGTGTGGCATCAAAGCGCCGACGTCACGTGGGAGTCGTCGGATTCATACCGACCGCCGACAAACAGTGTCGACACGGCGGCACTTAGCCGCGCAGCAGAAGAGCTTGCCAGCGCCAAGTCTCCGCTCATCCTCGTCGGAAGCGGAGCTTCCAGCCCGAGAACTCGGGCACTGCTCATCTCTGTCGCGGAGCTGCTCGATGCCAAGGTCGCGACCACTCCCAAAGCAAAAGGGCTATTCCCGGAACATCACGGCGCGTCGCTCGGAGTGCTCGGAGTCGGTGGCCACGAACGGGCGCGAGACGAGTTCTTCGCAAATCGAGCCAGTGTTCTGCTCGCCGTTGGAACTTCCCTTGGCGAAACAAGCACCTTTGGATGGAATCCTGCAGTCGCGGGGCGTGAGCGGCGCCTCATCCAAATCGACATCGATCCCGATCACATCGGTCGCAACTACCCGGTGGACATCCCGATCGTCGGTGACGCGACGGCGTGCCTCGAACGACTCGGTATGCTCCTGCTTCGAGCTCGCGAAGCATCGGGGATCATGAGCCACCTCTCCACGATGCCGCCACCGCGAGTGATCGACGAGCGCGAGTACAGCGCGTCAAGTCCGGTTACACCGCAACGGTGGCGCCGGGATCTCGAGAACGTCCTCGAAGACGATGCGATGATCTTCTCCGACATCGGTGGACACATGTTGTTCAACTTGAACAACCTGCGACTGTCGAACGGTCAACGGTTCTATCTGAACCTGGGCTTCGGTTCGATGGGGCACGGCACGGTCGCGCCGATCGGAGCCGCGCTCGCCAACCCGGGCCGACCGATCGTGGCAATCGTCGGCGACGCCTGCTTCACGATGAACGGGATGGAGCTGTTGACTGCTCGCGAGTACGACGTGCCGGTAATCTGGATCGTGGAGAACAACCAGATGCATAGCATCACCCGCTTCGCGAGCGCATCGCTGCATCCGAGCGGCGACCATTTCAAATCGATCGTCTACAAGAAGCCACTAGACGTCGCCGGAATAGCGAGCGCAATGGGCCTCCACGCCGAGAAAGTGGCCGAGCCGGGTGAGATCATCGACGCATACCGCGAAGCTCGCAGGCTGGGCGGCCCCGCGTTGATTGAGGTGCTCGTCGATCCGACGATCGCGCCTCCGATGGGGGCACGGGCGAACGCGCTCGCAGGGTTCATGAAATCGAAATAGCGGGTCGCTGCCGCCGCTCGCTGACCCCTATGCCTCGTAGACACTCGCGGCAAGCGTTTGGCCAGTCCCGCCTTGGAACATCGCGACAATCGTGCCCGGAGGGATCAGGTTCCGCTCCCTCGCACGCAGTAGGATGAACGGAATGTTGCCTGCGCTGATCGTTCCGGCTTCAGGATAAGTGTCGAAGCTCTTTGCGTGCGCCAGGCCGGAGAAGTCCTGCACCGCGCGACGCCACCAAGAAGTGGGTTGATGACCCGCGAAGAACCCGACGTCCTGATGCTTCAAACCCGCGTTCCGGAGCGCTTCGCCGATGAGCTCCTTTGCGCGATCCGCGATCAGGAGAAACATATCACGCGCCGAAGCACGGTCTTCGGTGTACGAGACGATCCTTCCGTCCTCCCACCACGCTTTTCCGGGCACCGTGCACACCTGCGCACGCAGCGCGGATCCATCCACCCGGAACGCTTGGCCCCGTAAGCCACCGCGATCTACGAGCCGCACGACGGCGGCAGCCGCCCCGTCTCCAAAATGAACCCCGAACGAGGCATCGTGCGGAGTCACGCGCGACGGCGCAGAGGTCTGCACGAGCAACGCATAACGACGTGCACCGCTGCGAAGGAGTCCTTCGGCGATCGAAAGTTGAATCTGCCAAGAGTTGCAGACGTTGTCCGTTCCGATGACCAAGCAGTCTCGCCGCAGGCCAACGGAGTGATGCACGCCACAAACATCCGGCGCATTGATGTGGTCCGGCACCAGCGAGGATCCGAGCATGAGATCGATCTCGGTTGGGTCGAGACCACTGTCCTGAATCGCGGCTCGCGCCGCCTCCGCTCCCATATCGACGGCGGTCATTCCATCGCTGATGACGTGCCGAACGGTGCTGCCCTGGAACGGGTCTCCCGCCACCGTGCGCATCCCGTTCAGCATCGCGAGAACGCCAGGTGTGGCGTGGCTCTCCACCGCTGCGTCGTAGCGCTCCGGCGACCACGTCCGTTCGCTACGCCACTTTTCCACAACCTCTGCCGACCAGTGATCGTTGGTACGCACGGTCGGAGGCAAGAACACCCCTAGCCCGCAGATACCTAGCCGCTTTACGCCGTCCATGAATATCCCCCTCGCGGTTCGGTGGAGCTCCTGCGAACCACCACGACCCCAGAGTCGGAATCCTCCTTTGCGCTCTTGCGACGCGCAATCTCTTTGTTTGCGTCAATCGGCACGTGCACCCAGAACGTCGTACCTACGTTCACTTTGGACATCACCTCAAGCTGACCACCAAGTTCGTACAAGAGCTTCGCCACCACCGACAACCCGATGCCGTGACTATTGGGCGCGCGTCGTGCGGGATCCGATGCCTCTGGAGTGAACATCTTCAACAGATCTTCGTCCGTGATTCCGCGCCCCGTATCGGCGACTTTGAGGACGAGGAAATCGGGCTTTCCGCCAACCTCGATCGAGATTGTGCCGCGCGCTGTGTACTTGACCGCGTTCGTGAGCAAATTGTCGACGACTCGATCGAACACCAACGGATCGGTCTCGATCTTCTCAGGCGCCTCACGGGTCGAGCTGACGACAACTTGGAGTCCTGACCCGTGCGCAAGCGCGGACAAGCGCCTTCGCAGCTTCTCTCCGAGCGACGTGATCTCGACATTCCGGAGCTTGCGCTCGCGCTTCTCGGACCAAACCCTCGCGGATAGGTGGTCAAGCAAGCCGGTCAATCGCTCTAGAGCGAGAAGTTGATCCTCGACAACGTCGAGCTGCGGAAGCTGGCCTGCGCGAAGATCGCGCATTACCAGCTCCGTATTGATACGCAGAACCTGCGCCGGGCTGGCAAGGTCATGCGACACGGCGCGCAAGAATCCGAGCTGCTGGACACGTGTCGACTCGATCTCGCCGAGCATCGACTGCCAGGCGGACGAACGCTCATCGAGTTCCGTCTCGAGCTGACTTATCCATTCGCGCTTGCGCTCGTGCATCGCCAACAGCTCGTTCCGTGTCTCTCGACTCTCCTGCATGCCGACGTCGAGCGCGGTGCGCAGTTCTTCAGCGTCTTCGATGCGCTCGTTGTGCATCCGCGTTTGAAAAACAAATAGGGCGGCAAACACCGCTGCCGCTGGCCCCGCAACGAGCGCGAATAGCGAGGAAAACCCTAGGTTGAGCGCCGTCGCAGAGAGACAGACCCCGAGCACAGCCGAGAGGAGGATTCTCGGTCGCGCTTGATGGCTTTTCCACTCGACAACGTACTCGCAAGCGTCATCTCCAGCCGCGATGCAACGGTGTTGCGTCACCCGGGCGGGAGGGAGTCCCCAAAGAGTCGGGAGGGTTGCGACGGAAGCACGGCGCGAGGCACAAAGCAGGCGACTCTCCT
>CAZWQH010000124.1:0-11875 GCA_964635815.1 uncultured Sandaracinaceae bacterium
GGACGTTGATCGAAGCCACGCCGTTCCCGTCGTAACGGACGACGCGATGCGCGTTCGTATCCGCGATGAAGATGGTGCCATCTGGAAGCGCAGCGAGCCCGCCTGGTTCCGACAAGTCGCTCAACACCGTCGCGATCTCGCCTCGATGAAAGTCGATACGCTTCAACTTGCCGTTGTACGTGTCGGCGACGAACAGGCCATCGGTCGTAGCAACTACACCCAAGCAGTGCTGCAGACGTGCAGTGCTCAGCGCGCCATCCTGATCTCCAAAGTCGAACAGGCCCTCGCCGACGATGGTCGAAACGTGGCCTCGCGAATCGATTCGTCGGAGCGCGCTCGTTTCGCTGTCGGCAACATAGAGTGAGTCCTGGAAGGAAGTGATCTCACTCGGCTGCGCCCAAGCAGATTCGAGGCGCGGACCATCGACCCGAGCTTCTACGCCAGTTCCGGCGAATGCTCCGATCGTTTCTTTCGAGAGATCGAGGACACAGATCTGGTGCGTTCCCGCCATAGCGACGAGCACACGAGTGGAGCTACCCGGCGCGAGTGCGAGCGACCAGGGCGAGCGCAGTGCTGTCGTCCGTGCTGCCGCGGGGTCCTTGAGAGGATGTGTACCAAGCTCACCGGTCCCGGCGACGATCTCCGTCGTCCGATTCATCAGGTCCGCAGAAATGATCACGTGTGCACGCGCGTCTGCAATCAAGAGCTTGTCGCCCAGCCACAACGTGCCTTGCGGATCTTCAAGGACGGTCTCTTCGAACGATCCTGTCCGCAGACCGGCGACACCGCTGCCGATAACTTCCTCGACCACGCCATCTTGCGCGGTGAGGAGGACTCGGTGATGGCCGCTGTCGCTGATCGCGATGCGACCATTCGGATTGGCAGAAACCTTGCCGGGGAACCGCAGCGCGCCTTCGAACTGAAGCGTCGCACTGCCGAAATCGATCGGGTGCTTGGCGAGCGTGCCCTTCTTGCGTCCTTCCGAGAGCTCACGCTCGATGAGACCGACGAGCATCGCGGGGTCAGGCTCTCCCGCGGCGTGCGCGGCGATCGTCCCGTCCGGACGAATCACGATCAACGTCGGCCACGAACGCACCGCGTAGCGGTTCCAAATCGCGAGCTCGTTGTCCACGACAACCGGGTGATAAATCTCGTACCGCGCGACCGCGGCGCGCACACGGGCCGGATCGTTCTCGGCGTCGAATTTCCCGCTATGGACTCCGACAGCAACAACCGGGTCGTTCGAGAAGCGTTCCCTGATCATTCTCAGAACCGGCTGCACGTGCATGCAGTTGACGCAGCAATACGTGAAGAAGTCCAGGAGCACCACGTGACCGCGAAGGTCTCGCATAGAAATTGGATTCGAAGCGTTTAGCCAGCAGAGGCCGCCGTCCAAATCCGGAGCGTGAATAGTGGGTTCCACGATGGTCGGGCCGGAGAGTACCGCAATCACATAGTGGTCGTCGCTCTGTTAAGCAGTGGCTTACCGGCAGAACGCTACTGAGCGATCGCCCGCATGAGGGCCTCGATGGTTCGCGGCGCGCTTCCTTCGGCCTTGTTGTTGACCAGCACCACAAGGTCGCCCGCCCGCTCTGCGGCAAGCTGGGAGAGCGTTTGCACATCTGCGCGCATTGCCGGCTGCACCGTAACAACGCGGTCGAACGGATACGACGCTCGCTTTGCTTCTTCGTAATTCGCCCCAGGCGGCAAGAGTAGACGCGCAATCGTCAACTTCGACAGCGCGGGTCTTACGCTCGAATGCACGATCGCAAGCTGTTCCCGGATGCTCGGCGTGTGCGACCAGAAATTGTAAACGTGGTGAATCCGCATCGCGCGCAGAGCCTCGAAGTAGCGTCGAGAGAGAAATCGCGAATCGCGGACTTCCACCGCGATTGGAAACGTCCGCTCAGCCGCGGCGGCAAACTTTTCGAGCGCGGCGAGGAACTCCTCGGGGGAGAGCAGCGGAGCCCTCGGAATCTCGACCACTAGAGCCTTCGTGTGCGCAGCGAAGGCCGCGGCATGCGGCGCTACGACGCGCTCGTTGAAAAGCTCAGCGTCGAGAAAAGACGGATTGGTGCTTCCCGCCCTTCCCCCGTATCGCGCGTGCGAAGGGAACGTGTGCATCGTGAGCTCGTCCCAGACTTTAAAGACGCACGGATAGCTCTTCGGGAGAAGCCCCGCATACGCAGCGAGCTCCACTTCGGTGATGGGTGCGTAGAACGTGCGATCGAAACCTGCAACCGAGAAAAGCGGATGCCGCGCGTACTCGTAGAGCGACCTCCGCGTGAAGTCTGCCGTCGAGGTGTACCGATCTCGGTAGACGAATCTTCCCCAAGTGGGGAACGTCCAGCTCGAGGTCCCGAAGAGCACGTGCGCCGGAACGCGCGCGCGAAGCTCCGCAAGCGAGTCGACTTCGCTGTCGATCGCTTGGTCTGCGGGGTCTCGGAAAAGGGGGAGTTGGGAGGTCGACATTCGAGTGAGTGATCGAGCCTTGCTAGTTGGACAGCGTTCTCCAACGCGCCACCGCCTTTAGATGCTCTTCGTACGTCGCAGAGAACGTGTGCCTGCCTTGGCCCGATGCAACGAAGTAGAGAAACGAATGCGACGACGGCAATGCTGCCGCGGAGATCGAGGCGAGGCCGGGGTTGGAAATCGGACCCGGAGGAAGGCCCGCGCGCCGATAGGTGTTGTACGGATTTGTGGCGTCCTCGGTCATGACGCGGGTGACTCGGCGCCCATCGAACGACTTGCAGGACGCGAGATTGCGATCGAACAAGCACCCGTACGCAACGGTCGGGTCGGACTGCAAACGCTTTGTCGGAAAGCTCGAGAACAACATGCGGTTCATGAAGACGCCGGCGATGATGGATCGCTCCTCCGCGACGACCGCCTCACGTTCGATCATGGACGCGAGAACGGTGACGTCGTGTGCGGGCCGTCCCGCTGCCATCTCGAGGAGCGGAGCTGCACGCGCAAAAAAGTTCTCGACCATCGTACTTGCGATGACTTCAGCAGACGTGCCGCGGTCGAACCTGTACGTATCCGGAAACAGATACCCTTCGAGGGAGGTGACCGGCCTGGTGGGATCGATTCCACCTCGCGTTCGAAGCCGCGCAACCAGGGATTCCACGAGCTTCGGATTCTCGATCGCGTCGAGCATCTGCTTCTCGCTCGTCAACCCGAGCGCGTCGGTGCGACTCGCGATCTGAAAGCGCGAGAATCCTTCAGGGACGGAGAGAACCACCCGCGAGTCGAACATGCTGCGCAACCGCACGAGCACGTCGCGAATCGTGCGGCGCGGAATCAGTAAGGCAACGACAACAAGCCCGATCACGCTAAGCAGCAACAGCGCGCGGAATGCCTTGCTTCGCAGGAGCGCGCGCGGTCGCCACGCGAATCGCCGACGAGACCTTTTTGGCGACCGAGACGTCACCTGGGATCGCGCGGCTTGGTACGCTCACGCGCATCGAGAAACACCTGAAGGATCATCGTAGCCGCCACGGCATCGACATGCTTCTTCTGCTTCGACACACCCGCCTCGCGCAGCTCGCGGTGAGCACCAGCGCTCGTAAGTCGTTCATCGATCAGTTCGATTCGGATCTTGGTGCGTCCGCGAATCTCATTGGCGAAGCGCTCGGCCGATTTCGCGCGTAGCCCCACGCGCCCGCTCATTTCGAGAGGAAGGCCAATCACGATGACCTCCGCGTCGATCTCTTTTGCGGTACGCAGGATTACGTCGACCGGTCGCTCTATGCGGACGTCAATCGTTGCGCGGGCGACGGCCAGCCCGGTTCCATCAGACACGGCCAATCCGACGAACCGATCCCCGTGGTCGACGCCTATTGCGCGCATGCCGAAGCCTAGCAGCGAGCCCGTTTTCGCGCCGTCCCAGACCGGCTGCTACCGCGCCTTGCCCCACCCGCGGATTGAGTCAACGTCGGTGCCCGTATGAGCAACTTGCCTACGGCCGAGCCCCGCTACGCGTTCTTGCCGACCATCGGAACACCTCGCTACTACGTGTTCCTCGGCGCCATCGCGATCTTGATCCTCGGACCGCTGACAGGCGTGACCGGCGTCTTCATGAACTTCAGTCTCGGGTTCTTCGTCGGAGGACAGGTTCTTGCGGGAATCCTCGGAAGCGTCGTCACGTACGGATACGGATCCGAGGGTCGCCACGGCGCGAACTACATGCAGACCATGGCAGCGTCCGTTGGGACCATGGCAGCGCTTGGGGTGCTCGTGCAGGCCATGGTCTGGCTCGGCATGATCGCACCGCCGGCGTGGCAGCTGATGCTCTATTTCCTTTGCATCGGAATGCTCGGGGTCGGAGTTGGCATGTTGTACACGCCGATTCTCGTCGACAGATTGCAGCTGACGTATCCGGGCGGGCTCGCAGTCGCGAACATTCTGCGCGCCCTCACGAACAAGGACCTCCTCAAGAAGTCCGTCGGTCAACTTGGCGCCGGCGCCGGCGTCGGCCTGGCAGCGTGCGTCGCAGCCGCCAAGCTCCCTGAAACGTTCAAGGCCGCCGGCTATCTTGGACTCTCGAAGTTCGTCGAGCGTATCGAGCTCAGCCCCGCGACGTTCGGAGCGGGGCTCATCGTCGGAGCGCGCATTACGACATCAGCGCTGATCGCCGGCTTGATTGGACACTTCATGATGCCGACCTTCGAAGCGTGGGGGATTCTCAACCCCGGCGAGCCATTCCGAAAGGTCACGTTCCTCGTGGCGCTCGGAATGATCATGGGAGCCGGCATCGTCGACATTTCGCTGATCATGAAAGAGTTCGTGACCCGCATCAGTACCACAAAGAAGTCCGGGGCCGCGCCCGCGCCTAGCGTGAGCGCAGCCGCTGCGCAGCGAGGCATCAACTTCCCTCGCCTGATTCTCTGGATCGCGTTTTGGGCGATCGCGGTCGTCATCGTTGGGTCCGTTTTCCTCGGCTCCGATCCACTCTTTCTCGGTTTCGGCGTCGCGCTCGTTTTTCTGTTCGCCATGGTGAACGGCATTTCGCTCGGCGTTTCGGACAGCAACCCCATCTCGTCAGCGTTCGTGCTCTCGGTGATTCTCATGGCCGCACTTGGCTTGAAGGATCCCAAGGTGGGTCTCCTTGCTGGCGCGATTCTCCTGATGGGAACCGGTGTCGGGTGCGACATGCAGCAGGATCGCTCGACCGGAGCACGCCTGGGGTCGGATCGGACGATTCAGTTCCGGTACCAGGTCATTGGAGTGACGATGGGAGCGGTGCTGTGCGTGTTGATGCCGCGACTCTTCATGGAAGCGTACCCCGACGCGCTCGCGCAGAATCTTGTCGCGCACCCAGACAAAGAACGCGCCCACTGGTCATCCGCGATGACATTCAAGATCGTTGGCGTCTTGTCTGGGCTCAACAATCCCCAAGCTTGGAAGACTAAGGCCATGCTCCTTGGTGTGGCCATCGGCTTGGTTACCGAATCGCTACGGAAGCTGCTCAAGGCCAATGAGAGCTGGAAGCGGTTCGGGGAATCCAGCACCCGCGGGCGCGCTACCGAGTTCGTCGTCGACGCGGTCTTGCTACCGAGCCCATACGCATCTTCGTTCGGTGGGTTTGTCGGTCTCGCAACCTCGACCTGGTTCGCGATCGGTGGGGCCGCATCGACGTTCCTGCAGTGGAAGCAATCGCAAGAACCGGCCGCGGTTTCAGAAGGCGGGGAGCTTATTCCCGAAGACATGAGCACCACGTCGCTCGTTGGGGGTGGCCTCATCGCGGGGGAGTCGCTAGGCGCGCTCGCTCTCGCCGTGCTCGCGTTGTCCGCTATCTGGTTCAAATAGCCGATCGTTTCCAGACCCCGGCGCACGGCCTCGAACAACCCGGCGTTTCGCCGCTAACAACGCTATGCTGCCGCCAACCGAGCTCGTAGCCGGTGTGGTCGATGCCTCTTCTTCTCCGCCTAGTACGCGCGCTTTGGATCTTCGGGACGATCTTCGCCTCATATGTATTTCAATGGGCGCTCGTGCGCGTCTTCCGGCGCTTCGAGCGCGACGCGGAAGGACGTGAGCACGAAATCCTGCCGCCGTGGATCGTCGCTCGACGGCGGCGCATCGACTCTCGAAACGCGAAACGGTTGCTCGGTGGAATCCTCAAGTTGCGAGGCGTCTACATCAAGCTCGGTCAGGTGCTCTCGATCATGGGCGGCTTTCTCCCGCGCGTGTACGGACGCGAGCTCGAGCAGCTCCAAGACCAGGTGCCTCCAACTTCATGGGCCAACGTCGAACGCGCGATCACCACGGAGCTCAAGAAGCACCCGGACGAGATCTTCGCCTCGTTCGACCGCGAGCCATTGGCTGCCGCAAGCCTGGGCCAAGTGCACCGTGCCACTACCAAAGACGGCGTGAAAGTCGCCGTAAAGATCCTCTACCCCGGTATTCGCGATGTGATCCGAGTGGACATGCGCGTGGTGCGACTGGCGATGCGCGCGTACAAACTGTTCTTTCCGTTCGGTGGAACCGAGCGAATCTACCACTCGCTCGTCGATCTTCTTCGCCGCGAAACCGACTACATCCACGAAGGCGAATGCATGACTCGCATGCGCAAGAACTTCGAAGGAGACGACACCGTCGCGTTCCCCGAGGTTTTGTCCGAGCTCACGACCGACAGCGTCCTGACCATGACGTTCATGGAAGGCATCAAGATCACCAAGTTCGAAGAGCTCGACAAGCTTGGTGTGTCACGAACGGAAGTCGCGACGCGTCTCGTTCAAGCGTTCTACAAGATGCTGTTCTTGCACCGGCTTTTTCATGCCGATCCACATCCGGGGAATTTCCTGGTCCAACCCACGGACAACCCGAACGAACCCAAAGTCGTGGTGCTCGACTTTGGAGCGGTAAGCGAGGCTCGTGAGGAGCTCCTCGACGGAATGATGGACGTGCTGCAGGGCGTGTTCGTCGAAGACTCTTCGCTCGCGCTCAAGGGCATCCGGCAAATGGGGTTCGTTGCCACGGAAGGCAATCGCGAGCTCCTCGAGCGCACCGTCATCACGTATTTCCAGAAGCTGATGAAGATTCGTGATCGAACACCCGCAGCCTTGATGCGCGCGAACCCGAAAGATCTCGAAGCGCTCGTGAACCCCGAAGTAGAGCGCGAAGACCTCCGCGAGCTCATGAAGTCCTTCGACTATCCCGAAGGCTGGTTTTACATCGAGCGCGCATGCGTTCTCATGTTCTGGCTGTGTGGCCAGATCGACCCCGAGCTCGACACGATGCAGGTCGGATTCCCGTACGTAGCTCCCTTGTTGCTCAAGAAGCAGCAAGAGATGACCGCAACCCTTTGACGGTCGCTCGCGGACCCGAGCACATAAACCAGCGAAGCGCTCACGCGCTTGCAGGGTCGGGCGGCAGCAAGCATGCTCCGCCGCGTGGCGCTCCCACGCATACATGGCCTCGCGCGTGCGGTCGTCGCGTCGGCCTTTGCTCTGATCGCGTGCGGCCCTCGAAAAGACCCGGTTCCTGTCGTTCCGCCCGTCCGAGTCGAACCGCCTTACTCTCCTCCCGCGCTGGACTCGGCAACGACTGCGCAAGCGTGGTCCATTTACGGACGCCACTGCGCCTTGTGCCACGGCGATCGTGGTGAAGGTTACAAGGCAGATCATGCCAACGCGCTACTGAACCCCTTCTTCCTCGAAGTGGCGACGGACGACTTCATCCGCAAGGCAATTAGCGAGGGCCGCCCCGGAACGCCCATGAGCGCTTGGTCCAAGACGCGTCACGGCCCGCTCGACGATTCGGAGATCGAGATTCTCGTCAAATGGATGCGCTCCAACACGCGCCGACGTCCGGTGTCCCTCCCTGCCGCGGAGTTCGTCGGCGACCGCACCCGCGGGAAGGTGATTTACGATCGCGACTGCGCCTCGTGTCACGGGCCAGTCGGACAGGGCACAACCGCGGTCTCTCTCGCCAACCCCAACTTCATTCGCGACGCATCGGATTCGTTCGTCGAGCACGTCGTGCTGAATGGGCGCGCGCCGACTCCGATGGCGGCGTATCGGGGACGCCTCTCCAACGAGGACATCCGAAACGTTGCTAAGTACGTCCGCACACTTGCACCCATCCAAGTGCTACCGAACTACGTGCCCGGCGATCCAGAGCCGATGCCCAACGTCCGAAACCTGGTGATCAATCCACGCGGTCCGGCGCCGACGTTCACGCTTCGCGACGACATGTTCGTGTCGGCTGTCCAGCTCAAAGCCGCGCTAGACGCTGGTCAGCGCCTCGTGCTTCTCGACGCGCGAGCAACGAGCGACTGGGTCACCGCGCACATTCCAGGCGCAGCTCCCTTCCCGTTCTACGACGTCGACAAGATGGCGGCGAGGCTTCCCAAGAACGACGCATTCATCGTCGCCTACTGCGCATGTCCTCACGCCGCGTCGGGTCGCGTCGTTGGGCAACTTCGAGAGCGTGGCTTCACCCGCACAGCCGTACTGGACGAGGGCATCGGCTATTGGACGGACCGCCGCTTCCCCGTTGCGCGCGGGGTCGCTCCGGAAGGCACCCCTCAACCGCCTCACACCGATTCACACGAGGCAGGACCGTTGCCCGCGAATCCAGCGCGGCCACTCCTTCGCACCCGCGCGCACCTGCACTCGACGGACTGACTAGTTTGTTCGCACAAAACCCACACGCGCCGCGGGCGCCCGGATAGACTCGCCGACGTGGTCAAGATACTGGTCTTTGAGACGGGAACGACAGCGGCAAAACAAATCGACGTCACGCAGCTGGATGCTGCGCTGGCGAACCCGAACGCCACAGTGTGGGTCGATTTGGACGGTCGGAATTCGGCCTGCGAGACGGTTCTGAGCAGCTCGTTTGGTCTCCACCCCGTGGTCATCGATGACATCTTCGACGACAACGCGATCCCCAAGGTCGAGGAGTTTCCCGAGTACCTATACATCGTGGTGCACGCACTGGATTCGCGCGCGGAGACGCCCCGAGACCTGCACACGCTGGAGCTCGACATCCTGATCGGGCCTCGCTTCGTGATAACGCACCACAGCGACACGCTTCGGTCGATCGCCGCCGTCGAGGCGGAAGTGCGGCGAAGCCCGCGCCTCATTCAGAAGGGCTCCGCGTTCTTGGCGCACAACATCCTGGACCACATCATCGATCACTACCTCCCGCTGATGGATCGGTTCGATGTTGCCATCGAGAACGTGGAAGGCCGCGTAATCAAGACGGCGAGCGCCGGGGACCTCGAAGAGCTCATCGAGCTCAAGCACTCCATCCGCGGACTGCGACGCCTCGCCGTGCAGCAGCGTGAGATCCTGCACCGCTTGTCTCGCGGCGAGTTCGACTTGATTCCCGAGGCGTCGCTCCCCTTCTATCGCGATGTGCATGACCATTTCGCCCAGGTGGCGGAGCTCGCCGACGGCTATCGAGACCAGTTGAACGACGCGATGGTCGTCTACATGTCGACGCAATCGCACGCCCTCAATCACGTCATGAAGGTGTTGACGAGCATGAGCGCGATCATGATGCCGCTCACGTTCATCGCCGGCGTCTACGGGATGAACTTCAAGAACATGCCTGAGCTCGACACTACGTGGGGCTACCCCGCAGCGTTGGGACTGATGGCCGTGACGGGAGGCGCGCTCTACACCCTGTTCCGGCGGCGCGGGTGGATTTGAAGGGGTCAGTTTCCGCATTGAACGGTGACGCTGAGCGTTTCACCGGAAATCGCAGCGTTGACTGCGAACACCCACGGGGGGCTCGTGACGAGCACGCTTCCGCTCGTCGCGTATCGCGGACGTGAATCGCCGATCTGAACAACGGCGCGGCCACTGCTCGGACACTCGAAATCGCGCTCCGTAGCTGCACCCTCGATCAGAGCCACACCAAGCGCGGGGACGCCGCCAAATCGCATTCGCAAGGGATGAGTCGCGCACCGAGCTCGATCAGAAGCGACAGCGGAAAACCCGTACTCGTCCACTTCACAGGTCACGTTTCCACTGCAATCGACGTTGCCGAAGCTCCACGAAGCGGTCCCGGGCGCGATACGCGCAGGTCGAACACGTGGAGTGGTGCAGCTCGGTCGCGTTGGCGTATCACTCGACGCATCCGCGGTGCCTGCGTCGACCCAACGTGCGTCGCTCGATGCGTCACCGCTGGGGGTCCTTCCAGCGTCGCCCGCGCGGGTCGAACCAGCACACGCGATGAACAAGACGAGCATCGCAACCACTGCAGTGGCTCGAGCGATGCGACGCGCAAAACCTGGGCCGTTGTAGATGAGACCGGTGTACACCTGCACGAGCGACGCGCCGCGAACAACTCGCGCCTTGGCCTCAGACGCGGTCATGATTCCGCCCACAGCAATCACGATCGCGCGCCCTGCGAGAGCAGTTACCAACCGATCCAGCACCATACCGGCTCTGGCCGTGAGCGGCGCCCCAGAAAGGCCTCCCGCGCCAATGGACTCGGTTTGTGTTTCCATCCCCGCGCGCGCAATCGTCGTATTTGTCGCTATGACTCCGTCGACGCTGAGCTCAACGACCAATGCGGCAATTTGGTCTATGTCCTCGTTCGCGAGGTCAGGCGCGATCTTCACGCACAACGGCACCCGCCGCTCCGGAGAAGCAGCATCCAGCGCGGCGCGAACAGCAACGAGAATGGGTCCCAAAGATTCGACACTCTGCAGACTTCGTAGGCCGGGAGTATTGGGGGAGCTCACGTTGACGACCACATAGTCGGCTACGCGAGCGACCTTCGAGGCGCAGATCCGATAATCGTCGATCGCAGACTCGTCGGGCGTGCTCTTGTTCTTTCCGATGTTGACGCCGATCGGAAATCGCACGCGGGCGCGCGCGCGCTCGACGCGTTGGACCAGAGCGTCGACACCGTCGTTGTTGAAACCAAGCCGATTGATCAGCGCACCCTGCTCGCGCACGCGGAAAATCCTAGGACGCGGATTCCCAGGTTGAGGTTTGGGAGTGACGGTGCCGACTTCGATGAACCCAAACCCGAGCGCCTCGAAGAGCTCGATGCACTCGCCGTTCTTGTCGAAACCACCCGCAAGGCCAACGCGATTGGGGAACGACAAACCCAAGGCGGCGACATGCTGATCGCGCGAGGCGAAGAGGGTCTTCACGAGCAAGAGAAACCCTGGAACACCAGAGAGAATACGTGCCGTGCAGACGGTCAGGTGATGCACCGATTCTGCGTCGAAAAGGAACAGCAGTCGCGAGACCAGCGAATAGAGCCACCCTCGATCCGGAAGCATCATCGCGTCGCCTCGGCAGGGGAGATCGCACTCTCCTGGTTCGAAGCGACCGCACTGTCGGGATCGCCTCCGTCCACCCCCGCATCTGACGACCGCTGCGGTACCTCGAGCCAGATTGGATTGGAGAAGGCGATCGGGGGAATACCGTTTCGGCCGAAGAAGTTGTCCATCGGTTGCTCTCCGCGCGCGAGCACGATGAGCGCACCCCCTAGCTCCGCGCTCGTTGCGTCTCCCAGGTTGACGTTGATTGGGCCGTTGAAGCGACTCACGCTTCGCCTCGCTGCTCGCGCAATCGTCACGTTGGCGATACGCGTGGCGCGATACCAGATCTCCACACGAGACATGTCCATCCACGGCGCCGCATCGACTTCGACATGCACGCGAAGCGGAATCCGTCCGTTCGCACCGACCGTCGGCAACTGCACATGTCCGCCGATCCCAGCTTCACCAACGCGGACCCGCAAGAACGGACCGCTCGTCACGAAAACGCGCCCTTGCCGCAAGCCTCGAAGTGCCGCCAGCTCTTCCCCTTCTTCTCCTTCGCGAAGCGTTTCAACGTAGGTGCGTGGGTATCCCGCCCACTGAAAGCGAACCTGATGCGAATCGCTGTTGCCGGTGGCGATGAAC
>CAZWQH010000125.1:0-11874 GCA_964635815.1 uncultured Sandaracinaceae bacterium
GAACATCCGTGAGTATCGGCGACAGCGCGAGGTCTCGCGGTCGAGCACTTCCGTGAAGTGGCGTCGGTTGCTGACTTCAGTAAGGCCGTCAACTGTCATCAGTTTGTAAATCACTTCGTGGTACTCGAGCTCAACGTTGGAGCCCGACATGAACTTCATGATGGAGCGGCCGATCTTGATCTGGTCGCCATCGCGTAAGACGACCGATTTGATTGTGACGTCATTGACGAAAGTTCCGTTCGTCGAGCCCAGGTCTTCGACGTTGAAACCCGCGTCGTCGTAGAAAATGCGCGCATGACGCCGCGAGCAGCTGTCGTCGTCGAGGCTGACCGTGCACGCCTCGCTTCTGCCGAAGACACACTCGGCTTCGGTTAGCTCTATGCGCTTGCCGATCTCAGACCCGTAGATGACCACGAGGCACCCGCTATTCGACGACCCAGAGGTCTGTGCTGGCGCACGCGTCAGCAGCGTCGCGATTACCCTCTGTGGGTTCGTGGTCCGATCGTCCATGCCGTCGTCAAACAATATAGGAACTCGGCCGGCAATACCTGGTTTTTTGACCGTCGAGACCACTCGCTCATAACGTTGTGCCTGCATGAAGTCGCGCGGCATTCGGATCGGGCTCGGTGTAGCCCTCGTTGGACTCGGGCTTGCCACAATTGGCGCGATTGCCGCGGCAGATGGGCGGCGGGGCCGGGTGGGTCGTCGCGTATCGCAGCCGGGGCCTCGGGAGATCGTCGAGCACGACCTTGTCGGGTTCACCCCGGACGCACGCGGAGGTTCCTCGCACATCGTCGGATCGGACGGGAGGCGTTTCGACACCACGATCGATACGCAGTTGCAGCTCGCGGTTCGACGGTACCTGCGCGAGAACGCGGTTCCGTACGCGGCCATGGTTGCTCTGGAGCCCTCGACGGGTCGCGTGCTCGCATACACCGCGTACTCGGCCGCCGGCGCAGATGAGAACTCACTTCTCACCGATGCCACACCGCCGGCCGCATCGATTTTCAAGATCGTGACCGGAGCTGCCCTCTTGGAGCACGGGATTTCGCATGAGACGCGCGTCTGCTTCACCGGTGGAGCGTCACGTCTCGAGCAATCCGAGATCGATCGAGACGTCTCGCAGGGGGCGGCGTGCACGACGCTCGCGGACGCGATGGGCTCGTCGACGAACGCCGTATTTGCAAAGCTGGCGGACCGAAATCTGCCCCGCGCGCAATTGGACGAGTGCGCGCGACGATTCGGGTTCGGACGCGCCGAGGACTTCGACGTCCGGCTCCAGCCGAGCACGGTCGACATCCCCGGGGAGCGTCTCGAGTACGCGCGCACGGCGGCGGGCTTTTGGCGGACGCATATGTCGCCGGTCCACGCGGCGCTCATAGCCGCGACAGTCGCGAACCGAGGCGAGATCATGCGCCCTCATATGGTCGACGCCATTCGCGACGCCGCTGGCCACGTGATCGCGACCGCGCACCCGCGCGCGCTTCGACGTGTCATCAGCCCCGAAACAGCTGCGTCTCTGGCCGTTATGATGCGGACCACGGTGACCCGCGGAACATCCCGTCGAGCGTTCCACGATGCGAACGGCAACGCGTTCGTACCTGGCGTTGCCATTGCGGGTAAGACGGGCACTTTGACCGGAGCGAATCCGTATCGCGCTTACACGTGGTGGGTTGGGTTTGCTCCGGTGGAATCGCCGCGCATCGCGATGGCCGCGCTCGTCGTCAACACGGATGCGTGGCGCATCAAGGCGAACCAGCTGGCGCGCTACACGTTGCAAGAGTTCTTCCGAGCACACCCGTCGCTGCCGCCCGCGCAGCCCGTGGCCGCGCGCTAACCGAGTGCGATGCGCGCAGTGTCCTGGGAGATGATTCCCTGTGCGAGGAGGTCTCGCACAGCCATGTCGAACGTTTGCATGCCGTAGGGGCGCACGCCTTTCTCCATAACGTCGCGTAGAGGAACGTTGCCCTCCGGGCGTCGAATCGTTTCTCGAGCGGTGCCTGTCACCACCAGGATCTCCACGGCAACCACCATGCCCGCGCCATCCGCGCGAGGAAGAAGGCGTTGCGCGACGATCCCTCGCAGGTTGTCGGCGAGGCGCTCGCGCATGTCGGATGCGTCTTTGTTCTGCACCAGGTTCACGACGCGGCCGACCGTGCGGGTCACGTCAGGCGTGTGGAGGGTGCTGAGAAGAAGGTGGCCGGTCTCGGCCGCTTTGAGCGCGATGTCCATTGTCTCGTGGTCGCGGATCTCGCCGACGAGAATGGTGTCTGGGTCCTGGCGTAGCGCCGCACGGAGTGCCGCTGCAAAATCCGGCGTATCGATTCCGATCTCGCGTTGCGAGAGCATTCCGACCGCATCTTGATGCAAGAACTCGATTGGATCTTCGATCGTAACAATGTGAACGCGCTTGGTTTGATTGATGTGACCGATCATCGCTGCGAGCGTCGATGACTTGCCGCTTCCTGTCGCGCCCACCACGAGAATCATTCCTCGCTCGATCTCCGCCAGAGCGCGAATCACGGGCGGCAGTCGAAGCTCGTCGAAGACTGGAATCTTCAGCGGGATGTTTCGCATCACGATCGCTAGGGAGCCGCGCTGTCGATAAACGTTCACGCGATAACGCCCAACGCCACCCGCGCTGTAGGCGCTGTCGAACTGCTGGAGCTCGTCGACGGTGCCCTTGAACCGCGATTGTTTGAGGACGACCTCGGCGAGTCCGCGGGTGTGTTCGGCGCGGAGCTTCTCCGCTTGGACGTAGTGGATGTCGCCTCCGACCCGGAACGCCGGCGGTTGGCCAACCTTCAGGAGGATGTCACTCGCGCGATACTGGTCGGCCTTCTTCAGAAGAGCGTGGAGGGTGGCTTCGTCCATACGCGTGGCATCGTAGTGTCCATGCGCTCCGTCCGGGAAGTCCTAAATCAGCTAGGCGCGGTTAGTAGGCTCAGCAAATAGTCGCGTGGAGTCGTCAGGAGCACTTCGTAACCGCACGTCGGCATCGAGGCCAACGTGGACGCGCCGTTGGTGAACGAGAACGCTCCGTCGTCCGCAAGGACGAACGCGGTCAACCAAGGCATCAACGGACCGCCAGCTACGGTGAACGAATCGCGGTCCGCTTCGCGGGTCCGAACGAAGTCGAGGTGCGTGCCGCGTGCCATCAATCCCGGGGGATAGCCCAGCTCCGTCACGGGACCGGTGGTTGCCACGGTAAAGCTAGCGAGGAACGGGTGTGCTCCGTAGCCCACGTCTGGCGGAAGTGACGAATCGGTGAGCACCGACTCCACTGTCGCGATGAGGTCTCCTCCGCCGGAGCTCGAAGTTGTGCATGTGTGGCGCTCGATTCGACGGGCACGCACAAAGACGTCTCTGGGGATTGGCCAAGCCGCGAGCGTGGCGTCACGGGTTCGTGCCGCGGGTTCGAGAGTCCTGGTCTGCTTGAAGACGAAGCGCGCTGGCTGCTCGGGACGATCGTGAAATGCAGGCCAGCCTGCGAACATGTCGTGGAACTCAAAATCGAGCGTGAGTGTTCGGCCTGCTTGCGTAGCGGGTCTCGCGGAGTTCTGTCGCGCGAGCCACTCTTCCGTGGTGCGATTCGCATCCTCGAAAACGCCTCGAAGCTCTGCATCGGACAACAGGTCCGCGTCGGGTGACAAAGTCGAACGGCGAATCCGGGTCACGACAAGCTCGGTACTCCCCCGTGCACGTGTCACGCGATCCACCTCGGGGAGCTTGGTCGGGTCCGGATTGGCGACGCTCTCCGCGCCTTTCTGAACGTTGAGCTCCAGGACACGGTCGAACGTTGGCGCTTCCGGTGGCGAAATCGACATCGTGAAGACGCCAGTCGAGCGTTCCAGTGGGTCGTCGAAGCGTGGATGCACGAGCACTCCCATCGCGCCCGAAAGGTGGTCGACGTTCTCGAGCCTGCGTTCCTCAAACGCCTCGAACCCCCAATACGACGCCCAGACGCGAGTGATGGCGCGGGAGACGGTCCGCGCGCGGTCGCTGGCATCGCGCTGTGCTGCCGCGTCGATGAACCCTGTTTGCGAGTCGTACAGACCCGCTCCGTTGAAGCCCTCGATGTCCTCGACATTGGAGGACGAACGAAATCGAATACCCTGAGTGACTGCAAGAGACTCGTAGGTTGCCCGCAGGTGGTCGAGGATCAGCGTTAGCGTCGCCGGTGCAATCGGCGTGTCACGGACGAGGGCCTTCACGCCACCGGACCTAGCAAAGTCGCCATTGGGAGTGCCCGCGGGATTCGCCTCGAGAAACGTGTTCGCGTAGGCGACGTCTGCGGGCGCAACGTGCTGCGCGCGATAGGTGTCGACGCCTTCGAGCGTCAAGTACCGTGCTCGTGCGTCTGCCAGGAAGCTTGCGCTCGCGATGAGAGATGCAACCCGGTCGTAGAACGGGGCGAAGTGCTCGGAGTACGCGCGCACAGTCATCCCCTGAGGTTTGTACGGTCGCTCTAGGTCGGTCACGTGAGCGAGGGCGAGCATTCCCACACTCTTGCCTCCAATCGTTGGGCCGAGCGCATCGAGCTCGGTCACGGCGGTGGTCTCCAAGTCGACGAAGTAGGGGATGCTGTTTGGGGCGGGCGTTTCTGCCACGATCCGCGGCTTTGCGAGCAGCGCCCGGTATCGGGCGTACTGCGTCTCGGTGATCGGCTGGATGCTGACCCGATCGGGCGCGACCGCGTGAACGATCACGGGGGCGCGGATTCGCGCGAGCGTCGCGAGAGCGGTGTCCTCGAGCACGCCCGCAACGTGCGCATTTGGGATGCCTCGATTGCGCGCCAGAATGTTGATGTGTGCGAGCGGCGTCTGTGGAACTGCTGTCACGACGGCCGCACCAGGAGGCAATCGGTCCGGAATGTCTTCGAAGACGAGCACGTCGTCGCGCGAGGTCCCATCGAACGAGTCTCCGCGACGAATGAATCGCACCCGGCCCGCGGCGATGCCTTCCGCGTACACTTCCTTTGCTCCGGGCACCACGACATCGCGGAGGCGAAGCAAGCGGTCCCAGTAGGGCAAGCGGTCGCGTTCCATCGTGCTTGCAAGCACCTCCTGTCCGGGCGAGCGGACCAGGAACTTGATGACGCTCCCAATCTCGACCGGGAGGACGGCGGACAGTGTTTCGAAGAACGCGACGAGTTGTGCGTGAGTCGGAGCGTCCTCGTACTCGAGTTCGAACGCCCACATCTCAGCGCGCGGAACGGGCGTGGTCCGTGCGGGCACTCGAATCACGGAGCCGAGTCCATACACGCGCGCCGTGCCGAATGCGCGAGCGTAGTAGCGCGGCGAGTACAGTCTCCCATCGCCGGTCCATGCGAGCTCGAGTGGCAGCGCCGTTTGCATGCGCGCCCACGTGTAGATGGACGCGATGGTCGGAAACGACGAGCCTTCCAACGGAGCGATGGAGTCGCCCGGGACCGACCGGCCGTTGAGGAGCCGGTAGTAGTGCCACTCGTCGTGCAGTGAGTAGAAGCCACTGTCCAGGAAGTGCACCGCGCGATTGGCCTCGATGCCGAACTGACTGATCGAAAACTTCACCGCGGGTAGCGAGGCCCCCGGCGTCGCGAAGTCTTCGAAGTCCGAGATCGAAGTGAGTCGATTGACCGAATGATCGTCGAATGAGAGGGCAGGCCGGTCCTCGTACGCGGCGTCCTCGGTCGTCGCATCAACGAGGTCGGCGTCGATGCCATACGCATCGGCACGCGCATCCGCGCTTTCCGCGTCTGGCGCGCTGTCAGGAAGTAGAGCCGGGGTGTCGTCCGACGGCGATGCGTCGTTCGAATGCGCATCGACTCCAGAGTCCGACGGTGGAGGCGCTGCGGCGCTACCACACGCCGTGGCGACTACGGCGGCGAGGAGGATGCTAAGTGTGCTGATCTTCTCGGGGCCGCGCGCGCCCGTCGGTAAGCGCCAGCGTACGACAAGCAAGCACATGCCGAGATCCAGCCACGCCGCGCCAGTGAGCGCAAGCGTTTCGAACGTTCGTTTAAGTTATGCAGTCGGGTCGCGCAGCGGTTCAGTCTGCGGCGTGCGAGTTCGGAGCTGCGTCGCGACGAACGACAAACGTGTTCATTCGTTCGGTCCGCTCGAACTCGTGCCTGTACGTGGAGGCTTCGTTCATCGAGGAGAACGGGCCGATCCGAACACGATACACACGGCCACGCGTCTCGACGGTGGCTGTCGTCACGAACGCTCGATGCCCGCGCTCTCGAAGCGTCTCGGCGAAGTTTTCGGCTTCTTCCGGCGACTCGTAGCTGATGACCTGGAGCGTGTAGGCCCCTTCGGTGCCCGCGCGAGCCCGCGAGCCGCCCTCGTCAGCGGGAAGATCGTTCAACAGCGGATCCGTCCCGGAAAGCTCGTCGCGCGCGCGTTGCATACTTCCGGCGGGAAGCCCTGGGCGAAATCGTGGCGCCGCCGACGCAGAAAGGGTGAGTCCCTGGGTAGCCTCAGGCGCGGCGGGCACGAGGGTTGTAAGCGCCAGACTATTGTCGGTAGGAGCGGCGGCTGCTGCGATTGCGGCGCCAGGGGGTTGCGGAGGAGCGAATCGCGGAGAGAGAGAGGTTGCCGACGCCAGTTCCTCGGGGAAGCTGAGTTCTTCTCGTTTGATCCGCTTCGGCGCTTCCAAGGCTTCGGTTTCCATCGTTCGCGGCATCTCTTCTGCGGAGAGGGCTGCGAGCGGATCCGATTCGTCGTAGGCGGCGGCGGAGTCCGTGCGGGCGGCGAAGACCAACGCGACCAAACCACCGCCGACGACAAGAATGCCGCCGAACGTGTTGACCATCTTGGTGAAGGTCTTCTCTACGTCACTTTGTTCGCGAATGAGCTCGAGGTTTCGCATCTTTGGGAACCGCTTTCGTGGTGTAAGACAATGTACGTCAACGACGGATCACCCTGAAAATAGTGGTGAATTCGCTGTTCGCGTGTGCAGTGTCTGCCTTCGTGATCGTTAGCGGTCGTTCGCAAACACGATCAGCTCCACCGGCGGTCCGCGCTGCGTGTCTGTCTGCTGCCAGATCGTGAGCCGATCGCCGATGCGCGCGATCAGGCGCGCGGTGAACTTGCCGCTCGCGTCTGCCCGGACGATCACGCCATTGTCGAGCCGCAAGTTGACGACTGAGACGTACGCGAGGGGAAGGACATCTCCGGTGACGGTGACGAAGCCAGTGGCGTCCGGCTCCGACACGACCAGCATTGCGGCCGGCGGGTGCGGAAGCGTTGGCGAAAGGCACCCAGAGAACAGGAGCGCGCCGAGAATTAGGCTTCGATAGTTCATGAGGGAGGCCCTCACATTAGCGCAAGATCTACGCCGAGATTAGGCGTTGAACTTGTTCCGATAGTTTGCCTGCGGTGTCAACGTCGTTGCCTCGCGGCGCCTCTCGCAGACACGTGGTATAGGCGTCGACCCCATGACTGCCGATCCTACTCAGCAGACACCGGTCGCCCTCGAGGACGAGCTTCGCGCTTCCTACCTTGCGTATGCGATGAGCGTCATTGTCGGTCGCGCCATTCCCGATGCGCGCGATGGCCTCAAGCCGGTTCACCGTCGCATTCTTTACTCGATGCACGACCAGCGAGTCGTGCACAACCAAGCGCACAAGAAGTCAGCCCGTATCGTCGGTGACGTGCTCGGTAAGTACCACCCGCACGGCGACAGCTCCGTGTACGAGGCGCTCGTGCGCATGGCCCAGCCGTTTTCGTTGCGGTACCCGCTGGTCGACGGCCAAGGCAACTTCGGCTCTGTCGATGGCGACCCGCCGGCCGCTATGCGTTACACCGAGGTCCGTCTCTCGCGAACAGCGTCGGATCTTCTCGCCGATCTCGACAAGCAGACTGTCGACATGGTGCTCAACTTCGACGAATCGGAGTGGGAGCCCTCAGTCCTTCCGAGCCGCATTCCAAATCTTTTGGTCAACGGATCCGGTGGCATCGCGGTCGGTATGGCCACGAACGTTCCGCCCCATAACCTTCGAGAGATCATCGACGCAACGATCCGGATTATCGAACGTCCGGAAGTGACCATCGAAGAGCTCATGCTCGACGACGCGGAGACGGGTCGCCTCGGTGTCAAAGGCCCGGACTTCCCGACCGCCGGTTTGATCTACGGATCCTCGGGAGTGCGGCAAGCGTTGCTCTCCGGGCGCGGGCGCGTGCTCATGCGTGGCCGCGCCACGGTCGAACCGATGCAAGGTTCCAACGATCGCGAAATGATCGTCATCACCGAGATTCCGTTTCAGGTGAACAAAGCGGAGCTCGTGAAGAAAATTGCCGAGCTTGCGAACGAGAAGCGCATTGAAGGCATCTCCGCGGTTCGTGATGAATCGGATCGCGAAGGCATGCGCGTCGTCATCGAGCTTCGGCGCGATGCTCCGGCGCAGGTGCTGCTGAACCAGCTCTATCAGTTGACCCCGCTGCAGAGCACGTTCGGGGTAAACGCGCTCGCGATCGTGGGCGGACAGCCGCAGGTGCTGAACCTGAAGGCCGCGCTCAACGTCTTCATCGATCATCGCAGAGAGGTGGTCACCAGACGGACTCGATTCGAGCTGAAGGAAGCCGAGTCGCAGCGCGAGATCATCGAAGGTCTCGGCATGGCGACGATGGATATCGACCTCGTGGTCCGTACCATCCGTCAAGCGCCAGACGCCGACACCGCACGCGTCGCACTTCAGCGGCTCCCCCTTCGCGGACTCGAAGAGTTCATCAAGCGGGCTGGTCGTCCGGAGTCCGAGATCGAAGCCGCGAAAGAACGCGGCGAGTACTTCCTCTCGGAGCGACAGGCCAAGGCCATTCTCGAGATGCGGCTTTCGCGCCTCACGGGCCTCGAGCGCGAGAAGCTCGCGACCGAATACGGGGACCTTTCGGAGCGCATCACGCGGTATCGCGCGATCCTTGGAAGCGATGCGCTTCTGATGGAAGTGATCACGACGGAGCTCACCGAAGTGCGCGAGAAGTACGGCGACGATCGGCGCACGCAGATCGTCCCGGAAGAAGGCGAGATCTCGATCGAAGATCTGGTGAACGACGAAGACGTCGTCGTCACGGTTTCGCACGCGGGATACATCAAGCGCGTCCCGGCCACGGAGTACCGCGCTCAAGGTCGCGGCGGGCGAGGCACTCGCGCGATGGAGACGCGAGACGAAGACTTCGTCAACCAAATCTTCGTCGCGAACAACCATGCTCATGTCCTCTTTTTCACCGACAAGGGCAAGGTCTACCTAAAGAAGATTTACGAGATCCCGCAAGGCTCTCGAACTGCTCGCGGGCGAGCGATGGTGAACTTCGTCGGGCTTGAGGCGGGCGAGCGAATCGCGGCCATCGTTCCGGTTCAAAAGTTCGAGCCGGGGCTCAGCCTGATGACGTGCACGAAGCTGGGGAAGGTCAAGCGCACCACATTGGACGCCTACGCGAACATTCGCGTTACGGGCATCATGGGCGTGATTATCGAAGAAGGTGACACTCTCCTGAACGCGCAAGTTGTCGCGCCGGGGCAGCACGTCATCATCGGCACTGCTCGCGGATCGTCCATTCGCTTCAACGTGGACGATGCGCGAGAGATGGGTCGTGTCACGGCCGGCGTGAAGGGCATCGAGCTCCGCGACGGCGATGGAGTCGTCGGCATGTCGGTGGTCCGAGACCCCACTCACCAAGTCTTGACGGTGAGCGTGAACGGCTACGGCAAGCGAACCCTGCTGGAGGAATTCCGCGAGCAGAATCGTGGCGGACTCGGCATCATCGCCATGGACGCCTCCGAGCGGAACGGAAACGTCGTGAAGCTCACGCTCGTTTCGCCGCAGGACCAAATCATGGTCATCACGGATCGCGGGCAGGTCATTCGCACCCGAATCAGCGAGATTCGCGAAGCCGGCCGAAATACGCAGGGAGTCCGGGTAATCCGACTCGATGACGGCGAGCACGTGGTTGACGTGGAGCCTGTGGCAGAGCGGGACGACGAGGAGGGTCGAAACTCGGTCCCTCCGGGCACCTCGAGCCCTCCGCCGGATGCGGCTCCTCCCGATACCACCGCGTAGTCCTCTCCCGCCCTGACCGGCAACGGCCGGGGCTCTGTCTCTATCCGTCCGTAGCAAAGATGCGACATCGTCCGAAGTCGGCGTAAGCTCCTCCGCGCACAGCTATGGCCCCACCTGTTCTCGGCATTGATCTCGGAACGACGAACTCCGCTGTCGCGGTCGCGACGTCCAACGGTGCGCGCGCACTCCGCGACGAAGACGGCAGGTCTCTCATCCCTTCCGTGGTGAGCTTTCATCCGACGGGGAAGGTCGTCGTCGGCTACCCGGCTCGCGAGCGACGGCTCAACGATGCTCGCAACACCGTCTACTCAGTGAAGCGGCTCATCGGGCGTCCCTACAATTCATCCGAGGTCCGGCGCGCGCGTGACCGCTTCGCGTTCGAGTTGGGTGAGGGAGAGAACGGGTCGACGGTCGTCAAGACGCGCGCCGGCTCGTTTGCGTTGCAGGAGATTTCTGCGTTCGTCCTACGGCGCGTGCGCGAGGTCGCAGAGCACGCCCTCGGGATGCCCTGCGCGTCAGCCGTTGTTACCGTTCCCGCAAATTTCAACGAGCTTCAGCGAAGCGCGACGAAAGCCGCGGGGCGTATCGCGGGGCTCGACATCAAGCGGATCCTCAACGAGCCAACCGCCGCTGCATTGGCGTACGGGTACGGCACGGGCGTCAAAGAGAAGATCGCGATCTATGATCTCGGTGGCGGCACGTTCGACATAACTATTCTCGACCTTGCCGGGGATGCATTCGAAGTGCTGAGCACTGCAGGCGACACGTTTCTCGGCGGCGATGATCTCGACCTGCTCGTTGCAGAGCGAATGGCTCAGCAGTTCCTCGAGCAACACCGCTACGACTTGCGAACGGATGCCCAAGGGTTCGAGCGGCTTCGCGCCGCCGGTGAGTGGGTGAAGTGCGAGCTCTCCCGCGTCCAAGAAGCGCACGCACGAGTCGAAGAGGTTGCCTACGATGTTGGAGGAACCCCTCTGGCGCTGGACTTCAAGCTGTGGCGCATGGAATTCGAGCGCATGGTCACGTCCATGCTCGGTCGCACGTTCGACGTGTGCGAAGAAGCGATGAAGATCGCGGGTATCCGACCCACCCAGCTCGACAACGTGATTCTCGTCGGCGGCTCGACGCGGATCCCCATCGTGCAGCGCATGGTGCGCGAGTACTTCGGTAGGGAACCGATGTCCCGAATCGATCCCGATCTCGTCGTCGCTCAGGGAGCCGCGATTCAGGCGATGGCGCTCGGTGGGGACGAAGACCTGCCAACCATCTCGCCCCGAACTGTCGCGCGCGTGCCGCTCAAGCGCACGTGGGTGGCTCCCGGTTCGCTGCCACCTCCCGCAGGGCCAGCGTTCGCGCCGCTCGAAGAGGACAACTTCACTCCCGGCTTCACCCCCGCGCACGCACGTACCTACACGGACGACGAGCTCTCTACCGACGTCACATTCGATGAAGAGACCTCGCAAGATCACGATGAATCGGAGGAGTTTCCGACCAAGTCGCGCATCGAGTCTCCGGTCGAGAGACCCGAACAGCCCGCTCAGTTTGGGCGTTCCTTGCGACCCGTGCCGCGTGATTGGCGCCCTCCGCGCCCGAACGAAGCGGGTGGTGAAGAGCCCGCGACGATGCCGCGCGCTGCTGCGGCCGTAGACGCGATGTATCCGCCCATCGGAGCAGACGTCGCGAACGATCTTACCGACGCGCCGACGAAAGCGCGGGCTCCAACAGCGGATGCTATTCTCGAACACGCTGCTTCCGCGAAGCAGGGCGTCTCGCCTATTCTTGGCGTGGCCCCGATCTCCGTGAGCGAGGCCAACTCCGACGTAGCAGACGTACCG
>CAZWQH010000126.1:0-11773 GCA_964635815.1 uncultured Sandaracinaceae bacterium
GGACCATCCGCGACTGCCGGATGCTGCCCTTCGTCCTGGGCAACCCGTTGGAAAACTCTCGGACCGCAGCATTCCGTCCTCTGAACACGGGAACGTAGAACGGACCGATCGCGCACAGAGCGCCGCGAACGACAGCCTACGGAACCGCCGCCGGACGGAGCGACCTCCCTGTGCCGATTTGCGTAGCGGTCACGGATGCAAGGGGTGGTTTCAGCTGCTCTTTCAGCGATTGACGCTGAAGAGTCGAGGTTCCGCTGAGTTCGCGTCTCGAGTACAAGAGTTCCGTCGAGTACCAGGCATTGTTCAGCCACAAACTGTCTGCCGAAACGGGGCAATTCCGCACCAACGTCATCTACCTGCGTCGCATTCGTCTCGGCCGAGAAGGACGCGGCGGAAACCGTCCTGTCGACGAGTACTCCGTCGCAACATCGGAACAGTACGAAAGATGTTCCTGCGATGCAGTGGCGCGGGGTTCCGCAGCGCGAATCGCATCGGCGTAGCAACCGCAGTAAGCCATGACCCAATCGCGGTCGGTTTCAGTCCGCGTGCGGTCACACGTCATCACTAGCTCGGTGATTCGTGACGCGTTGAGGAACTGGCGTCCCCCAAACGGTGTGCGCGAATGAGTTTGCGGACCTGTGTTTGCCCAGTTCCCGCACGTTTGGAGTTCCGTCCACGTTGGCGCCAACTCAGGCGCGTAAGTCACCGCCCGAGCTCTCCGGGCGTTCCGAATCATCACGTCGACCGAACACGCACAATAAGCACCGGCCCAACCGGGCGGTGCATTCGGCGTTGATCGCGACACTGACTCGACACATGAGTAGTGTCCGATCGAAATCGCTCCCGATGAAAGTTCATCGCGAAAGTAGTTCGGTTCATCGGCGTATGCGCGCGCTGCAAAGAGGAACACACTGAGCGCGCCGAGAAGTATGCGTTCTACACGGATGATTGAAACAGGCATTTTCGATGGCATCGGTCGTCGAAACTCTCCTGCAAACGCACGACTAGACGCAAGCAAACTCGCTGCGAACGCGCGGGTATCGTTTTCTGCACTCCTTCTCGTCGCTGGGCTCGCGATGATCTGCATCGACACCAATGGTCGATGCGGGCAGTGGCCCTCCCGCAAGTGAAGAAGCGCTCATCTGTTGCTCTACGCGGGGTTGATCGGCGCATCGGGATTTCGGGCGAGTTGCGTCCACAAAAGACACAGACGGTAGTCATCGTCGGTTGGCGTTCCGGGCGGGTTGCGCCCGAGGACCTCCTCGCCTTCGTGCGCCTTCCGATCGCTTTGCCTCGCCTGGATCTTCTTCCACAACGTTAGCCGGACGACACTCGTACGCTTGGGTATAGTCCACGCGGGAGGGGTCAATGTTGATCGTCGCGATTCTCGTGGTCGTGGTCGTCGCGTTCTGGGTGCTACGTGGCAAGGCTCGCACTGTCGTAGTGCATGAGATCGTAAACCGTGATCGACTCGCGTACCTGCTTGCAGAAGAGATGCGACGATGGGAAGCGGCCGATCCGGTGGAAGTCAGTCGCTACGAATGCCAGCAGCGCGGCATTCAGTGGGTCCTCGAACGAGCGAATGTCCCCGTGGCGCTTGCAGGCACTATCTCGGCGGCAGCGTACTCAGCGCTTCTTCGCGAGAAAATCCGGACAGCGGTCGGCGGCGACGCGTACGAAGCGAGAGTCAAAGGAGTCGAGGAACGGCTGCGAATGGCTTCGAAAGACGCCCACACAGAAGGACCATTGGACGACTGGGCGCAGAAGGTTGAATTCCTCTTTGAGGAGCTACTCGAGATCGCGCACGAGTGCAGCGCACTAAGTCCGCCCAATGCGACAAAACACTATCAGCTCAACCCGCCAACTCGCCGATCTTGACGGTGTCGCACAGCGATCTGTCGACCACTTGTTCGTTCAAGATGCGCAGCGAAGCTTTCACCCAAGCGCATCAACAACGTGGTCGGTTGTTTGATGAAGATCCTTCGATACGCAGAAGAGATTGAGTTGATCGACGATGTTCCGCGCGTCCGCCCGATGCGCGTACCGCCCCAGAAGGTCGACTTTTTTTCGTTCGAGGAATACGACCGACTCGTACGCGCGGCAACACCGTACCCCGACGAGCTCGCCATGATCCTGCTCGCAGGTGACTGTGGCCTTCGGAAGGGAGAGATCGCGGCGCTCGAGCAAGGCGATGTCGATCTTCACGCACGTCGGCTCACGGTGCGTCGCAACGTGTGGCTCAGGAATCGTGAAGAGCACGTGACGAGTCCCAAGAGTGGGCGTGATCGCACGATCGAAATGAGCGCTCGTCTCGTGATGGCTCTCCGCACGATTCGACATCTGCGCGGAGAGCGCTGGTTCTACATGAAGGACTCAGGCTGCCTGACGCCTAAGAGCATGGAGGCGCGCCTCAAGCGCATCGCCAAGCTCGCCGGATTGAGGCACATCGGCTGGCACGTGCTGCGGCACACGTTCTGTTCACATCTCGCCATGAGTGGCGCCGACTCGAAGACGATTCAGGAGTTTGCTGGTCACAGCTCCCTCGCGATGACTCTTCGCTACATGCACCTCTCGCCCGCTCACAAACGAGACGCGATCGACCGGCTCGAACGCGTCCATTTGGAGCATCGTGGGCACCTATTGGGCACCGGGCCGATCAGCCCAGAGCCAACAGCCTGTAACAGTTAGAAAAAACTAGCGGAGGAGGAGGGATTCGAACCCCCGGTACCTTTTCAGGAACGCTTGATTTCAAATCAAGAGCCATAGACCACTCGGCCACTCCTCCGTACTGCGGAGAGTGGATCAATTCGCATCTTCGAGCGCTTCGGACAAGTCGCAAGATTCGCGATACATGTGCGAACGGACTGCGGAGGGAAAGATGATCGGACACGCCGTCAATGAGGGTTCGGTGTCGGGGTACTTGGCCGCTCCGGAGGGGAAGAAAGGGCCCGGTTTGTTGGTGATCCAGGAATGGTGGGGGCTCGTGCCGCACATCAAAGATGTGGCGGACCGTTTCGCGCGCGCAGGGTTCGTGGCGTTCGCCCCGAACATGTATCACGGGGATCCCGCGACCAGCCCGGACGAGGCCAAGCGCTTGATGATGGCGCTGAATGTGGAGGCCGCCGGCAAAGCGCTCCGCGCCGGGGCGGAGTTTCTGCTCGCTCAAGACGCAGTGTCGCCGAAAAAGGTTGGCGCACTGGGTTTCTGCATGGGCGGGAAGCTCGCCCTGTTCGTGGGCTGCGAGCATCCCGACGTGATCTCAGCCGTCGTCGATTTCTACGGGATTCATCCCAAGATCTCGCTCGACCTTTCGAAACTTCGCGCGCCTGCGTTGGCACACTTCGGCACGCATGACACTTCAGTGAAGGAGGCCGACGCTCGCGAATTGGTAACCGCGATGGACGCCGCAGGGAAAAAGGTCGAGGCGCACTTCTACGATGCAGGTCACGCGTTCTTTAACAACGACCGCCCGGCTGCCTTTCACAAACTTTCGGCGGACCTCGCATGGGAACGTACGATCGCGTTTCTCAACGCTGCGCTCGCAAGCTAATCTAGCCGCCTATGCTTAGACGCCTTGGTCTCGTTCTTACGTGCTTCCTTCTTCATGCATGCGGTAGTAGCTCGAACCAACCGCCACTGAACGACGCGGCGACAGCGACCGACACATCGATCTCAGTGACGGATGCGATCGTCACGAGCGACACGACAGCCGCCGCCGACGTCGCGCCTCCGCCCGACGCTGCGAGCCAAACCGACGCGATCGTGTCGCCGGACTCCGCGGGCCCCAATGAGCTCGCCCGCGTGCAGATGACGGACGTGTCGATTCTCTATCCGCTGCCGACCGGGATGGATCTCAGCGGATTGATCGCAGTGACGGAGACCGGCGTTGGCGGACCTCTTCTTCCAGCCGCCGCGCTCGCGCGAATTCCGAGTCTCGATCGCGCCGCGCCGAACGACATCACGAAGCTTCGCGTGCTCGCGGTGCGTTTCGATCCGTGCTTTCCGGGTCGTGATGCGACGGGACCCATTCCGTGTCGCGCTCAAGTTCGTCTGGTCGCGCAACCGATGCGACCGCTATCGGCAGGACAGCTTCCCGGAGCGGCCGACGGCGCGATTCATCTCCACTATGAGATCACCAACGCAGAGCTTCGCGCGCTCGTTGCACGCGTGCTCGCTCTTCGCATCGCGGCAGGCGTCGCCGACGGCGCGCCCTTTGGCCTGCACCCTGCCCTCACGCCCGCACTCGACACGCCGTTTGCAACAGGGCTCAAGGCGTTGCTCCTTGCGAACATCGGCGCGGGCAAGCTGCGTCGGATTACTTTCACAACTCGAACCGCGGCACGTCAGCCGCTCTGGGAGTTCGGCGGAGTCAACATCGATGCGGCTGGTGCGGTCACGGACCTCGCTCACGTGGGTGTGACGCGGCCCCCGGATGGCTCACCTCCCGTCCAGTTGCTGAACGATCAACTTGGGATGCGCTACGTCGTGACACCGGACTCGAGCTGGGAAGGCGCGCTCACCCCTCTCTACGTTCGTACGGAGATCGCGGCCATCACCACGCCTGTGCGCACCGAGCTCACGAACAAGATTCATCGCCTTGAGCACCCGAGTGAGACCTCACCCGAAAGCGTCGACTGCGTCTCTTGTCACATCGCGATGCATCTGCGCCACGATGCGACGAGCGCCTGGACCACGTTCGACTCCACAGGTCAGTTCACGTCGCCGCTTCCGTTGACCCTTCCGTTCCCCACCATCGCAGGGCAAAGGGATCGCGTACGGGCGTTCGGGTACTTCGAGCGCGAGCCGCAGGTGAACCAACGCGTGGTCAACGAGACAGCCGCGGCGGTCGATCGCTTCCGCAACAACACCTGAGCAACCTGACGCTCAGCGAAGTGATGTGAGCAACGCCCGACACGTTGCTTCGCAGATGTCGATCACGTCGTCGAAGCCGCGACTACCGCCGTAGTACGGATCTGGGACCTCCGTAGGTGCGTCGGGTCCTGGATGCAGGTTCACGAGCATGCGTATCTTGGCGCGGTCTTCGTCCGTTCGTGCGCGGCGGTGCAACGCGGTCTTGTTTGATTCGTCCATGACCAGAACGTGATCGAATCGCGCAAAATCTTCCGCGCGAAACATCACGGCTCGCGTCGCAAAGCGCAGACCGCGCGCTTCTCCCGCGAGGACGGTTCTTGGATCAGGCTGCTCGCCTTCGTGCACAGCCGACACTGCTGCGCTCTCGATCTGGAATCGGTCGGTGAGCCCGTCCTTCTCGAGCAACCGATTCATCACGGCTTCCGCCGTCGGTGAACGACAAATGTTTCCATGGCAAACAAAACAGATTCGAATCTTCTGCGTCATGTTCATCAATCCGTCACGAGCACGTGGCTCACCGCACGAGTCGCCATTCGCCCGTGCCAGCCATCCGGCACCGACGGGCGCGTGTGCTCGAAAAGCCAGCGTGCGTCGTTCGGTGTGAGGTTGATGCAACCGTGCGAACGCTTAAGGCCGAAGCGCTCGTGCCAGAACGCTCCGTGAAGAGCGACGGAGCCGGAGAAGTACTGCGTCCAAGGCACGTCTTCGATGCTGTATCGCTGATCCGCCGCGTCCGCGCCGATATCACTCATTGTGTCGCTCACGTGTTTCTCGCGAATCGTGAAGAGACCACGCGGACTTTCGTGACCCTCGAGCCCGGACGAAACGAGTGTGGCGTAGACAGGGCGGTCACCTACGTATGCGACGAGCGACTGCTCACCAACGTCGACATGAATCCAGGGCTCGTCGTTCCGTACTTCTGGCGGCCGAGCGACTTTCTCCGCGACGGCGAGATACCAATCGCGCACGTAGTGCCCATCCGCCAGGCGATGAAGCACCTTGCCTTCGGCACGTTCTCGCGCTGCCCATACGACCGTAGAGAGTCTCTCGAGCGCGGGCACCGTTGTGTCGTCGCGAAATCTGCGAGTCCCATCCGGAAGTGTGACTGCGCTCATCGGCGCGCCCCCTCGCACAACCCATGCGATTGGCAGCGTTGTCGTGTCATTCAACTCCACGCCTCGAAAACTCGTCCCAGTGCGTGGCTCGAGTTGCATCTCTTTGATGAACCGCGTCCGCACGGTTCGCACGAATCGTCGCGATGATCGCGTCTCCAAGCCAGCACCGGCGACGAAGAATCCGCGCTGCAAGAACCGCCTGACGGCGGCAGGAAAAGTGGGCGCATCGCGAGGCGCATTCGGGGCGGGAGGCCCGGGCCGAAGCATCAGCGAGGCCTTCGCTGGATCCTTCGCGAACGCGGCTTCGTAGGCTTCGACGTACGTTTGCGCCAGACGCTGTTGGTCGCGCGAGGGCAGTTGGTGAAACTCCGGAACGAGTGAATCCTTCGCGAACCAGTAGGAGTACGGAAGGCCCGCGGCCCGATTGGCCGCAACCATCGTCGCACTGTCGGGAGCAGTCTCGCTCACCGTGATCCCTTCTCCGACGCAGACGAATCCCTCCGGTTGGATCGCGCGAAACCCGCTGGCGCAACCTTTGGCTCGCGTTGCATCGCGCCCCAGGCGGACGTGCTCGCCAATTCGCACCCAGCCGATGATCGGCGCTTCCGCAGCAGCCGTCGCGTGGATGACCGGCTGCAGGCCCGTCACGATTCCGTGGAGCGGGAACCGCGGGTCGTCCGACGTTGCGCTCACGATCACGGGCGCTTGCACCGGAGCTGCAACCGGCTTGCGCGCGGCTTTCCGGCCAGAACATGCCGTCGACGTTGAAGCCAATGCCGCTGTGAGCAGAAGTATGCGTATGTGATCCACGCGCGTTTCAATGCGTACTACCGCGAGCATTCTCACGCCAGACGCAGCGTCTATGGCAACATGAGCGCCATGGTTGTCGTAGCGCGTAGCACGCGGCGCTTTCGTGCTTTTCTTGTCGCGACTTGCGCTCTCTCGCTAGTTGGGTGCGGAAAGATTCGCATCGAAACGTTTCTTCCGGATGCGAGCGTCGCGCCAGCCGTTGATGTGCCAGTGGTCCCGCTCGATCACAGCACCGCGGACGCCGCCTCGGCGGATGTGCAAGCACCGACTCATGATACGTCGGCCGATACGCGCGTTTCCATCGACGCGGGGACTGCAATCGACGCTCCTACAGATGTCGTTCTCGTGCTCGACGTTGCGCACGATGCCGCGGCAGACGTGGCGCTCGATCTGTTCGTGGCACCGGAAGCGGCGCCGCCGCCGATCGATGTTGGTCCCGAGGCATCGCCCGATGTGTACGAAGCTGCCGTGCCAACATACATGCGCGTCGAAAAGGTTTCCCTGACCGGAGCCGTGTTTCCTGGTCCCATGTACGGCAACGGAGATTGCGCCGAGGGCGCGTTCGGGTACTCGACCGACAGCGTGGGCTTGTCCTCGTTCTCGACCACGATCGATCCGCCCACGGCGGATGAGCGCATCCCGAGCGTGTTCCCGCTGAACGGAGGCGTCGGCTTTGCGTACGTGAGCAAGAACAACTGGAACGGTCCGTGGAGCACAGGGCTCGCCACGTGGGACGGGATTCAGCCCGAGGTCGTTCGAATCGACGCAGCCCCAGGCACCACAGTGATTGACTGCCAGTGGGACACGACCAACGTGATGACGGACGGACAACCCGTCTATTCGACGGTGGGTCCTGCTTTCGTCGAGCTCGCCGGAGGAGCCATCCTCGGAACGATCGCGCGCTACCACCCGATTCGCGCGCATTGGGAAATGCTTCGCATCACGGGCAGTTCATTTGCCGCGCTCAACACGAATAGCGCGGACACCGCCGCGCGAAACGTTCTCGAGCCCGCACCACTCCCGTGGAGAACGCTCTGGTCTGCTCGACGCAAGTACCTTCGGATCGGTTCCACCATCCACATCTATTACTCAGCGTGGGACGGGACCACGCGCGCCGCGGGCACGATGCTACCCATTACGACCATCGCGCACGGAACGACCGACGGGACGACAGCGGTGCACGACGCAACACCGATGTCGCCTATCGGGTGGGCCGACCCGATGCCTGTGCAGTTTGGCGGCGCGTTCTACATGGTCGCGCGTCGGTTGAGTGACAATCGCTACCACCTGGTCCGAGGGACGGATCCCGTGACTTTTGACTTTGCTCAAGCGGAGCCCCTCTATCTCCACAGATTCGGCGGCGCGCTCCTGGCCTGGGATGAGCAGCGCTACACACACCATTCCGGAAGCGGCGATCCGAAGGTGATCGGCGCCGAAATCCTGCGCGGACAACTGCACATTTTCTACATTGCGGGCGCACCTCGAAGTGACCCCGGCGGGCATTGGCTTCCGTATCTGGGGGGCGTGGGCGCGTTCAAACTTCCGCTTTCGTGAGCACGGCATAGTGCCCGTGGCCAGGCACGATGGTAGGCTGCGCTCGTGCGTCCCCCCTCCCTTTCGCCATCGCTAGCTGCGATGTGCGCGCTTACCGTCGCGTTCACGTTTGCGAGCGAAGCTCGCGCTCACGAGTTCCCGCGTGCAGCAGGCGGCTTCATGTTCGCCGTCGACGACACTGGGACCGGACAGATCGAATCCGTCGAAGGCGAGCGTCCAACGATGACCAACGCGTTCAAGCTGCGCGTCAACTCGATGGTGTACACGGCGCGCGGAGCCGACGCATCGATCTCACTCGACGGCCGCCTTGTTGCGACTTCTCCCGTGCGAATGGGTCCGTTCGTGGTGACCCGCTACATCTACATGAACGAAGAGAAGACGTGGATCCGCATTCTCGACGTTCTTCAGAACGTCACCACAGCGTCAGAGACCGCAAACATCGTCCACGATGGAATGTTTGGGAGCAACCTAACGCGCGGATGGGTGCTCCAGCGCGACAGCAGCGGCAACCGTCAGGTCACTGAAGCCGACTCAACGTTCGTGATCGAGCCGCCCCCCGTGGTGGGTCGGCCTCCGGTGATCGGCATCGCGTTCCAGGGGCCAACTCCAAGCGTTCGTGCAGCCACCGCAGCTGTATCGACGGACAGTGTCGGCGGAGACTTCTTCAACTGGCATTTCCGCAACGTGGTCGTCCCAGCACGTGACTATGCCGCAGTGCTCACATTCATCTCGTTTGGCACCGACGTCGCCACCGTAGCTTCGGCGATTGCCGATCTGAACACTCGGCCTGCAGGCACCGACGTCGGGATCGACGAGTACAGCGATCAAGTGATCAACTACGAGCGCAGCATGGGCACCGGGCCGCGCATCCGTTTCAGTGGAGCGGAGTTCGTCGATGAAGGCGAGACGGGTGCCATCATGGTCTCCGTGATGTCGGCCGCAGGTGCATCGCAGTGGACGTGGGACAGCACAGGGCGTGGAACATTTGGCGAGCTCCCAGACGCGGCGACGTATTCTTTCTCGGCACCCGACGGGCCCCGCATTGCGCGGATTGGAGTGCGTGCCGTCAGCGCAGGCACCACGAGCGAGCGCTACCGAACGCTGGTGATCAACAACGTCGCGCCACGAATCGTGTCGGATCCCCCTGCGGAAGTCGCGTCCATCGACACACTGTACTCGTACCAGTTCGTCGTCTCGGATCCCGCGGGCGCAGCAGATCCAATTACGTACGCACTCGATACACGCCCGCAGGGCATGACGATCACACCCACCGGGCTCGTTCAGTGGACGCCGACGTCCTCCGACCAGACCACCACCACTCCCAATCGCGTAAAAGTGACCATATCGGACGATGATGGGGGCAAAGTGACCCGCGAATGGGATTTGCGTGTGGTTCGAAATCGACCGCCCACTCAGACACGTATCATTGCGCCCGCGAACGAGTCGGGAATCGTGAATCCCTCACCACGGCTAGTCGTCCAGAACTCGACCGACCCGGATCTCGAAACACTTTCGTACAACTTCGAGATCGATACATCGCCCATGTTCAACTCGCCTGCGCATATCGTGTCCGGCCCACAGCGTGAAGGAACTGCGTTCACCGCTTGGAACGTAACCACGCCGCTATCGGTCGGCCGTTGGTACTGGCGTGCATCGGTTTCTGACGGAACGTTCTCCACGTCACCACTCGTTGGTGCGTTCTTCGTACTCGCGGATAGCAGCGCGTTGCAGGATGCCGGTCCCGACGCTGCACGCGGAGTCAACCTTCCACCCGACGTCCCGGGCGGCCTTCGGTGCGATGCGGCAGACGTACCTGGACGCAGCAGCTCGATCCCGCACTGTCTTGCGCTCGCTTTGCTGGGCGTCGCGATCTGGCGCAGTCGTAGAGCTGCTCACTAACCGAGCGACCGCTTGCGGGTCGCGAGCAAACAACGAGCGACCGCTTGCGGGTCGCGAGCAAACGCCGAGCGACCGCTTGCGGGTCGCGAGCAAACGCCGAGCGACCGCTTGCGGGTCGCGAGCAAACAACACTTTGCGCTTGTGACCTAGCTAGCAGCCCGGCAGAATCATCCGCGTGTCAGTACTCCTCGCACCGGATGTTCTCGTAAACGCATCGGTCGCCCCGGGCACACCTCCGGAGCGCGTAGCCCAAGCCATCCTCGGCGGAAAACGTGGAAAGCCCAAGACAAGCAATTGGGTGCTCACCACCACCGAAGCGATGCTTCGCGCGCATCCCGATTTCAAGAAGGACGCGGTCACAGCGCAGATCGCGCTCATTCGAAATCTCTGCACCGTCGTCGACGTGCAAGATCCGCCAAGTGATTGGGACAAGGCGCTCATCCTCTCGAGCAAGGCTGCGGGTCTGAAGCGAGTCGTGACCGATCACCCAGACCTCGCGGATACAGAGCAAGATGGAATCGATTTCGTTTCCTCCGAGACGTTCATGCTCGAATCGGCCATGCCTCCACCTCCGCCTCCAGGCCCCGGCCGCTAGCTCGACTCGGTCATGCGCGACGAACGCAACGCGCGTGCTTCACTCGTCGTCGTCGCTCTTTCCGTTGCTGCCCTACAGAGCACGTCACGGTGCGGCGGTGCCACGGACCACGCACGGCAACCGCTGACCGACTCCGAGATTCAACAGGCCGTCATCGATTTTCAACAGAACGCAGAGCGTGAAGACGCTCGTGAGCAACTTGCGCGGCTAGCGTGCGCAGTGCTCGAAGGCGACGCGGTACGCGCTCCCGCCCTTTCGGAACGTCCGCTCACTCTGCTCGAGAGCGCGGGGCTGCGGGCGAGCCAGAATGTGTGGCGGCTTTCTCAAGTAGAGCACGCTGTCGTGCGCGCGGGAGCACTTGGCATTCTGGCTCGGCGGCGAGATGACCGCGCATCGGTTCAGCTTCGCGCGCTCGCTGGGGACCTTGATGCACGCGTACGCGTCCATGTCGTAAGGGGAGCGGTGCGCGAGACAGACGACGATGCGCGCATCCTCCAGGACGCTCTTGCGGATTCCGCTCCGTCGGTTCGTGCCGAGGCTCTCGCGCGCCTTGCGGGTACCTCTGACCAACCACCAAGCATTGGCATCGACAGGATTCGGCAGGTGATCGCAACCGATGACACGCTTGCGGTGCGGGTTGCTGCGGTGCGAGCGCTCAGCCGCTTTGAATCCGCTGCGCTCGGGGACCTCCAACGGCTGGCGCAGGGTGCCGATGCGGACCTGGCGCGATCCGCGCGGCGTGCGTGGATTTCCGTCGATGTCTCGGGCGTCATGGCTCGCTTCGGAGTTTCGCCGAGCGACGATCTGGGCACGTTGCGCGTCAGTCTCGACTATGTGCGAGCTCTACTCAGTGCGCTGCCCCGGAACGCGGAGGCTGAGCGTGGTGCGCTCATCGCGTGGCTCGTGCGAAGAAGCGAAGATGCCCCCT
>CAZWQH010000127.1:0-11767 GCA_964635815.1 uncultured Sandaracinaceae bacterium
TGCGTCCGAGCGGTCCTCTCGACCCGCGAGCATCCGAGCAAGCTCGAGCTCGCGCAGCGTCTTCTCGATCGCCGGGACTTGGGCATCGAGCTCTGTGAGCATGCCGAGGTCATTCTCGGACTGCGCCATAGAACAAAGGTCGAGAAGGTCAGCAAGCTCGGTACTGAGCTTGTCGATCTTCCCGACCGTTTCTTCGACGCCCGCGCGTTCGCGCAGAACTGTCTGTGCGCGATCCGCGTCGTCCCAGAAACCTTCTCCGGTCGTGCGCTCGTTGAGCTCGACTAATTTTTGGCGAAGTACATCGACCTCAAAGATACCTCCCCAGCGTTTCTAGGCGCTGTGACAGGGCTGCGAGGGTTGCTTGTGCTTCGCCAAAAGTAGTAGATGCCATTGAAATTTCGCTAACGCGACGAACCGTATCACACCAACTGCGGCGTGCTTATCAGGTAGGCGGAACGGTCGGCTGCCCCGCGGCTTTCCAGCCCGCGATGCCGGCGCGCATGACGTTTACATCAGAGAATCCTGCGCTACGTGCACGCTCGGCCGCGCCGTCGGAGGCGTGGCAGCCTTCGTTGCCGCAATAGAAGACGAGCTTGGTGCCTTTGTCGGCGGGAAGCTCGGTTGCGGGGTCGAACGAACCTGACGACGTGAGAAGCCGTGCAGAGGGAACGATACCTTGCTCGCGACGCGTCTCCGCACCGTTCGCATCGACGACAACGGCCGCGTTCTTCTGAAGAAGCGATGCCACGTCAGCGACCGACAACTCTGCAATCGCACCGGCAACCGGCGTCGACTTGTTACAAGCGACCAAAATCATCGCGGCCAATCCTGCGACAAACGTAATTAGCGTGGAGCGGGTCATGATTCCTCCGTGGTTTCGTAAACTAGTCCCTGACCTGGGTGACCGCAACGAAATCCAGCGCCCGGGAACGAGGTAGCTCCCCAACCGCTTGTCCCGCGTCGGGATGATGTAGATGGAATTTTGACCTGCTAGCTCCCGCACCCCCAACCTCGGCCAATGAATCTCGTCGGACGTGTCTGCGCTACTTGTGCCGCTGGGTGGCCACGCGTCGCAAAGAACGTCGCTCGCGCCGGGTGGTGCACCGTTGCAGCGAGCGGACTCGTATTCGGGTGGGCGCACGCCAGAACCGTCTTCGCAGGAACCTCCACGCCTGAGCCCCGTGCAACGAGCTCGGCGAATTCGCGAAGCACGGTTCGAGTCGGCGCACACGAGCTACGTGCGTCCGACACACCGCGCGACTTCATCCGTAGCTACGTCCGTGAACCGTTCGAGCTTGTTGCCGGATCGGACGTTCTCTTTCGAGGTTCTCGTTTTTCGGTCGGGGCGCGTGTCGATGCAGGCGAGCTTGAAGCGGTCATCGAGAACGCTCGCAGGGGGAACGCCAAAGATGTTGGCGTCCCGCTCACGGCTGACTTCAGCGCGATCGTTTCGACTCTCCGCACGATCGCAGCACGTTGGAATCGATTCGCGGTGAGCGCTCGCTACGACACACGCGCGCATCAAATTGCGCCGCACGTCGAGGGACGCGTCTTGGACGTGTATGCATCGACCGCGGCCATCGTCGAAGCGCTTCGCGCCGGTGCTCCGCGCGCGCAGCTCGTCGTGATTCGGACCTCGCCGGATCGAACGCTCGCGCAGATCGGAACGGCGTCGTTCGCATCGACATTGTCCGCGTTCGAAACGCACTACGCGGCGGACGAGAAGGCCAAGAACCGAGTTCACAACCTCAAGAACGCTGCGAGGCGACTCGATGGCATCATCCTTCTCCCGGGCGAGGAGCTCGATTTCAACAAGCGCGTCGGCGAACGTAACGAGGCCAACGGCTTCCGTCCTGCAACGGTGATCGCAGATGGCGAGCTCACGGACGGAATCGGGGGCGGTACCTGCCAAATCGCGGGAACCCTCCACGCAGCTGCGTTCTTTGCTGGGCTCGAGATCATCGAACACAATCCGCACACCCGTCCAAGCTCGTACATCAAGATGGGACTGGACGCTGCAGTCGCGTATCCGCGCGTGAATCTACGCATTCGCAACTCCCTTCCCTTCCCGGTCGCGATTTCGGTGCGCGCGGAGAACGCCATCGCGCGAGCCGAGATTCTGGGACGAGAGTCCATCCGCAGCGTTACGTTCATGCGCCGGATCGACCGCATCGATCCGTTCCAGGCGCGCACGGAGAATGACGCAGCGATTCCGAGTGGTGCACGCGTCGTCACGCAACGCGGAATTCCGGGTTTTCGTATCACGCGCGTACGAGTCGTCCGCGATGTAACGACGAACATCTCGCGCCGCGAGCTTTGGGAGGACGCGTATCCTTCGACCGCGGAAATCACCCGAGTCGGAACCGGGCCCGCGGGCGTTGCCCCGGCAGACGATTCGCATCCGGAGTACACAGCCGACGAGTACTACTCCGTGTTGGTTGACCCGCGCTCGCCAGCGCTTACGAGCTCCGACCCGCGAGCGGTCCTCGCAGTACCAGTCGAAACCCGACGCCCTGGCAAGACCTCGACGACAGGATGGACGAGCGCGTACCGTCGCGTTACTCCATAGACTGCAAACTCCGATGCCGCCCCGTCCCAACCTGGCTGTACGCCCGCTTCACGAACGACGCGTTTTGGTCCTCGTGACGGGCGGAATCGCGGCCATGAAGGCGCCGTTGGTGGTGCGAGAGCTAACTCGCCAAGGTGCGTCCGTCCGTGTCGCGATGACTGCAAGCGCGAAACGCTTCGTGGGGATGGCCACGTTCAAAGGGATCCTTCGAGACGCTCCGCTCGACGACTTGTGGGGCGACTCCACTGGAGAGCCACACGTCGCGCTTTCGGAATGGGCGGAGATCATGGTCGTCGTACCCGCGACCGCGCATACGCTCGCGAGAATGACGTCCGGACACGCCGATGAGCTCGTGTCGGCGACCCTGCTGTCCGCTGCATGCCCCGTGATCGTTGCTCCGGGAATGCACTTCCGAATGTGGAACCACCCAGCCACTCAATCCAACGTCTTGGCGCTCCGCTCTCGCGGGGTGACGTTCACTGGCCCCGTGAACGGCGAGCTCGCGAGCGGCGACATCGGCGACGGGCGAATGGTCGAGCCAGCGGAAATCGTCGACTCGATCCGGACGACACTGATGTCTGCGGGCCGAACCACCAGCAAAAGCATGAGCGACGCAGACTTGCGCGGACTGCGAATCGTGATCACCGCAGGCCCCACGCTGGAAGATATCGACCCGGTTCGTTTCCTCGGGAACCGCTCGACAGGGAAGATGGGTTACGCGCTCGCAAGCCGAGCGCGTGAACGTGGCGCCACGGTGACTCTCATTTCTGGACCGGTTTCACTTAGCGCGCCTGATTTCGTGGACGTGGTTCAGGTGCGCTCCGCGCAGGAGATGGAAGCCGCGGTCCAACGCGCTCAGCTGAAGGCAGACGTCGTCATCATGGCAGCGGCCGTCGGCGACTATCGCGTGGAGAAGGCGGCCCCCCAAAAGCTCAAGCGCAAGAAAGGCCCGGCCGTGCTCTCGCTCGTCGCCAACCCCGACATTCTGGCCGGGTTGGGAGCGAAGCGAAGCGCGTCCAAGCGGAAGCGACGCCCAGTGCTCGTCGGGTTTTGTGTCGAGACAGAGAACCTGGTCAAAGAAGCGCGCCGAAAGCTCCGCGACAAAGCCGTCGATCTGATCGTTGCCAACCTCGCAAAGGACTCCTTTGGTCGCGACGATAACGAAGTCGTACTCGTCACGGACAAGCGAGCCGAGCGGCTTCCGAAAGCTTCGAAGGACGACCTGGCAAACGCAGTTCTCGACCGCGTCGCGCTACTGGCAGTAGCGAGCCTCGAATAGGGCACGCACCGCCGGGAAGTCGCGCATCATCTGCAGCGAATGGTTCGCGTGATTGTGCGCGTAGCCATTGCCGACGATCATGTCGACGTCTTTGCCCACACCTTCGGCGCCGAGAGCCGCTCGCGTGAAGCTCGTCGTCATCGAAAAGAAGTAGATGAGCCCACGGTCTCGCGTTGCGAGAATCGCGCCCATCTCCGCATCAGGAACGTTCACGCAGCTGATCGCGCGATCGAATTCGATTCCGCCATTTGCGCGCACAGCCGCGTCTCGAACCGCGAGCGGATTGCGCGCATCGCATTGGACGACCGCATCGCACACGCCGAGGTCTTCGAGCTCTTTGGCGAACAACTCGTAGTTTTCGACCCCAATAATCTTTCCACTGGGCCCTACACATCGGCGAGCTTCAACCGCCGCGAGAATGCCGCTCTTCCCCCCCGCCCCCAGGATGAGCACGGACGCGCCCGGCGTAGCGATTCGCGCAACCTGCGGCGGTGCCCCGCACACATCGAGGACCGCCAGAGCAAGTCGTTCGGGCATGTCGGAGGGAATCTCCGCGAACAGACCCGAGGAAAAGAGGACGGCCGTGCCTTCGACGTCGAGCTGCGCCGATGCGGGTCTCGCCGCGAAAATCGAGCGAACTTGAAGCGGCGTGAGTGAAAGCGAAACCAACGTCGCGATTTTGGCTCCGGGCTTGATGGCGTGTGGGAACGCGGAGCCGACTTTCGCAACGCGCCCAAGCAACATTCCGCCGCTGCCTGTGATCGGATTGTGCTGCTTACCGCGGTCGCGGATGGTTTCGAGCACAAGAGCAGCGACGCCGTCGGGACCGCGAGACTCTTCCATTTGCCGGAAGCTGGCTGCATCGATGTTGAGCGTCTCGACGTCGATGAGCATCTCGGACTCGAACGAGCGCGAGAAATCGTTGTCCAGCTTCCAAGCTGCTTGTGGCAGCGCTCCTTTTGGCTCGATCACCCGGTGCGATCCGAACGGATCTCCAAGAATCAGATCGGTCACATCAAACCTTCAACTGGGCCTGCACCAACTCGAGTGATCTCGGGGACGGGTCCGGTCACATCGACGACGGTCGTGGGATCCGTTCCGCCGAAACCCGCGTCGACCACGAGATCGAGTTGCGGAAACATGTCGTCGATCTCTTTGGGATCATTCAGCGCGCGCCCATCTGCGCTGGCGGTCGTCGAGATTATGGGATGACCCAGCTCACGGACAATCGCCAGGGGCACCTCATGATGCGGGACGCGAATGCCGATCGTCTTGCGCTTCATCATCAGCAACCGAGGCACCTCCTTGGTTGCCGGTAGGATGAAGCAATACGGGCCCGGAAGAACCCGTCGCATCACGCGGTACGTAGGGTTTTCCACAACCGCGTAGCGCGCGATGTCGCCCAAGTCCGCGCATACAAATGCCAGCGGTTGCTCTCGAGGAATGCGCTTGATCTCATAGACACGGTCTACTGCCTTCTTCTGCGTGATGTCGCAGCCGATTCCGTAGACAGTGTCCGTTGGGTACGCGATCACAGCTCCTTCACGGAGCATTCCGACGATCTTGCGAACGCGGTGCGGGTCTGGATGCCGGGGGTCGAGCTCGAGTCGCATGGAACTTGGCGCGAAGCTAGCGCGAGAGCGGCTCCGCGGCAGCATCTCGCACCACATCGACACCTTCTCGTTGCTCTGGACCGTCGTACATGAGGCGTCCCGTGTAGTAGTAGCGAAGCCAGATAGACTGGTCTGCGGATCGCCACTCGGACGCGTCGTGACCGTGCTCGGCTTCTGTGAGCGGAATCGCGGCAGTGCTTCCGTCGCGTTTGAACAGCCACGTCGTCCCCCTTTGATCGAGCACGAATCCGTCGCGAGCATCCTCCGTCGAATAGTGTCCGACGCGAGCGCGGTTCAGCTCCGCGGCTGCGTCAACGGAGCATTCGCCCCCACGGAGCGGACACGCACTCGCATCGCGCATGACGTCGATGCCTTCGTGCTGGTCCGGACCGTCGTAGAGGATGCGCCCGCCGTTCCAACCTTCGGAATACGTGCGAAGCCACACGGAGCGATCCGGCGAGCGGTACTCTGACTCCCCGTCGGGATGCAGCTCGACGACCGCGCCCGAACCGTCGCGCTTGAGCAGCCACGGGCTGCCCGTACGGTCGAGAACGAACCCGTCTTTCATATCGATCGTTGTGTAGTGGCCAAGCCGGAGGCCGCTCGATGGCGCACGACTTTCGGTTCCGGCAGTCGGAGGAGCGGCCTCGGACGACCCCGTGCCGGGGGAGGATGCACTGGTGCCCTCCGTCGCGTTCGACGATGCCGGGGTGGTCGCTTGAGCACCCCCGCAACCAGCCACGACCAAGCCAAATACGACCGCAAGTTGCTTTGATTTGCTCATGACGCCTCCTAAGAACGAGTGGAACCGAGGGATTCGCGCGAACGTTCACACACGAGGTTCGCCTGAACAAGCGCGAAAGGATTGGCCCGCCCGCATCAAGCGGGTTGTCAGTTGGAACTGTTTGAAGCATTACTCCGCCCCTAATGAAAGAGGTACACACGGAATGAGTCGCGATGATCATGTGAAGCTCGACGGTGTCGTTACGGACGTTTATGCCGGAGGGCAGTTCGCAGTGAAGACGGACGCCGGTGCGGAAGTGCGCGCGCAACTCTGTGGTCGTATGCGAAAGAACCGCATCCGCGTGATTCTCGGAGATCGAGTGACGGTGGCGCTCTCGCCGTACGATCTCACTCACGGCCTCATCGTCTTCCGGGCGAAGTAGAAAGTACCCTCATGAGCACGTCGCAACCGTTCTTGGTGTTGACTGCGATCCTCGACGAAACGGCGCGAGCCGCGAAGATCACGAGCAGTCATGGAGAAGCGCTGGAAAAGGCTATCGCGGCGACAAGCGGCAAAGCGATTGCCGGCCTCGATGTCGTCGATCTTCCGGTTCCGACGGCGTCGTTCCAGACGCTCCGCCGGCACCTGGGGTTCTCCGAACAAACGGTCGCCGTCTACGATCTTTTCCCGCTTTCGCCAACGGTGAGGCCCGACGTTCGCAAGGTCGCCGGTCAGCTACTCGCGGCAGAAATCCTCTGGGCTCTCGACGAGCAAGGACTGCTCTCTGGGATTTCTCTGAACGTTAAGCTCGACGTCCCCAGCGGTTGGGAGCGCGAGCCAAAGGCGCTCCACGAGAGGCTCGTTCGCGAAGGAGCTCTCGAGCTCGCACCCGAAAGCATCGCGCTCTACAAGGACGTCAAGGCGGCCTGGGACAAGCTCCGCACGTCCTGATTTTGGGCGGGACCGTCGGCGGCGCTGTGTCAACGCGCGTCAAAATACGGGAAGTATTCCATCCGCGCGCTTCCTTGCGGCGCCTCGGTCGCGCTCCGAAATCAAATCAGTTGAGTGAGCGAGGGAACGACAGCTGAAACTCGGCGATTTCGGCTTCGAACGAGTTCCCTGCTTCGTCTTCGATCAAGTATGTGCCGCGCATGGCGCCGCTGTGCGTCTCGAGAACAGCCCCGCTCGTGTACTCGAACGACTCACCCGGCTGCAGCTTGGGCTGTTGCCCAACGACACCTGGTCCGCGCACGTCTTCCACTCGTCCGTTGTTGTCGGTGATGATCCAGTGCCGACTGATCAGCTGCAGCGGCTTGTCGGACTCGTTTTCGATCCGGATCCGGTACGCGAATGCGTAACGCTTCTCTAATGGCGCAGACTGATCCGCGATGTAGGACGATGCGACGGTAACTCGAAGGCCGTTGGTGATCGCTGAGGACATAGCGGGCCCAAATTGATCGGCTGCGACCGCTCAGTCAATGGGCCATGACGAGTCGATGGCATCGGCCCACGCCGCGTGCGGAACCGCGACTAGGCCTCGGCGCGAAAGCGCTGCTAGGCTTGGTTCGCATGCGCCTTATGCGAGAGCCGTCGTGGATCGGGGCGCTGCTTGCTGGGCGCTATCGATTGGTCCGCGAAATCGAGCGCGGCGGCATGGGAACGGTCTACGAGAGTGTTCGCGAGGACACGCGAGAACGCGTTGCGGTGAAAGTCCTTCATCCCCATCTCGCCAGCGATGGTGTCACCCTCGAACGTTTTCAACGTGAAGCCCACGCGGCCACTTCGCTCGCGCACCCGAACATCGTGCTCGTGTCGGACTATCATCACCGACCACCTGAGCCAGCGTTCCTGGTGATGGAGTATCTGGTCGGAACAGCACTCTCGGCTGTGCTCAAGAGCGAAGCGCCGCTAGAGCCTCATCGAGTCGCGCGGATCGGGATTCAAACACTTGACGCGCTGGCGGCTGCGCACGCAGCTGGAATCATTCATCGAGATCTCAAGCCAGGTAACATTTTCCTCGAACAGCGACCCGGAGGCGAAAGCGTAAAGCTCCTGGATTTCGGAATCGCCAAGCTCAAGGAGTCGGACGGGTACCGCAAGCTCACGGCAACCGGGGCGGTCGTCGGAACTCCGGCCTACATGGCTCCCGAACAGGCCCGCGGAGAAGAGCTGGACGCGCGCGCGGACGTCTACGCGGTGGGCGTCATCATGTACGGAGCGCTCGCCGGACAGATTCCGCACTACGACGAGCACCCTGGGGCGATGCTGAGATCGATTCTCTCGACGGATGCTCCAGCGCTGTCGACTGTCGCACCAGGAGTCCCACCGGAGCTCGCTCGCATCGTGGACACCGCCCTTGCGCGCAATCGCGATCGCCGTTTCCCGACCGCGCGCGCCATGCAGCATGAGCTCTCCATGTGGAGTAGCGGCGTCCCGAGCGAGCAAACCAGAGAAGACCGCGTGACGCGCCCGGCGGTTCCAACTTCGATGCGCGGTCCCACACAACGCAAGCGCATGAGAATGAGCCTGGTGATTTTGGTCGCCATGGTTGTGTTCGCCGTTCTGGGCGCCGCGCTCGGATTGGCAATGCACGCGAGCACGAAGCTCCTCGGTCCGTAAGAGTTGGTGGTGTTTATTCGCTCGGGCCGAAACACCTTCGTCTCGAGGGCTAGAAATAGTGTGCAGGTTGCACCACGGTGATTTCGAGGGAGTATCCCGCCTTCCTCGCGATCATGTCCCTCGGAGTCGAAAGCGCTGCGTTGCGTTCCGGTGAAGCCGTATCGGTTTTCGAAGTGAGCCTGCGTGATGGTTTACAGAACGAAAGCGCGATCGTCCCAACCGAGGAAAAAGCGCGCCTTCTCGACGCATTGATCGTAGCGGGGCTGTCGCGAATTGAGATCACGAGCTTCGTGGCTCCCAAATGGGTCCCGCAGGTGGCCGATGCCGAAGACCTCGCCAACCTGGTGAAGGATCGAATCCGAGGCGCCACCGGTCCTGAGCTGACCGCCCTTTGTCCGAACGAGAAGGGATTCGAGCGCGCGCTCAACACCCCGCTCCGAAGTCTTGGCGTGTTCATCTCGGCATCCGAGACTCACAACCGACGGAACGTAAACAAGACGCGGGAGGAAACGCTTCGCGCGTTCGCGGCGTTCGTCCCGCGCGCGGTGAAGTCCGGATTCCGTGTACGCGGCTACATCTCGACGTTGTGGGGATGCCCGTACGAAGGAAAGATCGACGTGGGCAGCGGCCTCGCCCTCGCGCGCAGTTTGGTTGAAATGGGAGTCGACGAGCTTTCTCTCGGAGACACCATCGGCGTCGGGACACCAAACGAGACGCGCGACATCGTGAAGAAGTTCGCGGCTGAGTTCGGAATCGCAAAGCTCGCTCTGCATATGCACGACACACGTGGAACTGCGTTGGCCAATGTGCTCACGGGCCTCGATCTCGGAGTGCGTACGTTCGACGCATCGGTTGGGGGGCTCGGGGGCTGTCCATACGCGCCAGGCGCTGCCGGTAACGTCGCGACGGAAGACTTGGTCTACATGCTGAACGGAATGGGCATGCAGACGGGTATCGATCTCGACAAGCTCTGGGAAGCTGGCCGCGTCGCGGCTGCGGTCGTCGGCCGCGAGCTTCCAGGCAAAGTACACAAGGCCGGCGTTCGGTCCCTGCGCACGTAACTTCCCGACTGCTTGCAGGTCGGGACCGAAGTAGTTCACAGCCGTACCCTCGAAAGGGCTCTCCTATGTTCCCGCTCACCACGCTTCTCGCCGCGACCGCCTTCGTCACGCCAGTGTTTGGCCTTTCGCTCGAGTTCAACCCGCCTTCTGCGCTGGCCTCGACCGCCACCATCTCCATGCTGGCTCCGCGGCCGACTGAGCCGACAGCTGAACAACCCGCGACCAGCGAGCCAGGCCCGGTTCGACCTACTGCAGCGCCTAGCGACGACGACGCGGCGTACTCGCGCGCTCTCCGGCAGCGTACGGACATCGCCAAGATTCATCGCATCTTCGGCGTCTCAACGTGGGTCGCGATGACGGCGTCGCTCGCCCTCGGTTTCGTCCAGTTCTACAACCTCTACGGGTTCGGAGCCGGACAAGGTGGAAACCCGTGCGTGACTGGCTCGGCGATCTTCGGTCAGGACCAATGCGTCGGGCGTCCCTTGGCCCACCAGATCGCGACGTACACGACCGCGGGTCTCTACTTCACGACCTTTACGTTGTCGTTCTTCATGCCAGATCCCGATGACAGCGATCAGGGCAACAGTGCTTTCGCTGAAAAACTGCGCACGCACAAAATGCTGCGGTGGGTCCACCTCGGCGGAATGATCGCGCAGCTCACGCTAGGGATCCTGATGGCGAGCGGTGCGTTCGGTATCAACCGAGCAGAGAACTACGGAGCGATGGAAGCCCTCGCGGGCGTCCACATGGGTATTGGCCTCGTGACGTGGGGCGCGCTCACGTGGGCCGGCGCGCTGATGACCTTTTGACAACGATCGCTAACATCGCTTGGCTTCAATGAAGATTCCCGGCTATTAGCGTACATTCGCTCCCCGTGGCCCGATCGCTAGCGCACGTATTAGGAGTACTCGACGAACGTCCTGACGACGCCCCGGCGCTCGAAGAGCTTCGTGCGCTCTCGAGAGACACTAGCGCGCAAGCCACGACGTTGCTGGGTGACCGACCGACCGAACTCCTCGAAGCGGCGCGGCTGATCCAGCTTCGCCGCGGTGACATTTCAGCCGCGGTCGTTGTTCTCGAGGCGGAATGCGAGCTGGCGCGCGGTAAGCCTCAGGAGATCGGCTTCGCCTGGGAGCTCGGTCGCCTCTACCGGGACGAGCTGTTCGATGACGCAGGAGCGGAACGCGCGTTCAAGCGGGTCGTGGAGCTGCGCCCCGACGACGCGGACGCGAGAGCGGTGCTGGAGCGCATCGCAGAGACTCGCGGACGCCACGTCGAGATTGCCGCTCGCTTCATGAGCGAAGCGACGAACGCTACGGAGCCATCGCTGGTCGCGTCGTTGTTGCTGCGTTCTGCGGCCGTCCAATGGTCGTTCGCCGGACAGTCGGCAGATGTCGTCCCGCTTCTAGAGCGCGCGCTTTCAGCAGAGCCAACCAACGCAAACGTTCTTGCGTTCTACGAACGTGTCCTGATGTCGCTTGGGCGGGCCCGCGAAGCTGCCGACCTGCTGCTCGGCGCAAGCAATCGACTGACCGATCGAGAAGCTCGCATTCGCGCGTTGCTCCGTGGCGGACGCATTCTTTCGGAGGCCGAGGCAAACTCGCCTCGTGCGGCTGACGCTTTTCGCGCGGTCCTCGAGATGTCGCCCACCCAGTCCGAGGCGATGCGTCGACTCGTTCGTATGTACGAAGCGAACGAGCAATGGGACGAGCTCGCCAAGCTGTATGACGCATCGCTGCGAGCGCGGTCCGGAACAGAAGCGGAACGCGGTGCCCTTCTTCAACTCGCGATGGTGCACTGGCGGATGCGCGACAAAGCGAAGGAGGCGGAGCCGTATTTCGCGCGCCTGCGAAAGCTGGAGCCCGCTCATCCCGCCGTGCTGGACTTCTATCGAGCGTTCCT
>CAZWQH010000128.1:0-11736 GCA_964635815.1 uncultured Sandaracinaceae bacterium
GGAGCTTCCCCTCCTTGCCCTTGAGCCCTCGGATCTCGCCAGACAGGCCCGAGGGGCAGACGATTGTGGTCGGCATCGTTCACCTCACCTCACTGCTTGAGTTCGAAAAAGTCGTAGGTCAGCGTCACCGTCTCGATGACGTTCTCATCGGCCTCGTTGTCCCAGTCGCCGGCGACGAACTTCACCGGCCACGCGCCAGTGAGCGACCAACGGCGAAGCGTCGAGCCGTCCCGGTCCTGCTGGACGATGTCCAGGTTACGTTTGAATTCGGGCTCGTTGAGGCCCGCGTTCGCGGCCGCATCGGCGACCTGCGTGAGCCAGTCGAACAGATCCTTGTCCGAGGTCGCGCCGCGCTCGAGGGTCACGTCCGCGAACGTGAGGCGTCCCGGACTCTTGTTCGGGATCAGTGAGCCGCCCTCGTAGTACTGGACGTTCGCGACCTCGACGGACAGCTCGGAGCACTTCTGGAAGCCAGCGCTCACCACACCGTCGATCTCGACGATGAACTTGAACTTCTTGTGGAACGTCCTCGGATTGCCAATGACGGGCATGGTTCACCTCGCTACGCGGCGCCCGCGAGCTCCTCCTCGAGGGCCCGCGTATCTTGGGAGAAGCGCAGCACGATGAATTCAGCCGGCTTCGCTGTAGCCAGGCCGATGCGCCCGACGACCTGACCCGCGAAGATGACCGACGGTGGATTCAGCGCCTCGCCGAAGTCGACGAAGAACGCCTTCTTCGGATCGCTCGCCGAGAACGCGCTGTTCTTGAGCTGGATGAGCAGGAACGCGGTCACCGTGCGCGCGAGCGTCGCCCGCAGGCTCTCGGTGTTGTTCTGGTGCTTCGCGAAGAGGAGGCCGAGCTTCAGCGACTGCTCGATGAAGATGACGCCTCGCCGCTCGGCGACCGTCGGGAAGTTTCCGTTCCCCTTGAGCGTGCGCGCTCCGTCGATGTGGCGGGGCGCGCCAGGGAACGTGGTGAGCGGGTTGATGCGCTTCGGGAAGACGAGGTCGCGCTTCGCTTCTTCGAGCACGTCGTCCGTCTCGAAGCCGATGACGCCGAACAGCCGCCCGTTCTCGATGCCGGCGGGAGGCACGTAGATGCCGCCCGGTCGCGAGTTGTCCACGCGCGCGTAGACACCGGCGATGTGCCCGGAGGGTGCCACGGTCAGGTCCGTGGCGTTGCCGAACACGATTCGGGACGGGTTCAGCACCTTGACGCGCGGCCAGTAAATGGCGGCGAACTCGGAAAGGTTGAGGAGCGCGGCGGTCGTCTCGACGTAGGTCACGATCCCCGTCGCGCTCTGATTGGCGGGCGGATCGAGGATCGCGAAGCAGCTCTTGTCGCGCGCGGCTTCGCAGTAGCTGATCATCGCGTTGTGGACGGCCGAGGTCGCGCGTCCCGGCACGATCAGCAGCGAGAGATCCTGAATGCAGTCGAGCGCCCGGATGCCCGTCTTGCCGGCGGAGCTCCCGATGAAGTCGATGTCCGCGAGGCTCGCGAGCCCATCGCTGCCGCCGGTGAGGGGACCGAACGTGCCGAGGGCGGGCAGGTCGTTCGGCGACACGGTTACGGAGGACAGTTCCTCGACCTTGATGAGCTTCGAGCCGCGCTCAGCGTGGTTCACGACGGTCTCGACGTAGTTCTCCTTCGCGGGGTCCATCGAGAGGTTCGGGAACACCTCGGCGATGAGCCCGTTGTCCTCGACGGTGAGATTGAGCTCGTCGGCTGCTCCGCTGGTCGCCGCGGTGATGGCGACGCGGATGTCGTTCGCGTAAGCGCCGTCCCACTTCGCGTCGACCTTGAGCGTCGGCAGCGGAATCAGCGCACGATCGTTGAGGGTGATCGTCGCCGCCGCCGAGGTCTTCGAAGTCGACGTGTTGATGTCGGCGTAGTGGACGGTGCGAACCACCCAGAGGATCTGGCCGCCGTTCTCGAAGAATCCTTGCGCCGCGAGCACGAGATCCGAGTTCGGCGTGAAGCCACCGAAGGTCTCGACGAACTCCTCGAAGCTGGTGACGAGAATGGCCTTGCCGACCGGGCCCCGCTCGGTGATGCCGACCGCGCCAAGCACCGCCGTGGGCAGAGCAGCGACGCTCCGAACGCGCGGCTCCTCCTCGACGATGACGACCTTGGAGGCGAGAAGCTGGGCGCCCATCTACTCCTCCTTCCCCGTGCGAGTAGGACGCCGTGCAACGGACGCGGGCGTCTGCTCCACCACCCGAACGAGGCCGCGCTCGATCGCCGCGCGCATCTCCGGCGCCGAGACGATCGAATCCCGCATGCCCTCGCGCCGCTCGAGCGCGAGGAGCGTAATCGAGGCGGGGGCCTTCTTGGTGACGTGCCGGGGCGCCCGCTCACCGGTGCGTGGGTTGTGCTCCATGACGACGGTTGTGATGTCCGAGCACGCACACTCGCCAGCGGCGCAGTAGGCCTCGTGTTCCAGATTGAAGACCTGCATTCGTCGAATTCGGCTCTCGAGCGTCACTGGCATCGTCCGCTCCTCAGCAGTCCGGGTTGTGCCCGGCCTGCGCCGGTGCGGTGGTGAGTTGGTCCGGTGGTCCGATCACGATCTCGCCCACGGGTGCGGTCAGTTCGGTGACGGCGTCACCGGGGAGGCCCGCGAGCTCCTCGAGATCGAAGCCGCGAATGACGAAGGAACCCGAGAAGCTCCGGACGTTCGACTCGCTCGCCTGGCTGGTGACCCGAAGGTCTCCATCCGGCGCGAAGTCCATCTCGTAACGGACGCGTCCGGCGAGGGCGCTCGACGGATCGCGCGGCATCTCGAGGAACTTGTTCTTGTGGAAGAAGAGCTCCGTCGCAGCCATGAGGTTCAAGAGCTCGACGGTGTGATCGGACGCGCCGATCAGTGTGAAGGCCAGGTCGACGGTTACGGGACGCGGCGCCGCAGGACCGTGCCCGACGCGCCCGCGCCCTCAGGCAGCTGGTTCAAAGAGTAGAAGCGGTCCTCGCGCAGCTCGGGGCCGACGATGACGAGCGCCGGCAGCGACGCGAGCTCGGCGACGTGGAGCTCGTCGCCCGACTGCGCGTCGAAGTCGGTCTGGACGGTCAGCGAGACATTCGGGAGCACCTGCCGCTTCAGCTCCCGAAGAAGCGTGCGCACCAGGCGCGCGAGGTCGCTCTCAGCGGCGAGCGGCGGCAGCCGGTACGTGAATCCGCCTGAGAGCGTGCTCTCCTCACCAGCGATCGGGTCGCCAGCGTCGTCGAGGTTGCGCACGACGATGCCGGCCGGACCTGCGTCGCCGATGGGACTGATGAAGGTCAGGCGGTCGGTGGCGCGGACGCGGACCTCGGTCGCCTCGCGGCCGTCGACCAGAATTGCCACGGTTGGGCGCGGCGGTGGGGTCGGTCCGGACGGTGGGGGAGGCGGCGGAAGCCGGAAGCCGGCCCCCTCGACGTCGACGAGCGTGCGTCCGCCGGTGGGTCCGGAGGACGGGTTCAGGCTCGTGACGCTCGGTACCGGCATTTCTCCTCGCGCAAACGAAAAAAGCCCCGGCACCACGCTCTGTGGCACCGGGGCTCGAGTTCTTCGACGACCCCTGGGCGGCGAACCGCCCGCTATCTGACCTGAGTATATGGAATGTCCATATAGCGGTCAAGCACGTGAAGCCGCACCCGACCTGGGGCCCGCTATCCTCCAGGACCTCCGAAGTCGCCGCCCAGCAGCTTCGCGACCCGCTCGACAAAGCGCCGCGCGACCTCCTCCGGGGCGCCATACGTCTCGAAGACCGGTCGCAGGAACGGGCGCGCGGGGATCCGGATGACCGCGACGCCCGTTGACGGTCGGTCGCCCGACTTCTCGTCGAGGCCGGCTTTGCGGAAGGCGGCGTGAAGGAACCTCCGGACCTTCGGTGTGATCTTGACGACGATGGGGCGGGAGCCGAACTCGTGGACGGCGGCGATGTTCACGAGGGAGCCACCTCCGCTGCTCTTCGCACTCCGAAGGACGCCGACGAACACGCCGTTGCCCTCCCTCACGACAGCGATCGAGTTCCGAAGGTCGCCGTGGTGGATGAGCGGCTTCGTGCCCTTGCCCCCGCGCAGGCGCCGAATCGCGAGGGTCGTCGGTGCCAGGGGTTGAAAGGCCTGGCCACCAGGTGCTCCGCTGCGAAGTCCCTCCACGATCTTCGTCCGGAAGAACTGAGCCTCCTGGAGCACCGCTTTGTCCTGCGCCTCACGAATCCGCTTCGGTGCGGACGCGAGGATCCGGCGGGCCGCCGTCCAGTCGCCAGTCTTGGTGACCTTCACGCTGCACCCCGCACGGCAACCTCGCGCTCGTCGAACGTGACGAGCAGGAGGTTGCGCGACAGACCTAGGCCGAAGGACTGCGGCTGCACCTCTGTGGCGTAGAGACCTGGCGGCGTGCGGATCGTCTGCACAAGCTCGCCATGCAGCGTGTGGATCGCGACGAGCCGATCGTTGATGCGCAGACGCGCCTCGCCGGTCGCGGCGTCCACAAGACCCGTCCGCTCGAGATCACGGAAGTGGAATACGAGGACGATGCGGGAGTTCGGCGAGTTGCCGGCGGCGAGCTGCTGGAGCGCCTCGAAGACCGTGACCTCGACCTGGCAGGGAAGGCGGAGGGGCGGCTTCTCCTTGCGCGCATCGACACGCGCACCAGCCAGCGAGCCGAAAACGATCGTCTCCTTGAAATCCGGGTCGTAGCCCGAGACGAGGGGGCCAACGTCGTCCGGGTCTGCGGTCGTCGCCACGGTGTCGAGCTGCGCGATCTCTGCGAGGAACGGGTTGATGAGCCTCCCACGCATCACGCCGCTCCGAAGTCTGGCGGACGGACGAACGCCACGAGGATGTTGTCGATCTCTGGGTCCCCCGTGAACGCGCCGTGGAGACGCAGCGCCTCGAGCGTGTAGCTCTGGTCCCGCGTGCGCTCGCTCGTGAGGCGGAAGCGGCGCTGCGCGTCCTCCCGCTGGTCGCTGTTCCCGAGCAGAGGAAGGTTGCGCATGACGAGCAGCTTCGTCGCGTGCCGAATCAGCTCAGGGGTGCGGCCTGTCGGTGAGCCGTCGGGCTCCGTGTACCCGAAGACGCCGCGCACGGTGACGTTCTGCTGGCCGCGTGGCCAGACGAGGCTCGCGAGGCCCGTACCTCCGATCGACTCGAAGCGCACGCCGGCGAGATCGCCGCCGTGCACGAACTCGAGCTTCGGGTTGTCGCGGTCGTCGGGCAGGAGCATGCCCTGCGTTAGGTGTCGGTTGTAGACACGGTAGACGGAGGGGTCGACGGCGAGGTCGCCCGGCGTGAACGGACTCGAGTCGATGAACACGCCATCGACGGCGATGATGGGGTGGCAGAGCGCGAGCGCGCGACCTCCCGTGCCGTCGACGCCGAGGATCTGCACGCGCGGCTCGAAGAAGCGGGCGGTGATGCGCTCGATGTACCGGCTCGCGAGCGCGATGAGCTGCTGCAAGCGCGCGTCAGATGCGTCGGCGACAACCACGCCTTCCGCTCGAAGATCCGACACCGATGCGTATCCGTCGGCGGAGAAGCCCGCGACCGTGGCGAGCACTTCGAACTCTTCGCGGAAGGTCTGCTCGGGTGAGCCGGAGTTGAGTCGGAAGAACCATCGGACCTCATGGGCGCCGATCGCCTCGTCGAGTGAGGGCGTCCACTTCGCCACGAAGTGACCGGTCGAGAGCTTGTCGCCGGCGGGGCAGAGCGTGGTGGCGTTCACCAACGCCCTTGCGCCAACGCTGGCCGGGTACACCTGCACTGGACTGAGCTGCTTGCCCGGGTCGCTGACATCGAAGATCTGGAACTCGAGGACCGCAACGTCGATGAGCATCCCGCTCACCTGCGTAAAGAGATCGAGCGCGGGATGCGCACAGTCGCTCGACTGACCTCGCCCGAGCGACGCCATGGCTAGACCAGCTCCGCGGTGATCGTGATGTCGGTCGGTGAGCCTGCAACGGTGCGGGCGACCTCAAGGTCGATCCGGTCGCCCTGGTTGACGGCGATCGAGTCGATCAGGTTCTCTGTCTGGGTCGCGCCCGAACCCAGCGTGACCACGAGCGCTGTTGCGACGTCGTTGACGCGCACCCGGGCCGTGAACGTTCCGGCGCCGGAGACGCGTGCGAGGAGCATGAGGTGGCGGAGCGTGCCGCTTCGGGGAGCGCGGATCTGCAGCGCTACGGTCCCCGCTGCGGCCCCGGTCCAGAAGGGGTCCGCGTACTTCGTGTTCGTGCCGGATCCCCAGCCCGAGTTGCCCCACATAAGGACCCCGCCAGGACTCGCGTGCGTGTGATCTCCCCGAGCGGCGCTGGCCGATGTGCCAACGCTCGAGGCGGCGGCCACCGCTGGCGGCGCCGTCGTTGCGAGGGCCGGGTTGGGCGGGCTCGCGTGCGTGTGATCCTCCCGCGCCGAGCGCGCCGACGCTCCGACGCTTGAGACGGCCGCCACAGCGGGCGGCGCCGACGAAGCCAGGTCGGGCACCGGTGGGCTCGCGTGGCTGTGGTCTTCTCGAGCGGCACGGACGGACGCACCCACGACGGACGAGACCCCAACTCCAGGCGGCGCGGCCGTCGCGAGAGCGGGGTTGGGCGGGCTCGCGTGCGTGTGATCTGCTCGAGCCGCATCCACGGAGGCTCCGGAGCTCGACGCAGCTGCTACCGCGGGCGGAGGCGCGTTGCTCAGCAGCGGGGGGATGTTCGAGTGGGTGTGCAGCGAATCGGCGTCACCTCCACCGGTCAGGAGGTCGATGTTCTCGTCCGTTCGCGTTCCACCCTTGCTGAGGAAGGCGCCGGGCAAGCTGTCGAAGGACACCGCGACGTTCTCCTCGACGTCGTTCAGGTCCTCGATGAGTACCTCGGCGCGGTCGACGAGCTCCGCGTCGGGATCGGGCTTGCCGAGCTGCGACTGGATCGCCGCGCTCTTGGCACCGAACCATCTCCGAACGAAAGGGAGGAAGCTCACGGCGCTCTCCGGCGCCGCGCCAGAACGAGCGTCGGGCTGACCAGGTTCCCGCGGCGCGAGATGAGGGAGCCGCCAGGCCCTGCCGCTTGGGCGCGGCGGACGACCCACGGTCCCAGCACAAGTCCTTCGGCGAAGACGACAGGCTCCTCGGGCGGTTGGACGCCGCTCGCGACGACCGGGGTGAACGCAGCGGCGCGCTCGGACATCGCTTACTCCTCCGCGGCTCGCGCCTCGCCGTTCCTCTGGGTCGTTTCCTCGAGCGCGGTGGCCCGCCCTTCAGCGCGGTGTGCGGTCGCGAGCCAGCTCTCCGCGCGCTCCATGCATTGATGCGCGACGTTCTGGGCGACGGTCACTTGGCAAGCAGCCAGGAGCGGCGCGAGCCGCTCGGCGGTGGCGCCGTCGATCTGCAGGTGCTCCTGCAGCTGCTCGACGTCGCAGAGCTGCTTCGCTTCCTCGAGGAGCGAGCGAGAAAGCTCCGCCGCGAGGACTTTCGCGGCAACGGACATCCCGACGAGCTGCGGGATGCGCTCGCCGCGAAGCAGTCGCGCCTCGAGCGCGGATTCCATCTACGCCCTCCGCGCGGCGCGGGCCTCGGCGCGTGTCGTTCGCGCCTGCGGAAGATCAGCAGTCGTGAGATCACCGCCGCGGACAGAGACGTCGTAGGGCTGCGCGACGTTCGGCTCGGCCGCACGGGCGCGCTCCTCGGCCTTCTTTTTCTCCGCGGTCTCGAGGCGCTGCGCCTCCTCCTCCGAGCAGACATCGAAGGCGAGGGCCGAGTCTTCGTCGCCGGGCACTTGGTGCACGGTCCCGAGGTAGGTGGCCACCTCGTCGGCGACCTTGTACCAGCCTCGGGCTTCCTCGAAGCGGATCGAGAAGGCGGTGTACCGCCGGATGACATGACCCCTCTTGGGGTCGTAGGGCTTGAGTCGAACCAGCTTCGCCATGCGCCATCTCCCTCGCTACGGGGCCTTCGTCGTCTTGAGGACGGCGGCCGCGAGCGCGTTAACCTTCGCCTTGAGCTCGTTGAGAAGGGCCTGCTCCGCTGCGCCGTAGGCCGCGCCCGCGTCGGCCGCCGCCACGGTCGTCGGCTTGAGAGCGGCGAGATCGTCGGCGATGTCCCGCAGGGCATCAGCCAGCACGGGCGTGCCCGCCGATCCACCTGGTTGAAGGTTGGCTCCGCCGCTTCCGAAGCGCTTCGAGATCGCCGCCATGACCTACGCCCCGACCTTCACGTTGATGGCCTTCACGACCGCCGTCTCCTCGGCGTACTTCACGTCGAACCGCAGGGTCGCGACGATGATGAGGACGCCCTCGGAGACGAGCTTGTCGGTCTCGACGCGGATGTTGCGCCAGATGCCGATGTTCACGTTCTTCGGATCGGTGAGCAAAACGTTGGTCGCGTTCGTGCCCGCCCCGAGGTTCTCGGGGAACAGCGGGACGTCCATGATCGGCACGCCGGAGTAAGCCACCGGCTCGTCCTGCTCGAGGAACTTGTCGCCGACCACCGTGGCGCGCTCGGCGAGCGAGTCGCGGTAGTCGATTTCGGAGTCCACCGACGTGAAGAAGCGCATCTCGCGCTTGTTCCGAAGGAACGCCGAGGGCATCGACTTCAGCATGTCGCGGAAGATGCCCTTGTTCGTCGATTGGTTCTGCGCGTCGACGATGTTCGACGTGGCCTGCTTGAGGAGGCCGTTCAGCTTCGCGAGGAACGGATCCGGGCTCGTCGTGTCGCCGCGGATGATGACCTCGTCGATGTCGCGCGAGATCGCCTCGGCCATGAGCTGCATGATCGTTTGACGGAGCTGACCGCGCTCGATCGAATCCTCGAGCACCTCGTTGTTGAGGCGCACCTCGGCCTTGAAGAGCTGGGCGTCGAGCTCGACCTGCGAGAGATCGGGCTTCGAGCGGTCACCGGCGGGTACCGCCGCCGCCTCTGCGCCCGCGCGCAAGATGCGCCCGGCGAAGCGGATCTTCTCGATCAGCTGCTTCGGGCTCTTCATCGGGACGACAGTGCCTTGCTTCAGGATCACCGACTCGTCGATGAGGATGCGGATGAACTTCTGCGCCTGAGCCGGCTGCAGGAGCCCACCGCCCGCGGTGAGATCCGCGAGGGCGAGGTCCGCCTTCTCGAGGACGGTACGATTATCGAGCAGACCGGCTGCGAGTCCCATGAGCTCTCCTTACTCGTCGAAGAACGACACTTCTTTGCGAACCTTGTCGCGACTGATCGGGCGGTTCATATCGAGCGGCCACGAGACGTCCTGGTGCTCCGCCCGACGACCGCCCTCGATCGGGATGGCGTTCGAGACCCCGCGCGCCTGACGAATGCGCGTGAGCTCCTCCTCCTGGCGCTTCACGACGCGCGTCAGGTCCCCGATCCCCGACACGAGATCCTCGAGTCCGGGAACGGCGGGAGCCGGTGGAGACACGGCACTGCGCTTCTTCACGCCCGACTGCGCGGCGCCGGCGCTTGGACCCTCCGGCGTCTCCTTCGCGTCGGTCAGCTCCTTGAGGATCTCGGCGAGCGCCGCCATCGCCTTCTGGAATCGATCCAGCCGGTCCTTGGACATGCGCGCGCCGGCCTTCACGACCTCCGCCTTCGCCGTCTTTCGCTTGTCGACGACCGAGAGCATCTCGGCGATGGCCGCGAGCTCGTTGCCGATGTCTTCCGGCAGCGTGGCGTCCGTGCCGTCGTCGAGCTCGGTCGCGTCCTTGATGGTGCTGGCGAGGGCCATCAGCCGCTCGAGCGCCTGGGTGAGCACGCCGAGGAGCGCCTGTTTCACGTCCGCAGCGATGATGAGGCCGTCGTCCTTCTTGCGCTGCTTCTTCTTCCCGGCCTCGTCGTCGGCGTTGTCATCGGTCTCGTCCGTCGCGGCGCCGCGCGCCTTCTCGGCATCTGTCGGATCGGTCTCCTCGTCATCGACCGGCTTCTTGGCCTTCTCCTCGTCGACCATCTCGTCCGGCACTCCTGCGGGCTTCTTCTTCGCCTTCTCGACGGTGCCCCGTGCTTCCGGCTTCGCCTCGGCGCTTGCGTTGCTCTCGTCGGCCATTTCCGCGCTCCTTTTCACGACGAGGAACCGTCGCTGGTTCGCCGCGCGATCCACGAGCGAGACCTCTTCAACGACGATGTCGCGGAGGCGATGCACGCCCGCCGCTTCGTCTTCGCTGTTCGCTGTCTTTGCATTCGCCTCGTTCATCGCGACCCTGAAACGCAAAAGCCCCGGCGGGACCGCGTCGGTCGCGCCAGGGCTTGATGTCCTCAACAACCCTTCGGTGCTATCTGCACCGTATATGGCCAAGTCTATGGAACTTCCATATCAGTGTCAAGCATCCGCAGAGACTCAGGCCGCGGCGCTTCGGAGGGCGCTCCCGCCGATGCTGAACCCGGTCAGCTCGCCGGCCTTGATCTGGCCCCAAAGCTCGTCGTCCACGACCCGCACGGCGAGGAGCCAGGTCCCCTTCTTGATGCGGGTACCGTCCACTTCGAACTCGGCGGGCGCGAGGTACGATTCGAGGATCTTCACCTGCTCGCCGAGGATCTCCCGGTGCATGAGGCCGAGGTTCCGATACTCCTCCATGAAGTGGTGGGCGGCGTCGCGAACCTCGACGGCCGAGTAGATGTCCTTCTGGGCGTCGACGTTCTCGGGCTCCAGAACAATGCCAAGAACGTACCGCTCCTCGCTGGTCTTGAGGAGTGGGATGCGCTTTCGGAGCGCGGCCGCGACGAGCGCGTCGCCGCGGGGCGAGACCTCGTCGAGCCACTCGATCTCGTCGTGCTTCTGCACCTTGAACGAGGCCACGAAGAGACGGCTGCGCTTCTGCCAGTGGCCGGCGCCGCGGGCCTCGGGGATGCGCATCGTGAAGAGTCGACCCACCTTGGACAGCGCTCGGCGTGCGTCCGCCGAGTCCGTGTACGCGACGACGAACTCGCCGTTGAGCTTCGAGACCGCGGCGGCGATCTCTTCGGCGGGGACGCCATCGCCCACGGTCCACTCGTCCTCGTAGGGCGGGTCGATGAAGAACAGCGTGTTCGGTCCGTCGCACTCCGCGACTGTCGCGAGCCAATCCTGCGTTACCAGGCGCGTCCCCTCGAGTCGCTCGTGGAATCGCCAGAGATCCTCGAGATCGTAGGTGCGGCCGTCGTTAATGGTCGCGTAGCCGCCCATGTCTGGCTTGGCGCCCCAGCTGCAGAGCCGGCCATAGACGTGCCTCCAGAAACGCTCGGCGTCCGAGCCAGGTTCCGCCGCCCGCGCCCGCTCGAAGCCGGTTCGCGAGACCCGCCACGAGAAGCGCTTCAGCGACGCGAACGACCGGGCATCGAGCTTCTGGATGTACTTGAGCGCGAAGATCACCTCCGGATCGGCGTCGGAGAGCACCTCCTCGGAAGCCGCGGGCTTCGCGAAGAAGACTGCAGCGGCTCCGCAGAAGGGCTCGGCGTAGCGCTTGTGTTCCGGGAGCCGCTCGACGAGCCGCCGCGCGTACTTGGCAGATCCACCCCACTGCTGGAACGGGATCATGCGCGCCTTCTCGACGTCACTCGCTGGGAACGCACCGTCGGGCAGGTCGCTTGCGTGCGAGCGCGACCGCTGCGCCTTCGCCAGCTCCTGAAGGGATTCGTCCGCGCGGACCAGCGCCTCGGCGATCGACGGCGCCGTCTCGGTGAGCGCCGGCACGAGGCTTGTCCCAAGCTCGGCGAGCTCGCGGGCGACGTTGGACCTGCTCGCGTCGCCGGACGGTTCCAGCCGAGAGAGCTCGAGCGCGAGCGTCACTACCTCGCCGGGCGCCTCCGGG
>CAZWQH010000129.1:0-11700 GCA_964635815.1 uncultured Sandaracinaceae bacterium
GCGCATCGGGTTCAGTTTGCTACGCGGCACCGGACGCTGGCGCTGCATGCAGCGAGCCGCGAATGGGTACTGATTTCTGTCCGGCATCTGTTGCGACGGTCCCACTGGAGTCGATGCTCGCCGCAGGGCGTATCGAATACGCAGGTCGCATCCGAGACGGTCGCGTGTCGGCCATCAGCTGCTTGGAGACCGAAGGGTCGCCGTCCGGTGTCATCCATTCGTTCCGCCTGCCTTACGATGCACGCGTGTCCGCGAACATCTCGGGCGGCATCACCTCGCTTGCGATTCGCCGTTTCTGCCTCGATTCAGGAATCGACTCCGAGATCAGCTGCGGGAACTTCCTCTCGAGCGGCTCGACCATTGTTGCCGCGAACACAGTTCTCTACTTCATCGTTCAAGGCCAAGTAGACGATCGCTATAACCTGGTCATCACGACTTCGCGTGTCGGGCGCGACGGTGACGAGTGCCTCAGCGTCGGCTCGACGTTGACGTGCGGTGTCGGTCTGATCTGCCTCACGCCACCCGCGGGCGATGCGGGCGACGCCAGCGTGGTTGGTGTCTGCCGAGCCCCAGTGTGCGGAGATCGACTTGTTCAGTCCTCCATCTTCGAGACTTGTGACGACGGCAACAGTGTCGCCGACGATGGATGCAACGAGTGCGTGCAGAGCTCCGGGACCGAGCCCCTCTGTGCCGCGGCCCCATCGATCAACGAAATGGGAACGATGCCTGCGGCGAACCGCTGGCACTATCGCGATACGACGTTCGTCCCCGTAAACGACGCTGGGGTAGTTCGCCTGGACGGGGGATTCGCGAGCTCTGCGATTCGTGCCTCGTGCGCTTTCGGCCAAACGGGTTCGGAGCGCGTCTACACATGGGTCGCTCCTGCTGACGGCCGCGTCGACATCAACACTAACGGGTCGATCAACACGGATGGAACAATGTCGGTCTACGACACGATTCTGCACGTGCATTCGAGCTGCAACGGGCGCGAGCTCGATTGTGACGATGATGACGGAGATGGGAACAACTCGCTCATCACAAACCTTCGTGTCACCGCGGGCCAACGCCTCTTCATCTGGGTCGACTCGTTCAATACAACGACGTTCCCTCGCGCGACGATCGAGGTCGACGTGACATGGAGCCCGCCAAGCGTAGACGGCGGCGTTTCCGACGGCGGATGACAATGAACGCCGAGCGATTTCTGTTTCGTCGCTCGGCGTGCTGCCTTGCTCTTGCGCTTCTCGGAAGCGCGCTCGCCCCATCTTCCGCGCTCGCTCAAGATGGTTCGAGTGAGGAAGAGTCAGCATCAAATCCTTGCGCTGGCGAGGGCACCGCACGCTTAGAGCAATCTGCGCGGGCGTTGCCAATTGGCGACGGACGCATCGGAGTCTGGCGAGTCGTTGCAAGCTGTCACGAGCGTGCCGGGCGCACTGCGTCGTCCATGCGCGTGTACGAGATCATCCTGCGTGAGGCGGCCACTCTCACAGACACGAACGCGGAACGCACACGCACCGTCGATGAGGTCCGTGGATTGGTAGAAGCGCTGGGTCGGCTGTTGTCCGCGCTACGAGTGGAGCTTTCGGGCGCACCCCGCGCGGACATCTGGGTCGATGGCGAGTTCGTCGGAACGGCGCCAGGCGTCGTTCGCGTGACGCCAGGCACCCATCAAGTGGTGGCAATCGGTGAGTTTGGAGAATCCGGGATGCGCGAGGTGTCGGTCGAGCCGCGGCGCACGCTCACGGTGCAGCTCACGGTGCCGACGGCACGTCGCCCAACTGGCCTTTTTCCGCCGGCAGCGTTTTGGGCGGTCTCGGCCACCGCGGTGATCAGTTTTGCCGGTGCGGTCATCTTCGGGGCCGCGGCAGTTGCCCGCTACAACGACGTAACAGGAAGACTCAACAGTCCGAACCCAGCCGTGAGTGGTTCGGTAACTCGCGAATCGGCTGATGCAGTCAATGCTCTGGCATCCGCGGCAGATGTGGTCGGCGCGATCTCGGCGGTACTGATGGCAACGTCGATCGTGCTCTATTTTCACACCGACTTTGGAGACGTTTCTGTCGCGCCAAACGGCGCGGGTCTCGATTTCCGGCTTCAGTTTTAGCCGAGGCATCCTCCGCGTTGCGCGTTGAGTCACGCACGGGGAGGCACGACGAGCCATCCTCCAGGAAAGCGTCGGACGTCGCGCACGCGCGGTGCCGCCATACCCGCGCGCAAGAGGTGAGGGCGTGCTGAGCGAAGGAGACGAAGTACCGATGCTGCGTCGATCTGGGCGTCAGTCGTCGAACGCGCGTTGTGCGTTCGAACGTCGACATCGGACCACTCGCACAACACCTCTCCCTTGATCGCGTCGACATCGAGCACGAGTGCGCAAGCTCGTGGGGATATAGCCGCGAGCAGACGAAACCGGTGCTGGTCCGCTTCGGACACAGACCACGTGATTCGACCTCGCGAGTGAGTGGCGTGCGCAAGCCCGGGGCCGCGAGCCCCGGTCGTGTTCACGCTCGCCCGGTCGCGGTGCTCGGGACCACGAGCCACTGCGACGTGGGCTGATCGGCCCGACCGCGCAACAGCATCGAGCTCGACGAGCGCGGCGGTCGCGCTCTCTGGGCGCAGCTCAGGCACCGCGTGCATCAATCGTTGGATGAAGTCGTTGAGCGTCCCTTCACTCGCGTGTCGTTCGCTATCCAGCCCGATCATTGCGGCACGTAGGATCGCACCGATGCTGTAGAGATCGCTCGCAGCTGAAGGGCGAGCCGATGCCTTCAGCATCTCGGGTGCCATGTAACCGATGGTGCCAGGTCCGTGCTCCGTCACGGTCGTGCTCGATTCGAGAAGATGGGCGGAGCCGAAGTCTGCAATCTTCGGAACTCCGGTTTCACCCAGGAGCACATTGCTGGGTTTGAGGTCTCGATGGATCACTCCGCGTCGGTGAATCTCCGCGATGCCACGCAGCAACCCGTGCGCGAGCGCGATGAGCTGATCGTGGTTCAGCGGCCCTTGGGTGCGTAGTTGTTGCTCGAGCGATCCCGCAGCCAGCTCCATCACGATCAACCGCGCGTCCAGATCGACCGCGAACAAGCGAACGACATTCGTGTGTTCTAGGTCCAGTCCGATTGCAGCTTCGCGTGCAAATCGCTCGAGGGCGTCTCGTGAAGTTGCGGACAGAAGCTTCAGCGCCACCGTGGACCCCGTGATCACATCTTCGGCGCGGACTACGCGTGCGCTTCTTCCGCGTCCCAGCTCCTGCCCGGTTCGGTATCTGCCCAGGACCAGGACGCGGGACAGGTTCTGTGCGTGATGTTCGTCGCGCAGCTCGGAGAAGGCTCTAGGACTGCGGGACAGCGAGTGCGCTTCTTCGGCGGCTTCGAGGTATCCCTCATGAAGAAAAACCCGCGCGAGAACGTCGAACACCATCTCTCGGGCATCGTCCTCAGCGCGATGCTGAACTGAAGCGGCAATGCCCCCAGCGTCGGCAAACGCGCCTCTCGCCAAAAGCAAGCGCGCGCGCCACAACAGGTGTTCGATCTCCGGTGTCTGATGTCGAAACGCCCGATCGAGATGCACCAGTGCCGCCCCTGGGTCTCCCGCGAGCTCCGCGCAGCGTGCCGCAGCCGTGAAGTCTCCTCCTTCGGCGTGGGCAGCTGCGGCAGGCGTCCACTCCTTCAGCTCCTCGAGCATGGTCGCCGCGATGTTCCACCGCTTGGCTGTCGTCGCGACCGCTGCGGCTCGCGCCTTCTCTTCCTTGCTGAGCTCCAAGTCCTGGAGAGCTCGTTGCACTCGTTGCTCTTGCGCTGGCGTTCCACTTCGTATCGCGAGTCGAAGGGCCTCGCTCGGACTTCGGTTCGCCAGAGCAATGTCGATGGCTTCGTCCCATTTCCAGATCAGCCCGAGGGCTTCGCATGCCCGCTGCCAGTGCCCGCTCGCAAGAAATGCCTTCGCAGCGTCCGCGTTTTTTCCTTCTCGAAGTAGTCGTTCTGCGTCGTCGTTCATGCCGCGGGTGCGTCGAGTGCAACGAGAGCGCGTGCAGCAGCCTGCTGCTCCGCTTCCGTTTTTGAGCGCCCACGTCCCTCCGCCAGAATCTGACCATCAACGGATACTTGAATGACGAAGATGGGATCGTGAGCTGGGCCTTGTGTGTCGATCACCGCATAGCGCGGCGCTGGACGACCTTGAGCCTGCAATCGCTCCTGCAAAGGGGTCTTGAAATCCTGAGGGCCTTCTCGCAGCGAGCTTTCCGCGTGGACCAAGACCGTGCTTGCGACATTCATTGCAACGCTTAGATCCGTGTCGAGCATTACTGCGGCCAGAATCGCTTCGACCGCGCTTGCGAGCAATCGAGGCTTGGTGCGGCCGCCGGTGCGCTCTTCGCCGCGGCCCAGTCGCAGCATGTCCGCGAGCCCAAGCTCTCGCGCGGTGTATGCGAGTGAGCTCTCGCGAACCAATTCCGCACGTCTTCGTGACAGATCCCCCTCGGCCGCGTCAGCGAGAGTCGTGAAGAGGAGCCGCGCGCACGTGACGTTGAGAACCGCGTCCCCGAGAAACTCGAGACGTTCGTTGTCGCTCACCGTCGACCCTTTCGAACGAGTCTCGTGCACAAACGATCGATGCGTGAGCGCTTGAACGAGAAGCTCTCGATTGCGGAAGACGTGACCGATCTTCGTTTCCAACTCGCTAAGCGATGCTTCCCACGCGGCAGGGTCGTTGCTCATGCCGTCCCCTTCTAGCCCAAAAACAACTAGGACAAAACCATTCCACGTGCGCCCTAAGGGTCGTCGGTGCGTGCGTTGGAGATGTCTTTGAGCTTCAGATACTCGCGGGCGGCCACGCCGGCAGCGGCAATCCAAACCACGCAGAGAACGGCGTTGAGGGCGACGAAGTGTTTCGGAGACAACGATAGTCGGGTGGAACCATAGAAGATCGTCAGACCCGCGAGCACGTCGCCCCCGCGCCAGGTGAACGCGTCGATGAAGGGCTTGGCTTTGTATTTTGCATCGCGTGAGGTGACCAAGAAGAGCGCTTCGCGAGTGGTGTTCTGGAGCGAGTAGTTCACACCGTTCTCGGCGAGCTTGACCATCGCGATGACGGACAGAGACATGCTCGTGAACATGCCAACCTGTCCGAGCAGCGACAGGAGTGGGAGCACGAATATGGTCCGCTGCACGCCAAACACCTGGATCGCGCGTCCGACCACGAGGGTCTGAAGCACCAACGACAGAATGTTCACGTTGGAGAAGAAATCCGCGCGAAAGTCACCTATGAAGCGCTCACGGATGTCGGCGGCGTGAATCGGGTCGAGAAGAGCTTGGACGTCGGCCGCAGCGACGAGCGCCTTGTCCAGCACGTAGTCGCCCGTGAGGTTCACCCAGTTCAGGAGCGGAACGACAATCGCGATTGCGATCAAGAATCGGCTCTTGCGAATGAGATCGAAACCGCTCTCGGAGCTCAAAGACGCTTTAGAGGCTCGCGCTTCGGGCGCTGTGCGTTCGAGGCGGTCAACGTATCGGACTGCGACAAGGTATGCGCAGAGAATGAGCGCGGCACACGCCATGAGGCCATACGCGCCAATTCTCGGCGACAGCCATTTCGCAATCTTGGGTCCGAGAACGGAACCCAACGCCGCTCCCATTCCAACTACCGCGAACAACCGCCGCCCCTGTTCTTCGGTGCACACATCGTTGGCGAAGGTCCAGAACTGCGAGACGACAAAGACGTTGAATACGCCGACCCAGACGAAGAACGGCTGTCCGACGTCGATCCCCCTCCCGGCGCACGCGGCAAATATCGCGAGGTTCACGATGAAAAACATGGCCGCTATCGTGACGAGGGATACTCGCTGAACGCGTGCCGCCACACGCGAGTAGAGCCAGGTGATTGGGATGAGAACCCCGGCCTGAATGGCAGATAGGAGGACTTTCGTCTCAGGCGGGACCGACCTAAGAAGAAGTCCTTCTCGGACCGTCTTGAGAATGTAGTAGCCGGCGAGCAGGAAGAAGACGGTGAGCGCGAGTGCGCATGTCTTGGTGAGCTCCGACTTGCGCACTGTGCCGAAGGGTCGCAGCCACCAGACGCTCTCCTCGGCGGAGCGGAACGCCACCGATTCCGCGGTTTGCGGCAACTTGCTGGATGGCGCCTCGCTCATCGGCAGGGTCCTTGGTAGCACACGGCTGCTTCATGGAGCGACATCTTGGAGAGACCTTGCTCGCTGAGGATCACGGGATTCCTTTGGCGTCTGACGTGCGAGCGCTCCGAACGGTGCATGTGGCCGCGGTGGCGTTCCCGTCGACCCTCGGAACGAACGTGGCCGTTCGTGCCATGGTCCGTACCGCGTGCGATGCCGGCTACGTGACGACACTGGCGTGTCATCCCGAGCGGTCCTCGACGGTGGTCCGCTCTGGGCCGTCGTTGCGGAAAATGGTCGAGAATTTTCGCATGGCGTGGCTGCTCGCGACGCGTCGTCCTCGTCCCGATTGCATCGTCGCGCACCACGTAGAGGGTGCTTACGCGTCGATCGGTGTCCCCTGTCCACGGCTTTTTGTCGCGCACACGTCGGTCGAGACCGAGCTCGACGCCTATGTACCGGTAGTGGTTCGCGGACAAGTGAGTCGATACCTAGGGCGAATTGCTGACGCTGGGGCGCTGCGGTCCTCGGTGGCATGGACCGCGGTGGCGCCCGCCCTGGCACGACGCCTCTCGCGCACCCACCGCGTGACTTGCGACTACCTTCCGGTCCCATGGGGAGTCTGCCCGACTCTCGATCGTGCACTGGCACGGGAGAGTTTGCGCTTACACCCGACCAATCCGTACATCGGGTATCTCGGAAACCTGGATGCGTACCAAGGTTGGGAGGACGTGATCGGAGCGCTGGTGTTGCTACCCACAGAGGTGGGTCTCGTCGTCGCATCGGAGAGCTCTTTCGATCCTTTGATCGAAGCGGCGCGAACAGCCGGAGTTGCGGATCGCGTACGGATGGTCTCGCTCGATGACGTTGCCCGCGAGCGTGTCAGTGGGGCGATCGATGTCGCGATCGTTCCGCGGAAGATGGAAGGGGGTGTGCCCGTGAAGCTTCTCGATGCGCTCTCGCGAGGGATTCCGACGATCGTCACCGAACGAGCCGCATGCGAGTTACCGCTGGGCCAAGGAGCGATGGTGGTGGCGAACGATTCGGCGGCGGCACTGGCGAACGGAGTGAAAGCGATCGTCGCCGTTCCCGCGCTCGCGGAATCTCTGTCCCATCGCGGCCGCGACTACATCGCTCACAATCATTCGAGCGCTGCGTTCCTGCATGCGTACGAGCGCGCGATAGAGAACGCGTTCGTACAATTCCTACTCGAAGCAGAGGTCGATGGAGTCCGCAAGACGCGTGAGCGTCGATAGCCTGCGGAACTCCTCTGGCGTGACCCAGCGTCCTTCGCTGTGCTCTTCCGAGAGGACCGGTGCCGGTGCGTCATCCCCCGCGATCGCCGCAGGCAACCGGGCTCGGTAGACGATCACCATCATCGGCGCGTCTCCGCGCAGGGCTGCATACGCGTCGACCGGGCGTGGATCCACCGCCACCTCGAAACCTGTCTCTTCCGCGATCTCACGTTCGATCGCCGCGATCGGCTGCTCACCAACTCCGACGCGACCCGAGATCGTCTCCCACAAACCACCGCCCGCATCGCGGTGATCCGCGCGTTTCATTGCCAGTATGCGGCGATCTCGGACCAGCACAGCGGCGACGGCGACAATCACGTGGCGCGCTTAACACGACCGCGAAGGAGATCAAGATCCTTGCGGACTGACGAAAACTCGATCCCTGCGAAGAAGTCCCTACCATCTCCTGACGGCCAACATTCGTCCCTCGAATGTCTGCCCATAACTCTCATGAGCCTTCGATCACGTCCGATGATCCCGAAACGAGAGCCCGCGGCTAACCTTGCGTCCTCCAACGCGAGCGCAGCGTTTGCCGGCTCGGTTGCGCAAGTCCTGCTGGGGGCCGAGATGGGCGCTCAGCTGGAGATTCCCCCGCTTGTCGACATCGCCCATGCCGTCGCGGATCTTGCGGAGGCGAGACGCTTCCGGAGTGTCCTTCCGCTGGTCTCTACCGCAGGGGAGGTCGTGCTCGAGCGTCGCGATCAACGCGTGCTCGTGTCTGTCATCGATCACACCGGGGCAACTGAAGTGCTCGTGCGAAATCGCGTCGCAGTGCTCGCCGACGTGCTCAGCACGCTCCAAAGCATTGGGCACGAGGACGCGAACGAACCCAGTGCGTCCGGAATCCGGGCACGTACTCGTTTCGAGTGCGCTGACATTCTCCGCGGAATTCATGTTCGTCCGGATCCGCGTGTGTCGCCTTCGATTGTTGCGACTGGCACGCGAGCCTCACTCCTCGATGACGCCTCGCAGGACCCTTTTGCCGGGCGTTGGGTGGAGAAGGTTGGCGGCACGCAGGAGGTCCTCGATGAGAGCACTCCGCTCGCGTTTGGTTTCCGCGTTCGAGTTTCTCCGATCGCCGACCCTGCGCCCGAAGGGACGCAGCGGGCGGATGTTCATGCACTCCTTCACGAAGGGACGCTTTGGGCCATCTCTCGCGGACGCAAGCGCGATGTGGCGCGCGGACCGATCTACTTGATGATCGATCGAATGGTTTCGGCAGTGCGTGCGCTCGTAGATGCGACGGGTACAGGTCGCGCGGTGAATGTGCGCCGCAGGACCACGACCCTGCCGTTCGCGTTCGGGATTCGCGCCGGCGCTTCGGCTTCCGAGCCATCGAGCGTCGCAGTAACCATCGGGTCCGAAGAGACCGGTCTGACGGTTCCCGGACTCTCGATCGATGACGCCGCGTTGCCCGTCCTCAAGATCGCATCGGACTATCTTCGCGCGGTCGTTCAGGTCGATCGCGCACAGTCTCGAAACCTTCGCTTCGTAGGCCTGCGAGACGAGGTCCGCGCGCTTCGTCGTGAGATTCGCCGTCGCACGACCGCCAGCTCGTTTCAGAACGAGAATGCAGAGCGGCTCCGGAACAGTCAGACGCAGATCGAAGTGGGTGTGCCGTCTACTCGCGAAGAGGGCGAGTATGTTGCGCCGCCGGTTGGACGGCTACGCTTCTCGGAACGCTGGCGAGCTGAGATCGAAGGTCTCGATTCGACCAACACGTTCATGTGTGGCGATCGACTCGTGATTGCCAGCCCGCGTCGTGTCGTCGCGCTCTCGCGAGACGACGGCTCCGCTCTCTGGCTTCGACGTTGCGAGAGAGCTGCCTCCGTCATGGTCGGCACGTCGCTGGTCCGCGTAGGCATGGATGGGGAAGTCGAAATCTGGGACGTCAGCGATGGCGAGGTTCACGCACGTGGGCGTGTTGCTCCACGCGCGGGGGCGGCACCCACGGCGATGTATGTCGGGGGAGGGGCATTGCCGCCAGCAGTCATCCTCGCCGAAGGGCGCAACCGACTCGTCGCTCTCGATCTCCGAACTGGCGACGCAACCTGGCGGTTCTCCACACGCGGGGCCGGGGGTTTTCGTCTCCGACGCCTAGGCCGGATCGCGGTTGTGGTTGCCGGCGACAACGTCGTTCACGGATTGGACGTGGTTTCCGGAGAGGCCGTCTGGCGCTTTGCATCGAGCCGTCGTTTCGCGACAGCACCGCTACTGGTGCGTGACCGTGTCTATGTAGCGAGCGGAGAACCGGGGCAGCCGGGGACTTTGCACGCACTGGACCTGTTCTCGGGCAAGCGCGTCTTTGACGCGCCGCTCACGCATGGGCCGCTTGCGGCACCTGTCTACTGTCCCGCGGCCGACGACCAGAACGGCCGCGTGCTGGTTTCGGTTTCGGACCCGCGTGTGAAGCTTGCGGCGTTCGAGACTCAAACGGGCAGCATGACGTGGTCCATTCCGGATCCGGGCGTCGGTCGCGGCGCCGGCCACCTGGTCGTCGACGACGCGCTGATCGTGAACGCACCGAACGGTACGTGTTCGGCGGTTTCGGTGGCCGACGGTTCGACCCGTTGGGCACGCGCGCTCGCCAATCCCGTTGCGGATGACGTTCCGCGTCGTCTCGATCCGGTTCTTCGTGGGGGGGCGGTCTTCGTCCCCTCGTCGGAAGTACACGTGTTCCGTCCAGCGGACGGTGCTCCGTTCGGCACCGCCGTCGAATGTGATCTGGTACCTGACTACCTGCGGGTCGACGAACGGAATTGGCTCTACGTCGCGGAGGACAGCGGGCATCTCCGAGCCTTCGCCCCTGCGCCTTCGCTCCGCTTGATCAGCTAGACCGACATGTGGGTATTCGCGCAGCGCCGCCGCTGGATAGTTTCGTTAGAAATGTCGAACATGTCTGTCACGCGCTGACATTGTTCAGTGTTGCTCTCTCTCCCAAGTGATTCGATCCTTCCGAGGATGCGTCTGTCTCGATCTCTAGTTCTCTTCTCGCTCTTCTCGTTCACGCTCCTGAGCGCGTGCTCCGCGGCTCGCCGTGGCGGAGGAGGCAACGTTGGAGAACAAGACGATATCGACCGCGCTGACCGCTCACGGCTAGACGCAGCTGTTCCGCGCGCAGACGCGTCGGTGCCCGATGTGCGTGCGGCAACTGCCGATGTAACCCCGACTGCCACCGATGCTCGGAGCGCAACGGACGTTCGGGCGCCGAATGACGGCGGAAGCTTGTTCGTCGCCGACGTTCGCATCAGCCCACCGAGCGACACGGGCTCTGCGGCGCCAGTCGATTCGTCGACACCCGATCGATGCCTCGGTGTTTCGTGCCGCTGCGGTCAGACTTGCTCTGCAGGAACGTGCATCGGCGCTACCTGCTCGAACTGCCTTCCCGACGGGACGTGCGGGCCGGATGTGATTGAGGATCCGTGCGACGACGTGATCTGTCGCTGTGGGCAATCGTGTTTTGGTGGATTCTGTAGCGGCGCTCCATGCAGCGGATGTCGAACGGACGGAAGCTGTCCTGTCGCGGGAGCCTGTTCGCCTGCGGAGTCTGGTGATCGAATCACCGCCGTCTCAGGATCTGGGACGTTGATCGTCGAGCGGTTTCCCAGCTTCACACAATTGAACACACGCGTAACCGACTCTGCTGGGGGCGAGCGAAGCGGTGTGTGTGTCGAGTGGTCAGCGTCGGGACCACTGAGCGTCGGGCCGTGCGCATCGAGCTCGTCGGGCTCGGACGGCATTGCGGGGTGCGCGCCCGTCGGAAGCGACATCACTTCAATGGAGTCATACATCCGAGTGCCGGTTACAGCGCGCCTCTCCAATGGAGCGAGCGCGTCGTTTCACATCATCGCGGTGTACTCAGGACCGCGAAGCGGGTTTCCGATGCAGCCGTATCCGCACTACATCACGCCGGAGAGCCGTGACGTTGGTTTGGTGTCCAGCGGAGACACACGTGAGGTTGTCGTCGCGATCGAGACGGCCGTGGGTCTGACACCGGGGCGCATTCCAGGCGTTTCCGTCGTGACCGGCGGAGCGGGTCAATGCGTGGAATCCGGTCCGTTCTTCACGGACGGAAATGGTGAGTTCCGGTGCAACGTGCGGTTCTTTAGCTCGGGACCGTTCACGATGGAGTTTGGTGGCTCGGTCAACGCGTCAGTTCTCTCGAGCTTCGAATAGCGCGAGCTAGAGCAGCCATCAAAGTCGTCGATGCGCGAGCGCTGGCAGCGCTTGCCTGATCGAACGCACTCGTTCGAGATCGATGTACGCGCTCGCCCACCCAACTGTGTC
>CAZWQH010000130.1:0-11660 GCA_964635815.1 uncultured Sandaracinaceae bacterium
CGAAGATGCGGCTGGGATCGGTGGCAACGAACATCTGGTCCGGTGCACCGGGTTGGTCGAAGCCAATCATCACGCTTCTCTTTCGGCCGTTCTTCATCTCTGCGAAGAAGGGTTCGGACACGATCGTTCATCTTGCTGCGAGCCCTGATGTGGATGGAGCGAGCGGGGTGTACTTCGAGAAGAATCGTCCCGTGACTCCATCGACGCTCGCGCAGGACAAAGCGCTCGGTCGACGCTTGTGGGATGTAAGCGCGAAGCTCGTGGGTCTCTCGACCCCGACGAGCTGAACCGCATCTCATCGAAGGACGGACCCGCGCGCGCCCTCGCCCGGCGCGATGCGAATGACCTCGAACCGAGTGCCCTCGTAACAACCGTCTGGTCCCGAACGATCGACGAGCGCGATCAGTAGGACCCTGCGTGCCGTGTCGACCCATGCGTACCGGAGGTCCGCGGGGTGTTCGCACGGAACAGAGTCTTCACCGCAGCAGTAAGGATGCATCCCACTGAAGGGCGTCAAACGCCGTGATACAGCAGGTCCTTCATACGGCGAACCCGCGGAAGAATCGTCTCTGAACCCCGGTGCGACGCGAAATCCGAGAATCCGCAGTTGCCCCGAACCGGTTTCCGAAACGACGGAAACCGCGGCACGGGCGTTGTGCCAGATGCCGTCCGCGTCGTTCTCGAGGGCGTCGAGCGCGTGATACCTGCCGGCAGCGAGGGCTCTTCGCACGCGAGACACATTGGCTCGCACTCGTCGTACGGGAGTTCGCGCCGTGTCGTCGTCGTTTTTCTCCGCGATCGGCATCGCTCGAATCTCGACGTCGCGCGTGGTGTCCAAAAATCGAACGACCACATTGAAAGCACCGCTCAGCGACGTCGTGCAATCCAGAACGGCGATCGTCTTTCCGTCCGCGCTGATCGCCGCAAGCGCGGCGCTACACGGATCGTTCTCGTCGATCGTCCACTCGGTCGCGAACGACGCGCTTGCCGCGCGCGGAATCCATAGCGCCGCCATCCCCACGAGAAAGACAATCGCTCGCATCAGGGTTTCTTATCAGATGCCGAGATCGTCGTGAGGAACGGCCGTCTGCGGAATACGGATGGCGGGGAGCCGGCAGAAGAACGGTGGGGGTTTCACGACAACGACGGGTTCGTCCAGTTGGACCTGTTCGACGGCCTCGACGGCGTCGACGGGTTCAGCCACGGGTTCGACCGGCCTTACCGGCAGTGGCTTCAACGCAAATGACTCGTCCGTGTTGGTGTCAACGTCCTCTTCCACACCCGACGGAATCATGCTCTCGGGCACCGCTACTTCGATACGGTGAGGGTCGCTTGCGGACCCGAGCCCAGAAACACGGTGAGGGGTCTTTCGGTCGTCGTCGGCTACACGAGTGCAGGCACCCACACTGAGAATCGCAAGAACCAGAGTGAACCGGGGCATGAAGGTTGTACGCGCGAGCTTTTGAATAGTTGCAGGAGCCGCGAGCGACCCTCACGAATCCCCGAGCGAGATTACAATCTCGTGTTGCGCCGCCGCGCTGAACCGTTCGAACCGTACGCGTTCTTCGGTCGAAAGCTCTCGTGCCTGTCGATACCGGGGCGGCTGGGGGTCCAGGTTGGTCCGCACCAACCAATAGAGCTTCTTGCCTCGAACTCCCACCCTTTGGGGACTCGCGAACGCCCATGCCGCCTCGAAATCGTGCGCCAACTTGCGCCGATTGCGCCCTGAATCCTCCACCCGGAGAATCCCATGGCGGTCCACTCGAAACGTCGTGCGGTGCACGGACCAGGGCGGCTCGAGATCTTCCGTGTCCGTGATCACGCGGTGCCACCGACGACGGGGGAGCAGGTGGTCGTAGACGATGTGACGTCCGGCCAACGTGCGCGTGTCGACCATCGCGACAATCTCGCTTCGGACCTTGTTCCAGGGCCGGTTCGCGCAGCTCTTCATCCATCGGGCAAGCGGCGCAAGCTTGTCTCTGAAGTCTTTGTACACATGTTCGCGCTGGGGCATCTGAACGTCATCGACCATGCCGATGTCCGTTCGCACCGCGAGAAGAACTTGTCGGTAGTGCGTACGCGCGGCGCGATTCGACTCTCGACGATCATCGGTGTTCGAGTAGCGACGTCCTCCTTCGATTGCGGTTCTTGCTAGGTACTTCGTGCTCACGACAATTTCTCCTCACGCCGCCTTGTAAACGAGCAGGGGCGTCAACTTCCGAACGACTCGCACGAGCTCTCGCTGAGCCTTCATGACTTCACCGATGTCCTTGTATGCAGAGGGCGCCTCATCACGGAGACGATCTCGAAGTCGTGAATCGAACCAAACCCCTCGCATTTGCTCGTCGAGATCTCGCGCCCGAATCCTGCGCCGCGCCTCTCCACGCGCGAGAGCACGCCCCGCACCATGAGCACATGAATGCAGGGCCTCGCCCACGTCGCGCCCTACCACATGAAAGCTTGCGGTTCCCATGCTTCCGGGAATCACGCCAAGCACCCCTTCATCGATTCGCATGGCGCCCTTGCGGTGAACCCAGAGGTCGCGTTCACCGTGCCGCTCGCGACGAACATGATTGTGGTCACAAGCGATGTGAGTCGTTGAATCGCACTTTGTGTCGAGAGCTTCAGAAACGATCTCACTCGCTCGGGCAACGATTCGCTCACGATTCGTTTTCGCATACTCTGCAGCCCAACTCGCATCATCCAGATACGCGCGGCCCGACACGGAATCGGCATCGAGCCACGCAAATCCGAGCAGGTCCCGTTCTGCGGTGTCTTCGTGGTGGCGGCGAATCGCGGGGCCCATGCACCGCGACCCCGAGTGAACCAACAACCAGAGCGCTCCCTGCTCGTCCTTCTGCAGCTCGAGAAAGTGATTCCCTCGGCCGAGAGTTCCGAGCTCCACACGACCGTCGCGCTCTGCGAGGGTAGAGAGTCGCGGGTGACTGAGCGGTCTCGTGAGCTCCAGAGGAAGCTCCGGCGAGCTCCGAGTCGGATGCACGAGTCCCGGCACGGTGCGCGCGAGCTCGCGCAACACCTTGCTCGCTACGCGAATGTCGGCGAGCCGTTCAACATCGGCATCGAAACGCACGGCAGCCATACCGCAGCCGATGTCGCCACCGACTGCAGACGGCAGAATGCGACGCGTCGTTGCGGTCACGGTGCCAACGCACACCGAGTCGGCGACGTGCGCATCTGGCATCACGGCCACATGCACAACGTCCTCGGCCTTCGAGGCTCGCGCGATCGCCGCATCGAGCTCGGCGTTCGGGGCGCCTGCGCGCCATTGATGCACCTTCGCGTCAGTCATCGTACTTCTCCTGATCCAACTCCTTCTCCACGAGGAACGAGATCAACGGAACCCGCTTTCGAGTGAGCGCCGCAGCAACCTCGGTTCGCAGAGCGCCTCGTGCTCGATAAAGCGCATCTCGCGTTTCATCCGTCGAGGTCGACCCTGTGGTGATCACCAGCACGCGCAGATGCGACGCGTCGGGATCGGGAAAGACATCGGCAACGTACGCGCACAGGAGCGCGGCATCGTCGAGCGCCGCGATGCTGATCGAGAGCGTGTCACGCACCTCACGACACAGCTGCGCTGTCTTTCTTTCTTCCTTCGAGTCGCGCGCTCGCGGCGAGCCCGTGATCGATTCGTAACTTTTGGACGGATCGATTCCGCCCGCGACCCGCTTTGCGCGGTCCCGCTTCCCTGAATTGCCCATGCGGTCTCCTCGACGATTGCTACACGCAACGCAGCCGGGGCTCGCAACCTACGGTCTAGACAAGATCAGATTGAATCTGAATCAGGTCAGACGGACGCGAGGCCCCGAACGCGAATAAGACTATGTCGAACGTTGATCACGGGACCTCCTTGGAGAAAACAAGGTGACGGATCGTGTTTCACCGCGCAACGACTTTCTTTCATTCTTGCGCAGATCGTTCGTCGCTCGACGCCACCGGAAGCTCGGGAAGCCTCTCGTCGACGCGCGCTGGTTCGGGAAACTGCTTTCGTTCCCGAGCTGCGAGCAGTCGAGAGTTCGCATGAGTGCGCGCTCCGGGAGTGGCACGCCTCTTGAGTAGATTTTCCCTGTGACCTCGATTGTGCATCGCCCGCCGGCGCGGCTTTGGTTTGCCTTTGCGGCTGCTGTCGTCCTGTTCTCTGGAGTCGCTTCTCCCGCGGTTCATGCCGAAGGTCGCGGTCACGCGCTCGTCGCGCGCACTCGAGCGATTGGCGCACGCGCACGCAGCGGCGTGCGGCGTGTCGGACAGATCTCACGCGCGGTGGCGCATAGCGCGCTCGAGCGCGAAACGTGGGCACGCACATCCGTGGGCGTCGGGGGTGGCCTGAAAGTGCTGCTTCCTGTCGAGCGCTTCATCCCAATCCCCGCTTCGCTTGCGTTTCTTGGCCTCGATCGCTTGGTCACCTTCGGCCCGTGGGCCGCACTCTGGTCGGGGAACTTTCGCCAGTGGCGACGCTGGGCTCGTGATCGGACCCCGCTCGAAGCACCGCTGCTTTCGTTCGGCGGAAATCTTGCGAACTTGACGTACTCGAGCGTCGGCGGTCGTGGATTTGCGGGCGGCTTACCGTGGCTCTCTGCGTCCGTTTCCGAGCGAAGCGCGTTCGTCCGTGTTGGACACCCTCTGGTCGCATCGATCGGAATGGGAAAGCTCAACCGAACGGACCTCGTGAATCGAGACGCGCCGTACTTGTCGTTCTCACTCGGGTCCGGAACCCTGACTACCGTGCTCGGCCTCCCGATCATCTTCGGCGGTTCGCTGGATGTGTACAGTCCGATGATCGAGCCCATCTGGCAGAGTGTGGGCGAGCCGGCCGCGCGCTGGGTTCAGGGGCTACTCGCTCGTGATCCAAACAAGCCGACGATTCGCGCACGCATAGCGACCGGTGCTCGCCGTGTGCGAGATCGCGTCCGCGACGTTGTTCGCAGACCCGAGCCAAGAGACACCACCGAAAACGCTGGGGAAGCTCGAAACTAGAAAAAAGGAACCGTCGGCGAGTGGCCACGTGTAACGAGGGTGTTGGTGGCAGCAGAGAGCACGAGTAGAGGACCGCAAGCGAGACTTGCAGAGCTCGACGATCTCACGTTGCGCCGCGCAGCAAATGGCGATGCTTGGGCGCTGGAGACGTTCGTACGGCGCTATGAGCGTGTCGTGCTGCGAGCGACCACTCGAGTGCTGGGTTCGGAGAACCCGAACATCCAAGACATCGCTCAAGAGACGTTCGTGAAGGCGATTCCCGCGCTCAAGACGTTCGACACCAAAGGCAGCGCCCGACTCTCGACATGGCTCACGACAATCGCGATGCGCACGGCGATTGACGAGCTTCGTCGCACACGACGCCTCGAGGAACGCACGGAGGGTGCGGACGAGAACGCGTCCGAGAGCGCTCCGCCAGACGTCGCTCTCGACGAGCAACGCAGAAAGGCCGCTTTGAGCTTGGCCATGCAACGTCTGGACGGAGAGCAGCGCGCGATCTTGTTGCTCTCCGTCGAAGAGGAAATGTCGATGCAAGAAATAGCGACAGCGCTGAACATCGAGGTCGGCACGGCAAAGTCCCGACTCTCTCGTGCGCGCGACGCTCTTGCGCGAGCCGTACGGACTCATCGCGACGGTCCACTGCGAGGAAGTCATGAGTGATCGAGAAAACGAATTGCCTGATGCACTTTCGCAGGACGAGCTTCTGCAAGAGGCTGCCGCCGCGTGGGAACCGGACGTGGAGCTCGCTCCCAACTTCACAGAAGCCACGCTCGCACGCGCGGGGATCGCGCCAGTTGAACGTCACGAATCAGGCGCGCGCGCGAAAGAGGTTGTTCAAGACGCGAAGCCGACTCGAACGCGCGTGATTGGAACGTATCTGCTCGTCGCAGCACTCGTCTTTGGTGCAGTGCTTCCGCTCGGAGCTCGTTATGCAGGTCGTCTGCGGACCTACGACGGGAGTGTGCTGGTAGCCGATGACGCGCATAGCTCGGAAACACGAGCCGTGGGTTCTCGCGCTATCGGTGTTTTCAAACCTGGCAGTAAAGCGTCCTTCGTCACGGGCAGCATGTTCGGCGACGCAACCGATCGCGTGTTGCTCGAACGGGGCGGTGCATTTTTCAGGGTCGAGCCCGGAAGTGCCTTCGTGGTTACGACGCTTCACGGGAACGTGGAAGTCACAGGGACATGTTTTCGAGTGGACGTATCGGAAAGGGAACGAGCGGATTCAATGCAAGCAACTGCCACAACAAGTACAGCGCCGACGAACGCACCCAGCCGTCCAGGTTGGTTCGGCGCGGGAGCGGTCTCTGCGGCGCTTCTTACTGTCGTCGTATACGAGGGAAGTGTTCGCGTGAAGAACGCGCACGGAGATACCGCGATCGCGCTCGGAGCGGGTGAATCGGGATCCGTCCACGCAGATGGAACACTCGCTCAGAATCCGAACGCCGCGGCTGCATACGTCGAAGCTCCTTCGGTTCCGAACCCACGAGGCGCTGCCGCTGCGCTCGCTTCGCCGCCAGCAGCGTCGAACCCGTTGCAGCTCTCGGTGCTCGAGAGCGAGGTCGCACGACTTCGAACCGTGCTGGAGCGCAACGCGATCTCGCCGGAGACTGGTGAACCTGTCGGACGTCGCGGCCTCGCCGACGAGGGCAACACGGACCTGACGCCCGAGGAGTGGCGCACGCTCGCCGAGAAGGGCGAGCTTCGCTACAGCATTCCCGGACTCGATGTAGATGGCGTGTCGCGTGAGGTGGTGGAGGCTCGGAATCTCCAACCTCACGAGACCGAACAGATCAAGCGGACTGTCGAAGCCGCGCACGACACCTTGATGCAGAGCGTTCGTGAGCTCTACCGGGAGGCTACGGGGGGTGACCCAGGATCGATGTCGCTTACGAGCCTCGTGGCGGAGATCTCAGACAAGACACCTCGTACCGCCGCCTCGCACGTGCGCTGGCTTCTGTCGCAGGAGCGGGCGGGTTTGCAGACGCCGCCGTCTGTGACCACGGATCTGATTCCATACGAGCGCATGTTACGCGCTCTCGTGGGCTTCGAAGGTGGCCTTGAACGCGAGCTCACCGAGCTCCTCGGCCCCAACCTGGCGCACGAGCTGATACATTCGGAGCCTGGTCTTTCTGCGCACGCCTACGGTATGAGCGGTCGACAGGCGCCGTCGTCGCGTTGACCACACCCCCACAAAAGCTAATCCCACGGCCATGAAAGTTAGCTTCTGTGCGCCCGCTTCGTTGCTCGTGATGCTCGCTCTTGGTTGCACAGACGCGCCTGCGAACGTCGGCCCCGACTCGTCCGTCGGTGACGCGAGCATGGCGATCGACACCGGGGCCACAGTAATCGACGCGCGAGCGGATCCCGCTCCACCGCGCGACAGCTCAGCCAACGATGCGGGCACGGATGTCATGGTCACGCGCGACGTGACTTCCGACGCGCCGGTCGATGGAGCCGTGGATGCTGGCCCCATGCAAGTGGCCATCGAGTTCGTTCCTCGCGTGGGTACGAGCGCATTCGCGTGCGGCACCCAGTACGACCTCGGCACACCGTTGGTCCGCGCAGACGTTTCGGACTTCCGATTCTACGTTCACGACGTTCGGTTGGTGCGTGCGGATCGAACCGAGGTGCCAGTGGCCTTAGCCGCAAGCGAATGGCAGGCGATGGGCGTGGCGATGCTCGATTTCGAGAACGCAACCGGTGCGTGCGATCAAGGCGACTCGGCAATGAACTCGACAATTCGAGGAACGGTTCCGCCGGCGACGTACACGGGGTTGAAATTCCGGCTCGGCATTCCGCAAGCTATCAACCACGCCGATGTAACTTCCGTTCCCTCGCCTCTGAATCGCAGCACGCTCTTCTGGGGCTGGAACGCAGGTCACATCTATTTCGCCGCGACTACGCGTGCGACTCGCACGTTCGTCGATGCGGGTGTGTCCGACGCAAGCGCACCGGTTCACACTACGGACGCTGGCAACACCGGACATGGCGGCGGTGTGAGTGACGCAGGAAGCACGATTCAGCATTTCACGCACATCGGATCGACCATGTGCGACGGCGACCCCGTCGGCGGAACGCCTGTGACGGCATGTGCGCGTCCCGCGCGTCCGGAGTTTACGTTCGATTTCAATCCATCGACCGGCCGCGTCATCGTGGACTTCGCGGCCGTGAAAGAAGGCTCCGACATCACAACCGGAGCAGGCTGTCACTCCTTCACGGCTGGCCCGTGCACCACTCCATTTGCACATCTGGGAATCGACTGGGCGACGGGCATTTACACACCCGCGTCGCAAACGGTCTTCCGAGTCGAGTAACCCGTTGATTGGCAGTAGCAGTTCGTTCCGCAGCTTCCTCCGCTTCGCGATGCTGTTCGTCGGCATGGTCGGGGGAAACACAGTCGCGGCATGCGGGACGGAGCTTCCACCTGCAGCCCGCGACGCGTCGCATGATCACGATCACTTCCCCGACTTTGATGCTGCGATCGCGCCTCTCGATTCCGATACCTCCGACGGTTCCTCCGACTTCGACGCCGACGACGCAGAGAGCCCGGATGGAGCCGCCCCGTGGGCGTGGAACCTTCCGCCTGGGTTTCCCACGCCCGTCGTGCCCGAGAGCAACCCGATGTCCGAGGCAAAGGTTCAGCTCGGCCGGCATCTTTTCTACGACACGCGGCTTTCGGACAACCAAACGCAGTCTTGCTCGTCGTGTCATGAGCAACGTCGCGGGTTTGCAGACCGGCGAGTAACTGCGCTCGGATCGACTGGTCAGATTCATCCACGAAACTCGATGCCACTGGCGAACGTTGCGTACGCGACAACACTGACGTGGGGGAATCCGCTTCTGCTTTCCCTCGAGCAACAGGCACCGATTCCCATGTTCGGACGCGAGCCTGTAGAGCTCGGGCTCGCGGGTCGTGAGGACATTCTACTGACGCGCCTTCGCGCAGAGCCTCGCTACCAAGCGCTGTTCCCTCTCGCGTTCCCAGACGATGCGGACCCCTTCAGCATCGCCAGTATCGTGCGCGCACTCGCATGCTTTCAACGCACACTCATCTCGGGGAACTCGCGCTACGACCGCTACACCTATCGTGGTGATCGCGACGCTCTCACGGGGCCCGCGCGTCGCGGCCTCGCGCTGTTCAACTCCGAGCGCCTCGAGTGCTTTCACTGTCACAACGGATTCAACTTCACGGATTCCGTGAACTACATGGGCCGCGGACCGCTAGAGATCCGCTTCCACAATACGGGCCTGTACAACGTTGGCGGGAGCGGAGAATACCCAGCCCCAAACACAGGCATTCACGCTCTGACAGGTCGCGCAGAGGACATGGGACGATTTCGCGCACAGAGCCTGCGCAATGTCGAGGTCACCGGTCCGTACATGCATGACGGGAGCATCGCAACACTCGAAGAGGTCGTGGATCACTACGCAGCGGGCGGCCGCACAATCGCGGAAGGCCCCAATGCCGGTGTTGGAAGCGCGAGTCCCAACAAAAGCTCGTTCCTAATCGGTTTCGCTATCACACGACCCGAGCGCGCAGATCTCGTCGCGTTTCTGCAAAGTCTTACCGACGACGAGTTTCTGCGAGACCCGCGTCATAGCGATCCTTGGCTCGCGCCGTGCGAATTTTGTAGCCAGTTCACGCACGATCGCTAATAGAGACAGCGGCGATGCCGCACGTTCCCCTAATCGATGAGCTCGCACTCCTCATGATGCTCGGCGTCGTGGGCTCGATCGTCCTCGCAAAGGTGCGCTTTCCGACGACCGCGGGATTGCTCCTGGTCGGGGCGCTCTCGGGTCCGAGCGGCCTGGGACTGATCCGGTCGGTCGATGAGATTCTCCTCGTGGCGGAGATCGGTGTCGTTCTTCTCCTGTTTACCATTGGCCTCGAGCTTTCGATCGATCGTGTTCGAAGCATTGCGCGGTTTGTTTTCGTCGGTGGCTCGATTCAAGTCCTTGCAACAATCGCCGCCGTCACACTGATCGCCATCGCCTTCGAGATGCCTCCCGGAAAGGGCATTTTCTACGGGTTCATCGTCGCGCTTTCGAGCACGGCGATCGTGCTCGCCGGTTTGTCAGAGCGCGGCGAAGTGGACGCTCCGCACGGTCGCTTCGTGATGGGCGTGCTCATCTTTCAGGACCTGTGCGTTGCGCCCATGGTCGTCCTGGTTCCGTTGCTCGCAGGCCGAGGCGACGGCGGAGCGGCGGCAATCACGAAAGCACTCGGAATCGCCGCGATCACCGTTGGCGTAGTCCTCTTACTCGGCAGGTGGCTTTTTCCACGTTTGCTGCGCTGGGTAGATGGCACACGAAGCCGGGAAGTCTTTGTCATGGCCGTCGTGGGTGTTTGCATTGGCACCGCGTGGCTCACATCGCTCGGCGGTCTTTCACTCGCACTTGGCGCTTTTCTCGGCGGCATGACCGTCGCCGGCACCGAGTATCGTCACCGAGCCCTCGGTGACGTACTCCCGTTGCGCGATCTGTTCGCGAGCGTCTTCTTCGTGTCACTTGGGATGCTGTTCGATGTGCGAATCGTCACGCAGTACCCCATTCAGATCCTTCTGATCTTCCTCGCTTTCACATTTGGAAAGGGCCTGATCGCTACGTTGGCGGCTGTGGCAATGAAGTTCCCTGCACGCGTGGCCTGGCTTGCAGGCGTTGGTCTTTCGCAGTTCGGCGAGTTCGGTTTCGTGCTTGCTACACTCGCGCGAGGAACCGGTCTCATCGAGCAGCACGAGATCGGGATCATCCTTGCAGCGGGACTGCCAAGCATGTTCCTGACGCCCGTGCTCGCGCGCTTGGCACCGCACATGTCCGCAGGTGAAAAAATGCTCCGCCCGCTCGAGAAGCTGCTCGGTGCACGCGGTATGGACGAGCCGGAGCAGCGTGACTCGATGGTCACCGGTCACGTCGTGGTTGTCGGCCTCGGTGTCGCGGGTCGTCGCGTGGTGGATGCGCTGATGAAACGTGGCGTGCGCGTCATCGCGCTCGAGATCAACGCGGAGAGCGTGCGTCGCGCGCGTGCTGACGGGGTCGATGCCTACTACGCGGACGTGACCAGCGACGAGGCCCTTCATCACGCGCGTATCGAGCTCGCGCAAGGTGTGGTCGTCTCGATCAACGACTTTGCCGCGCTCGGTCGAGGCATCGCCGCGATCCGCCGCGTGTCCTCGACCGTTCCGGTTTTTGCGCGCACACGCTTCGTGCTCTCACGCAAGGACCTCGAGGCGCTCGGTGCCACGCACGTCGTCTGCGACGAAGAAGAGGCCGGCCAGGTCATGGCCGACATGGTGTCGCACCACACTCATTCGCAGCCACCGCCGGTTCCCGTTTCCGATCAGGTCCCGGGCGTGAACGGGATCGCGTAGAGATTGCTGCCGAGCGGCGCAAGCAACCGTCGCGCCGCGTAGACTTCGGTAGCGCCAATCGCGATCGCTTCGAATGTCCAGCACTCTTCTGGCATGGGCATGCTGGAGATGACGGCTGGGCTTGTCGTGGTGGTGTTCTGATCGAACAGAAAGATCTCGTGAGCGATGTCGTTCAGGTCCGTGAAACGCGCGCGGACCCCGGCAAGATGAGTCGCGTTCATTGCAACTACGTGCGGCGAACGAATGCCCACGAAGTCGAAGACTTTTCGAGATCCGGCGCCGATCGTGTTGCTTCGA
>CAZWQH010000131.1:0-11634 GCA_964635815.1 uncultured Sandaracinaceae bacterium
AGCGCCGTTACACTGCTCGGGCGACATGTAGTGCGGCGTACCAAACACCTGGCCTACCCGCGTCAGCTACGCTTGCTGTCCGGCGACCTTCGCGATACCGAAGTCCAGCACCATCACGAAGTCAGGATCTGAGCCTCGCTTGATCAGGAAGATGTTGTCGGGCTTGAGATCACGGTGAACGATGCCTCGCTCGTGCGCAGCACCCAGAGCGCTACACAGCTGGGCTCCGATGTGTGCTGCACGTCGCACTTGAAATTGGCGATGGTCGGCGATGCTCTGGGTGAGCGAGCTGCCATCGAGGTACTCCATGACGAAATACGCGGAGCCATCTTCGAGCGTGTCGAAGTCGATGATGTCGATGATGTGCTCGTTGCCGATCTCGCTGGCGCTGAGTGCTTCTTGCTTGAACCGGAGAACGATTTCCTGGTCTTGCGAAACATCAGGACGCAAAACCTTCACGGCGAGCGGCTTGCCAAGAGTCGTGTGCTTGGCCCGGTACACCAGACCCATTCCACCTTGGCCCAGAACACGCTCGACGAGGTAGCGGCCGTGACCGATCACCTTCCCGACCAACGGGTCTTTCTCACCGCTCATCTGCTTAGTTTCTGACATTGCGGTTCGGTCCTTCGAGGAGATCAGCCCGTGACGGGAAGTGTATCGATTTCTCCTTCAACGTCTACGAAGACGTGCCGAAACGATCGAAGCGGGCCAGCCAGCGCACTTCCCTTAGATACGTTCGTCGGGGCCGAATGGATCTGGTGCCGTTCGCGCTACACCCCAGACCCAGGCCGCCATCGCAACGTGCGACGGGACTTCGGCCCGAAGCACATCGCCAATCCCGTCGAGTGCCTCGAAAAATGCCGGAAGAAGTGGGGCGTTCCCGGCGACTAGCACGTCACCACGAAACGCCCTGAGGGCACGTGTTACCTCCTCTGTGTAGGAGATATCCCACCCAAACACGGCGCCACCTGCCGACTCGCGAGAGCGTCCAGTGTACGCCTGGCCTAGATCGCCTAGCCCCACGCAAATCGCCTGGATGGCGTCAGGTGCACGAGCGAGAGCGCTCAGTTCGCCCGGAGATTCGATCATCATGCCCAGCTTCGCTCCCGTGCGACGAACGTGTGATTGACCCGCGAGGGCCTCGTCGAGGGTTCGCGCGACGAGAACGACATGTGCCAAAGCGCCGCTTTCGACCCGGCTGGCGACCTCTGCGAGCCGCCCCGCCGAGGGCTCAAAACGAATCCAAACCGGGCGTGATTCCGTGGGTTCAATAAGCTTGAGACTCTCCGCGGTAGCTTCGCGAACGAAGAGCGGAAGGTCGAGCACCAAATCGGCCAAGCTCGATGGGTCCACGATGTCCAAGGCAAGGCGGCCGGCCGGCGCAGGCGCCGCGCGCTTTGGCACGTCGTACGAGCAAGGCACAGAAGCCTCCAGTGACGGTGCGCGATAGATTCCCCCGCCCGTACCGTCCACTAGACACGCGTCGCCTTCGCGAAGCGAAAGCGGCTGACCGGAGCGATCGACGAGCACAACTTTTCGCTCATCCACCGTGATGTCGCTCAATCCTACGACGCACGGCTTTCCCATCGCCCGCGCGAACAACGCTGCGTGTGAGGTAATCCCGGCACTCGGACACACGAGCGCGGCGCTCGTCGTGATCTCGTCGCGGTTCTCCCGCGTGACGGTCTGGCGAAAAAGCACCTGTCCGAGATTCGCACGCGCACCGGCCTCACGCGTCGGTGTAAGCGAGACGGCGCCCAGGGCGTACCCGATCGAGGCAGGAACTCCGCGAGCAACGGCAACGAAGCCGGCAGCGCTCAGCGACTCCACCGCAACTCGGCGTATAGGAAGAGGCTTTCGTCGCGGGTTCGCTCCATCGCCGCGCACGTGCCGCACGAATGCCTGGCCGGCGGTCTCGAGCACACGCACCGAGCATGGCTCGCCAGCTACGCTAGCGACGCGAGCGCACAGATCCGCGAGGGTCGGATCCGCGGTGCCTGCCTCAATCACGCGCTCCTCTGCGTCCTCGACGGGGAACGCTTCAAGCAAAAGGAACGCGCCACTCGAGGTCCCCCACGCGCGAGCAAACTCGCTCGCGAGCGCCGACGCCTCAACGACGCATGACTCTCCAGTTCGCGAGTGTGTGAGCGCGACTCGCCGCGTCGATGCCCGGGCGCTCAGGCGCTCGAGGGCCTGATCGGCCAACCGTGCGCACACTTCGTCACTCACGCTCCCGCTCAGCTCGACAGCAACTCCCGGCAGCACGCTTATGTTGGCGCGCTGGAGCAGTGCCATTTGAACGATTCGCGTGCCAACGAAGGACGGCCGCGCATCGATAAACGTCGAGAGGTCTCGGATAGAGGCCATGCTGTCTACTGCGACGAGCCTGTCGAAAGTTGCACGCGTTCGAAGTGGGCGACCCGGCGAATCGTATCGTTGATGGAGGAGAGCAACGCGAGTCTGTTCTCCCGAACCGAAGGGTCCTCGGCCATCACGAAGACGTTCGTGAAGAAGTCGTCGATCGGCTCACGAAGATCTCTCGCGATCGCGTTCAAGGCGCCCGTGTACTCACGTCGCTCGCACGCACTGTCGACCTCTGACCGGATTTTTTGAAACGCCTCTGCGAGTCGCTTCTCCGCCTGCTCCGTGTAGCGCGATGCATCTGCTTCGCGTCGCGGGATTCCTTCGGTGATATTGAACGTCCGTTTGAACGCGGTCGCAAGCGCAGGGAAGGCAGGATCCTTCCTAAACGCATCGAGCGCGACGACGCGCGCTTCCAGATCCCAAAGCGTGCCGCGGTCCCAAGCGCCGATTGCAGCGTCGACGATGTCTTTGGGCAGCTTCTCGGAGAAGATCACCTCGAGGCGTGCCACGAAAAACGCATCCAACTTTTCGAGAACGACGGCCGCGTCCTGAAGAAGCGTCGCCGGGTACGCAGAGTGAGCCGCTCTCAGGAGCTCCCGGAGGCGTACGCGCTTCAGCCGTCCATCCCGAAGGATGCGAATGACACCGAGCGCTGCGCGACGAAGCGCGAATGGGTCCTGCGAACCTGTCGGAATCATCCCAATCCCGAAGCAACCGACCAGCGTGTCCACGCGGTCTGCGATGGCGAGAATCGCACCGAGGTCCGACTTCGGCAGCTCGTCGGCAGCGCCTCGGGGCAAGTAGTGCTCGAGCAATGCGTCGGCCACGTTTGCCGCTTCGCCATCTCGAGCGGCGTAGTTCCGACCTACGACACCCTGCAACTCCGGGAACTCGCCGACGACGTGCGTAATCAAATCGGCCTTCGCGAGCTCTGCAGCGCGGGTTGCGGACGAACCGTCGACACCCTCAATCTCGGAGAGGTACAGCGCGAGTGTCTTCAGCCGTCGACCTTTGTCGCCCACGGACCCAAGCTTTGCCTGGAACGTAATCGCATCGAGACGAGGCACGCGCTCAGCCAAGGGGGCTTTCGCATCCTCACTGACGAAGAACGTTGCGTCCTTGAGCCTCGCACGGAGCACGCGATCGTTGCCGCGGGTGATGAGGTCTGGCGCCGCGGCGGTGTTCACCACGTTCAGGTACGCCGCCTTCAGCTTGCCGGTGGCAACATCGCGCAGCGCGAAGTACTTCTGATGGCCGCGCATCACCGAAACAACGACCTCCTCGGGCAAAGCGAGGAACGCCTCGTCGAACCGACCCGACAGAACGTGCGGCTCTTCGACAAGATTTGCGCAATCTCGGATGAGCGCCTCATCCTCGATGACGACTGCGCCAAGCTCGGTCGCCAGACTCCCAAGGCGCTCGCGAATGATTGCAACGCGCTCCTCCATGTCCGCGATCACATGACGAGTAGCGAGATCCGTGGCGTATGTGGTGACGTTCACGTCGAACGCGTCGCTCGCGTAAAACCGATGACCACGCGAGCGCTTGCCTGCATGGACTCCGGCGAACGTCGCGGGAACGACGTCGTTTCCAAAGAGCGCGACCAGCCACTGAACCGGGCGTCCGAAGGCGGCAGTTCCTGCTCCCCAGCGCATCGACTTTCCAAACGAAAGCCCCGCGCAATAGCCCTGCACGATTCCTGGAAGAACATCGCTCGAGCTCGCACCCTTTTCTTCTTGCCGGCCAGCGATGCACTCGCCCTTTTCGGTCGTCTTGCGAAAGGTCGGCCCGGTCACGCGTTTCGAAAACGCTTCGCCTGCCTTGGTGAGCGCTCCGTCTGATCCGAATGCGATGGAAACGGGCGGACCGACGAGCTCCTCGGATCGGTCCAGTTGTCTGGTGGCGACTCCCTCCACCTGCACGGTGATGCGCCGTGGCGTTCCAAGGGCTTTCACGCTCCGGTGCACGACGCGAGCGTCCGTCAGCAACTTGGAAATCAGTGTCGGGGCTTGCTCGAGCGCGCTCGCGACAAACGATGCGGGCAGCTCTTCGACCCCAATCTCGATCAGTAGGTCTTGCTCTTTGTCGACGCTCACGTTCGCTTCGTCCTCTCGATCACCAAGAGCGTTCGGGCACGTTCACCACGTCGCCAGGCTCGAGCTGAAAGTCAGTAGCCTGCCCCGTCATGATCGCTTCCACGCGCACGCGAATCGGGCGTACCCCATTGTCGGTATGACGGATGACGCGCGTTTCATTCTTGTCCGCGAGCGATGTGAAGCCGCCCGCCAGTCCGACAGCTTGAAGAACCGAAAGCCGCTGCGCGACTGGATACTGTCCTGGACGCGCAATCGCTCCGACCACGGTCACGTGTCGTGAAGCGACGGTCGTAAGATTCACAGAGACCTGCGGGTCGAGCAGCAGCTCGCCCTGCTTCAAACCCGACGCGATGCGTTCGGCGATCTCCGATGACGTCATGCCGTTGACGTCGAGGCGTCCTAGCAGTGGAAAGTCAATCGTGCCGTCGTCCGCGACGGTGTATGTCGATGACAGGTCTGCGTGCCGATAAACGCGAACCTCGAAAACGTCACCGGCGGCGACAGTGACCCGCATGGGCGCAACGGGGCGCGCAATGGCGCGCTGCGCCGGTGCTGGCTGAGGACCGCACGCCGTCGCGCCGATCCACGCCAAGCAAAGGAGGGCCTTCGAAATGCCAAGAGAAGCTCGGAAGCTGCGAGCGGGCGCCATCAACCGGTTGGATATCACGCAATGTTGGATGCGCACTACGCGCGTTCCATTCGCGTTCTCAGAACGCGACGCGAGCGCCGACCCACGCCTCAAACTTGCTGAAGCGCGCGGGGTCGAGCGTCGGAGCGGCTAGCTGGAACTGGTAGTCCGTAAACTGGCCAGAATAGCGAAGAGTGGCGTTAAGCCCGAACCAGTTCGTAAACCGATACTCGGCAAAAAGACCAGCGGTCACGCGGATATCCTGACGACGTCTCGTGGAAGTTCCGCCGACGACGCCGGCGTCCATGCCGTTTCCGATCAGCAGATCGCCGAAGTCGAGAACACCCGCGGTGCCTTCGACTCCCAATAGGAACGAACCATCGACCATCACCTGAAGGTTCAGGTAACCACGATCTTGTCGTACGAAGTTGCCAGCGAACGACGGCTGAAATGACCGGTCATAACCGAACACAAGGCGCACAGCCTCGGTGATTGCCCAGCGAGCCTCAGCCGTCAGGACGAGCGAGTCGTAATCCCCGACGCGTGGATCTTTGTTGAACCCTGCGCCGTAGCCGATCATCACGCCCGCGGACAGCTGCTGGGTGATTGCTCCGTTCACTCCAACTCGCGCAGTAAGGCGCGCACGCTCCGTCAGGAGAATCGCGTCCGTCATTCCGGTATTGCCGAACGTCTGGAGGTCGACGCCAACATCCGCGACGATGGCGGTCTGCGGGAGAAACCGATACGCGCTCTGAAGCACGAAGGCGTGCGTCAGGTTGTCCGCGTAACGGAACGTCTGAGCATCGAAAAAGTCGTACTGAAACGCGTAACCAAGACGAGCAGTCAAAACGCCGCCGGTCGTCTGGAACAGGAAGTTCAGCGCAGGACGCAGCGTGTTGCGCGCGTAGTTGAGCGTTCCGCCAACGTTGTTCTCTGCGAACGGACGAATCGCGCGCGCGAAGTTTGCCGTCAGCTGAACGGCGAATGGCCTCTGGGGATTCAGCGTGATGTCGAGGAACGCGTCGGCCTCTACGTTGTCCTGAACGCTGTTCTCGAAGTAGTGGTAGTACGACCCACTCGCGCCGAGCCGAAACGTTGCAGCGGGCAACGCGTTCCCGCTGCCGCTCGAGCTGGCACCTTCCTGCGTGCGCTGCGCACTGAGCGTGCCGAGGTAGAGGCTCGGCGTGATTCGCATGATCGCGCTCGTGAGCGTGTTTGCGTCGCCGTAGAAAACGTTTGTGTCTGCGCCGAACTCAACGCCAAGACCTGGGTGAAGCTCAAAATCGCCTGCACGAATTCCGGGACCGACGCCCGCGCGTCGGTCCGTGAGCCAACCTTGGCGCTGTGCCTGTCCGGGGCCCGGGATCCACGCCTGAGCATGAGCGCGCGACGTGGCGAAGGAGCCAAAGACGAGAGCGCCGAGAACGAGAGCAGAGAGTGCAAATGTAGGTAAGAGTCGCATCGCTTATCGGGAAGGGGGTTTCGTGAGTGCCTTGCTGATGCGACTGTCGCTGCTCAGCGAACGGGGCTCGCGGGACCCGGAATGTACGGGATCTCCGCCAGAGGAGGATTGTTGAGTTGCTCGACGTTCTCTTCCGGAGTGCCGGGCTCGATGACCGTCACGACCCGCGTCGCGCCCGTCTCGTAGATCTCGGAGTCCGTGCATTGATTTGCGTCTTGCTCCAGCGTTCGGAACTTCTGACCGAGCACCGTAATCACGGTGTACTCGTGGTTTGCGCGGCTCGCGTCGCGCCCCTGAACGGCACGTCGCAGCGACACTAAGCGGTCCGTGACGCTACGACCGTTTGCGTTGATCTGCGTCAGCTTGTCGTTGAGGCACGTGACACGAAGGACGTCACGATCGCGACGCGCATCATCGAGCACGCCCTGAACTCGGCGGCTGACCTGCGTTCCGCGTTGGGAGATGCCCTCGGCCTCGACGACCTGGTCTTCTCCCGAAAGATTCGCTCGCCGTTGCACGGCAAGGTCGCCGCCTTCCGACGTGCTGCCGCCACTCGGAGTCGAGTTCGTCCCTGCGGAGGGGGTTCCTGTCGGCTGAGGGCCGCCTTCGTTGTTCTGCGCGCGCGCCGAATTCGCGCGGTCTGTTGCGAACAGAACGACCACACCTAGGGCGATAATCACCCTTACGAACAACGGAAGCGCTGTAAACCCGCGATATCGCATCTAGACCCCTAAAAAACAGGCAGTGTTTTTCTTAGGTGCGAGCGAATGTATAGAGGGACCGATTCCCTGTCAACGCGCTGCACCCTGCTTCCGAGTCCGTTGCCCAATTGTCGGGAAAAGTTCAAGTCCCTGAGCGCCGTTAAGGAGATCGTTCTCGGGGTTTTCGTGACGCTCCCTGTGAAAGTCGATTTAAATGCGAAAGCCGTGGACCGAAGCCCACGGCCATCGGGAATCGCTCGAGCGTCAGCCTTGCGGCGCGAACACGAACGGATACGAGTAGGTCACACTTCCGTTTTCGGGACCTGGGTTGAACCGGAACCCTCGAACGACTCCGACGATACAGGTCCCGACTGCGTCGCTGCCCATCGTGTTCTCATCAACGCGCGCCCCAGTGACGCTTCCCGTCTGCTGAATCGTGAACTGAACTGCGATCTTTCCAGAAAGCGACGGGTTGGTCCGCAGCTCGCGCTCATAACAAGAACGAATGGCCGCCAGACGTGTACGCACCATCGATGTCACCTTCGACTGGTCGAACTCGCCGTCGCCGTCGACCGCCTCGCCTGACTCGACCGTCGCACGACCGCGAACGCGAACCTCGACGACCTCGCCGCCCTCGCCGACTCCCTGGCTGGAACCCGGACGAACACCGAGACCGAATCCGCCGGTCCCGCTGCCGTTGCCGCCGCCGCCGCGGGGCCTCAGCGTTCCGCTAGCTCCGTTCGCGACTCCAACCCCGCCTGCGTTGGCGAGCACGTCTTCCGCGCTTCCGGTAATCGCGCCGCCAGCAAGGACGTTGCTGAATGCACCGCCACGCTCGAACGCGGTAAGGAGCAGGGCTTCCGCCGCTGCAGACGCTTGCTCAACCATGCGCGCGCGCGCTTCCGTGTTCGTCGCGACGTTCTCGGTTTCACTTGGACGTTCCGACGGACGATCGTTGTTCGCCTGTTTGGTCGGACGAGTCTCGGTCTTCGTTTCCGCCGGCTCATCGCCCTTCTCGGACGGCTTCTCGTCGGGCTTCTCTTCAGGAGGCGGCTCCTCGGGAATCAACAGTCGAGCCGTCTCGTCATCGATCTGCCCAATTCCTGGAGGGATCGGCCAATCCGCGTTGAACAGATAAACGATGAAACCGAAATGCATAATGAACGAGAAGACGATGAAAGCTGTGAACTCCCAGTCGATCGCCTTCACCAGACCGCCGCGAGCGGCGGCCGGGAGCTGAGGCTTCGGCTGCGGAGGAGGCGGCGTCACGAAATGAAAGAGGAGCTGTATGTTGCCGATCTTCACCTGCCCGGTGGAGTTGTCGGTCAGCTTCACCTGCCAGTGACCGCCGGCATTACGCGCGGCGCCGGTCTGTCGGAGATTCTCCAGCTCCGAGGTTCCGGCAGGCAATCGCACCTTGCCTCGCATCGATTCCGTGAAGTTCAGGATGTAGTCGTTTCCGACCAGCTGAAGCAGTGGGAAGCGGTTCGGCAGCCCTTCGACCTGCAGGGCGAAGTGGTTCTGCTCGTCCGCGCCAACGAGCACGGTTTCGCGCTTGCGAATCGTTCGCTCTTCGACAATGCGCCCGCCCTGAAGCTTAGCGATCTTGAGCAGCTTCGGCCCCGTGTCCGGGACGATCTGAACGGCCTGCATGGCCATCGTCATCGCGCCAGCGCGCGGATTGCCTCCGGCGGGGGGTCCGCCTGGCTTCTGTGGTGAGCCTTGTGGTGTGCCGCCGGGAGTACCCCCGCCAGATGTATTCGTGCTCATAGGGCTTGCTCAGTTCTGTAGCGTCTGCTGATGCGACGTAGGGAAAGACGTGTCTCGGCGCTCACCTAGGTACCTCTGTTACTGATTGGACGCCCGGGTGCTGCAAAGGTTCCGGGGACACTACCAGAAACGCCGGCGCCAAATCCAGCATCCAAAATCACGTGCCGAGGCGACCGGCAGAACGCTGAACTTTGAAGAGCTCATTGACGGTTCTCACTATGCTGGCCGTGGCGATCCCCCTCGCAACGAGGCACGCCGCGGAGAGCAGCGTCCCGTTGATCATGGCTAGGGTGGCGTGCGCGACGGCGGGCGACCCCTGGTGCCCTATCCCGCTCTGTGCATAGAACAGCGCCCCCACGATTCCGGTCGAAGACGCGACAAAAGCGATCAAGCGCAAGGGGCGAACTCGGAACAACGCGCGATCGCGCGCGTCCGCCACGCACCCGATCCAAGTGGTCGCAAGGTCGGATTCACTCGCAGTGCTCTCGAGCGTCGTTTCATCGACGCACTGGGAAAGCACACTGCCTCGTGCAGACGTCCTCGCCACAGCGCCGAGAGCGCGCGCGTCGTGCTGGAGAGCATGCTTGATCACTCGCACGGGGAGATCGGGCACCGACTCGATCCCTACCGTGAACCACACGACCCAAACCGAATAGGACAAGGCTAGAAGGGCGAGCGCAAGCTGCACTCCGTGAAACAAGGTCACGTCAGAACGGGTCGCTCTGAACGCTGCGCACGACATCGCGAACGAAGCTCGTCCGAAGATCCAGAACCTCGTACCCAAGGTTCGATCGGTTCAAGATGTAGAACGCATTGGGCTTCTGGATACGCCCTTCGATAAGAATTTCCTGAAGCTCGATGACGCGCGGGGCACGGCCTTGCCGCTGTTGTGCGCGACCGATTCCGGCTCCACCCAGCGTGAGGAGAAGTCCGCCTGCGAGGAACACAGCGACGATGGAGCGCTCGATTCTGGTGATGCGTGCTTTCATTCGTGACTCCTTGCGACTCATTTCGAGAACGACCGTGCCGAGAAAGTATGGTCGACCGCTTGCGGGTCGGGAACCCAAAACTTCCCGACCACTCCGGGTCGGGAACGAATGACGCTACGGAGAACCTGCGTCAGCGCCAGCGGTTGCGCCACCGCTGCGAGCTGCGCGCGCAGCGTCTCGCAAAGCTTTGGCCTTCTCGCGTTCGATACGCTTTGTTTCCCGCTCGATCTGACGGTTCACATCCTCGATGTATCCGGGAGTTGGATCTTCGCGCGCCATCCGTGGGCCCATCTTGTCGCGGTAGTTGTTGAACTCTTGCAACGACCGCTGCAGAGCAGCGAGGCGATCCAACCCAGGGAACTGGTCACCTGCCGCCATGTACATCAGCGCCAAGTTGAAGTGGGCCTCAGCAAGTCGCGGATTCATTTGAATGGAGCGGTCGAAGGCGCCTTTGGCAGCGTTCCACTGCTTCGTCGCGCGATATGCATCGCCCAGATTCAGGTACACCATAGGCAACGTCGGGACCAAACGTGAGACAGCCTCGAGCTCGGCGACGGCTTCGTTGTAGTTGCCACTGATGAGGTACTGCAGCCCAAGAGCCGTTCGCGCATCGGCAAAATCGGGTCGCAGCTCGGCGGCTCGCCGAAACTCGGAGAGCGCATCTCCGAGCCGGTTGATGCTTTGGTACATCTTGCCCTTGAGGAAATGTGCTTCGGCGTTGGCCCCATCGATGCCAATCGCCTGATCCAAGATGGTTTCAGCCAGCTCGGTCCGGCCACGATTCAAATGCGCCTTCACCAGCGCGATCATCGCGGGGACGGACCGCTCATCGCGCCGCAGCGCCGCACGCGCAACGGTAACCGCTTGCTCGTCGCGACCAGCCAAAACCAAGACCTCTGCATAGATCGCCTGAATCTCTAGGTTCCGCGCCCACTGACGCGCGATCGGTTCGACGAATGCGACTGCGTCGGGGATCGCGTTGCGTCGGACATGGATCGTGACGACCCCTTCGACTGCTCTCTCGTAGTCAGCTTGGACCCGCAACGCCTGGCGGTAGTACTCGATTGCTCGAACATCTTGCCCCTGACGGTCGGTGATAACGCCGAGCGCATAGGCAGCTTTGTATGCACGTGGATCCGCGGCGAGCGCTCGTTCGAACTGCGTTTTCGCATCGTCGAGACGGCCCGCTGCGGCAGCGGTGACCCCTTCCCGATATGCTCCCCGAGCACTGTCGTTCATCGCAGGGCGCGCTGGCAATTGGGCTGCGGCGTCCGCTTCCGCGTTCGCCCACGGGTCAGGCCCCGTCGGCTGCGCCGTCTGCTCTGGCTGCTGATTCGCGCCGCCCGGATTGCCGGCCGCGCCGGGGTTCCCCGGGGTACCGGAGTTGTTCGAGTTGTTCGCCGTCCCTGACTGCGAACCATCCTCTTCCTCGAGGTCGCCCGTCGGCACGCCTGAACCGTTACTCGACGCGTTCGAGCTTCCGTTGTTCGACGACTGCGGCCGCTGCTGAACGGCCGGCATCTCCGTCGAACGACTCTCTTCGCTTCCCACTTCGGCGGACCCTGCGGAGCTGCCTCCGCAAGACACCGACGTGGCGGTTAGTGGGACGACGACCACGACGAGC
>CAZWQH010000132.1:0-11547 GCA_964635815.1 uncultured Sandaracinaceae bacterium
AGGTCCCGTGGGTCTTCGACGAGTCGTCCCGGTGCGACAAGCTCTTTGTGGGGCAGATCCATCGCTGTCGCGAGCGAGCATACCGTTCGCCTCGGAACAAACTAAAACCAATTGCCAACGACGCTTCGTCTGCGGGCGCACGCCTTCTACAGGGACGCCTCCGACAGTCACGTCGTTGGCGAGTCGCGCAGGATTTGTTCGCATGAGTTGCCCAGCCGTATCCGGTGGGATGTTGTTTGTGCCTGAAGGCATTGCCCTCGTCGCACAAGGCACGAAGCTGCGTCGGCTAGCATGGAGATTGCGTCGAAGGGCGCATGTTCCATCGATCGTCGCGTTGGTCTCTCACGACAGTAGGGGTCCTTTGCTGCCTCATTTGCGCGCTTTCCGGCTGCGACGGAGCGAACGGCACGACGCGTCGACTCGACGCAGCGGTCTATACAACCGACGCTTCCACGCTCGATCAGGGTGCGCTGGATGTACCGAGTCCATCGCGTCTAGATGCATCGCGGGAAGCGGCAGCCGTAGAAGCTGGAGGGTCCGACACCGCGTTGGTCCCTCCCGATGTCGTTCGGAGCAATTCGGATTCGGGCGCTCCAGCGGATGGCGGACCTAGTCTGCCTTTGGTCGATTCGGGACACACGGACCCAGCACGGGACGGTGGTGCCGTAGCGGATGACGCGCGAGGCGTAGTGTCCAGCGACTCAGGCTCGGTGCCATCTTCGATTGAGCTTGTCGCATCACTCGACAAAAGCGGCGTGTCGGACGACGTTGCTGACGGAGTCGCGACGGTCGCGCGCGGCCTTGTGACACTCACATGGATGTCGACGGCGACCTCCACGGATCTTTACGTTCCTAGCATTTTTGAGACCGAAACCGACTGTCTTCGAGTCAGCATGTGGGCGATCCTGGCCGGCTTTCCAGGGACGCCGGAGGGCAGCTACCTGACGAATATCAACTCGACCGCAAATCAGTGTTGGCGTCTCGTTGCTCGCACCGACTCATCTCAGATGCAGCGAGTGTTTCGCATCGTAGTGACTCCGTCGGTGAGCATTGGCCGGCTCGATGGTGTCGTGGTCTCTCGAGGAGGCGGAAACCTTCAGGTGATCACGGCGTGGGGCGGCACATCGTTCGGGAGCGTTGCCGGACAGTTCTTCGACTCGTCTGGAACGGCGATTGGGGTGTCGATTCCTTTCTGCACAAACACAAACGGTTCGCAATGCGATTGGACATACACCGCGGAGCAAGTCCCCGCCGGAGCGACTCGCCTCGAGGTTACGGCGAGCTCCGTTGATTCCGAGGGTGACGTCGGAGCGAAGACCACCTCGTTCTCGGTGGAAATGTAACGTCGTCCCCGGATTTCATTCCGGAGCACAAGGTCCACTTGCTCACGACTGTTAACCCGTGCACAAGCGTCCCGTTCGAAGGCACGCGCCCGAGAGGGCGCAACCGATGGCTCGCTACGTCCGAAACTGCTTCTGGCTCATGGTGCCGGTACTCGCGTTCAATGTGCTCTTCGCGCGAGCACTGCCCCGCGCATTTCAGCCGGACGTCTTCTCGCGCGATATTCCTCTAGGAATCACGCTGCCTGAGAATGTGCTTCGCGGGCTGTTGATGGTCCTTCTTCTGATGATGCCCTTGGCACCCCCGGACAGCCGCACGCGGCTTGCAGGGATCTGTGTGTACTTCGTCGGTCTAGCGCTCTACTTCGCCTCGTGGACCATGCTCATCCTCCGTCCCAACCACGCTTGGAGCACGACGGCATTGGGCTTCACGGCGCCCGCGTGGACGCCCATCTTTTGGCTCGCGGGAATCGCGCTGCTGAGTGACAAGCGCCTCATCGCTCCGGTCGGTTTCTACCGACCGTGGATGTTCGTGCTCGTGTGTGTCCTCTTTCTGGTGTTTCACAACGCGCACGCGGCGTTGGTGTTCACCCGACAGCTTTGAGGGAGCGCGTCGGCCGTGCCTGGTCGCTCGTCGTCTCGGCTACGCGGCTTTGATCGGATCACCGCTCGGCCACGCGACCCCGTCGCCGCGATCCAGCTTCTCCAGCGCTGCCATGTCGCCATCGTCGATGTTGAACGAGAACACGTCCGCGTTCTGCCGCAGGCGCTCGGGGTTCGTGCTTTTGGGAAGCACCGGATACCCCTTTTGAATTCCCCATCGCAGCAGCACTTGCGCCTCGCTCACGCCGTACTTTTGCGCGAGCGTCTTGAACGGGGAGTCCGAGCGGTTGCTATCGGCGTTCATCGCCTCGGTCTTGGCACTGCCCTGACCTGGGGCTGCTCGCCACGTGGAGAGCGGAACGAGGCTGCTGTACGCGATGGGAACAATCCCGTTTTGCGTGAGGTACTCGACTAGCTTTGGCTTCTGCGACCAGGGATGAAGCTCAATCTGATTCGCCTGGGGCAGGGGCAGTCCAGCTGCTTTCAATTCTTCGATGTGTGAGATGTTGAAGTTGCTCACGCCAATGGCCCGAGCCTTCTTCTGCTCCTTGAGCGTCACCATTCCGCGCCACTGCGCAAGGCGCTGCTCGCGATTGAAGGGCGCGTGGATGAGATAGAGGTCGACGTAGTCCAGCTTGAGCTTGTCGAGACTCTCGTGGAGCGAAGAGATGGTCGTCTCGGTCGTCTTCGGCGTCTGCCCCCAAGCGGCGTTCCCGGGCGCGAGCTTTGTCGTGATGAAGATGTCTCTGCGGGAGAGCCCGGTGCTCTCCAGCGCTTGCCGCACGCCTCGGCCGACACCGACCTCGTTCTGGTAGAACTCCGCGGTATCGATGTGACGATAGCCGACGCGGATCGCCTCGCTCACAATCGCGGCCGCTTGGTCGTTGGGGATGAGGTAGGTGCCGAGGCCGAGATACGGGATTGCGAGTTCCGGCGTCAGTGCTCGTGTGCGGTCGTTGCTCATGGCTTGTTCTCCTAGTGCGGGGAATACAGTAGGAGACCGCACGGTTGTGCGCTTGCCGAAAGCTCGCTGAGTGTTGCCTGTTTCTATCAATAGAGACAGAATCCGGTCGATGCTTGCACGCAAACCGCGAATGCCCGTCCCCGAGGAAATGCTGCGGTCCGCCGAGCGCGCGCTTCGCCACGGGCCGAAAAAGCCTCACCGAGAAAAGAGATCCGTGACCCCGCTCCCGGGTCTTCGAGTCGTGACGTATCCCGTCCGCACAGACTTTGAGGCCATGATTTACGAACCAGTCGTTTGCTTGATCCTCCAAGGAAGAAAAGAAACGACCTTTGGTGGTAGGACGTATCGCATGAGCCCGGGGGAGTGCGTCCTGGTGAGTCATGACTTGCCGGTCGTGTCCCGCGTCGTGGAAGTTCCCTACATGGCGCTGCTCCTCGACGTCGAGGTCGACACGCTAAGGGGGCTGTACGACGATCTCGGTGCGTCCCCACGCGAAGGCGGGGAGTCCTCTGCGATGGAGGTACATGCCGCGAGCGCACTTTTGCTGGATGCGCTCAGACGGTACCTGGCCCTATCGGAGTCCGCGTCGGACGCCAAGGTCCTCGGCCCCATGATCTCGAAGGAGATCCACTACCGTCTCCTGATGGATCCCATCGGTGGGATGCTGCGGAGTCTCATTCGTTACGACAGCCACTCGACGCTCGTCTCGCGCGCCATAGCCGTCATTCGACGCGACTTCCGTTCGCCGATCGTGGTCGCAGAACTCGCGCGCGAGATCGGGATGAGCGTCTCGTCGTTCCACAGGCATTTCAAGGCGGTGACATCCTTGTCCCCGCTCCAGTACCAGAAGGAACTCCGTCTGCTCGAAGCGCGGCGGTTGCTGACCGCGGGCGCGGATTCGGTCTCGACCACGGCCTTCGATGTCGGCTACGAGAGTCTTAGCCAGTTCAGTCGCGAGTACTCTAGAAAGTTCGGCAGGTCGCCCAATCGCGATCTGGTGGGCTCTTCCGCGAACAATCCGCGAGCCAGCTCCGTCGACGCGCAAGTCTAGTTGCTGCGTGCGCGCCGGATTCGCCTGCTCTGGCGATTCTGCGCGCGCTCGATCTGAACGCGCTCGCGCACATTCACGACTCCGTCCGCTTGGGCATGATTCTGCCGTGCTTGCACGCGCGCCTGACCTGCGGCGAGTCGAGCCGCTTCGGCTTCGCTGAGCTGTCCTTGTTGGACGCCGGCCGAAATGCGCGCCCCTTGGCGCCCTTGGCGACGTTCAACGCGCGGTTGGCCTGCAGCGACGCCAGCAACCCAAATCACGCAAACTACCAAGAGCGACTGTGTAACCGACTTCATGGACATGATCTTTCTCCTCCGTAAACGGGTGTGCGCCTCCGACTCAGGAGGCTGAACCACACCTTTGCAAAGTGTCTGCCGGGATGGGGCTGTTGAAACAACGTCGAATCCTGAGCACCGTGTGAACCGGCATTATCACGGCCGCTCTGCGAGCGGTTGGCGCCAAACGCATTTCCCTATGCGCGGACGTAGGCTCTGTCGGTTTCTGCTTACGGGTGATGCGCCTCGGCGCGGCCGAGGTGATGAACCAGCAGCACCAGGTCTGTGCCTGCATCAGGCTCGACGGCATGAGGGACGCTCGGCGCGAGGACGACCGCGTGCCCGGGGTCCAGGCGCAACCGCTCACCCCCGGCCACCACCGTGCCGCTACCTTGAAGGGCGGTGATCGTCACGGGCACGCTCGTCTGGTGTATTGGCAGCACGGTGCCGCTCCGAAGCACGATGGTCACGAGCTTTAACGCGGGCTCGTCAACGAGCACGCGAACTTCGCGCGGATCACCGGCACCCGGGCTGCCGGGGAGGTCGACGACGCGGCTTGCCGGGCCGCCGAGCGTTGCCGTGGGGCGTTGCGCGGTCGAATGCGAAGTGCAGCCTCCGACGGACGATGCTGCGCCGACCAGTGCGGTGATGAGGAACATGTAATTCATAAGGTGTCTTTCTGCGCGGTGTTGGCGAACGCGGATCGCTAGCGCTCCGTTGCGCCTTTCCCACTCAGAAAGTGAGGGCGGAACTTCGCGATGCACTTTGCGCGAGTCGCAGAACTCTTTGTCGAGTTCAGTTGGAGAACGTAGCCCCTCTGACGTCCCGGGTTAGGGTTTGATGCCCGCCGCTGGGGTTAAGCCATCAACCCAGTGCCGCGTCGAGCAATCAGGGGTGGCGAACCGGTCACGGCGCCCGCACCCTTTGCTGAAGTAGTCTTCGATCACACTGATCACTAGACGCTCGTTTTCTCGCATCTCGATGAAGGAAGCCATGAGCACAGGCAAGAAGGTATGCATCGTTGGCGCGTCCGGCAAACTCGGGCGGTACATGATCCGGCATGCGCTTGAACGCGGGTACGAAGTGGTCGGCGTGTGTCGTCCGGAGAGCGTGGGCAAGCTTGAAGCATTCCGCGACCGGATCACGATCTTGCCTGGTCGAACCAACGATAGATCTGTGATCGCAAAGGCGGTCGATGCCTGCGATGCAGTGCTGACGGTGTTGGTTCCGTGGGGGGTACACGACTACTCCTCAGGGACTGCGCAGGCGGTGCTCGACTTCGCGAAGCCCGGTGCGCGCCTCGTGTTCTCGTGCGGTTGGCACATCTCGAGAGACGGGCAGGATGTCTACTCGAAGATGTTCACGGCAATCCTTGCGTTCTTTACGTGGCTCGCGCGACTGGTGCGGCTGGCCGATGTCGACGACCAAGTTCGCGCTTGTGAAAAGATCTTTCGAAGCGACACGCGCTGGACTGTGGTGCGCGGAAGCGACCTTGAGGAGGGTGAGAGCGAAGGTCTACCGGTGTGGAGTCAGCACGTTGGCGACGCGATCCTTAAGAGCAACCGGACGCGACGCATTGATTTCGCCCTGTTCATGGTCGATGCGATTGAGCGTGACGAGCTGATCCACGAGGCGCCCGCGATTGTTGGCTGCCGCACGCCTTCGGCGCTCGCGCACCAGGGAGGGGCGCCGAGATTGCCGTCGCCGGATGCCACTAAGTCGTAGACCTGCCCCGGTCTTGCCCGACTGGCTGTGAGGTGTGTGCTACTGAAGCGCATGATGCGGTATTCGAGCGTGGTCTTGATCGGGGCGCTCTCGTTTTGCGGCGGGGAGGGTCGCGGGAGATCGGGCGGCACAGGAGTTCGGCCGACTCAGACGACGAGTACCCAAACGCCCGCGTCACCGCCACCTTCGCAAGCGGCTGAGCGACAACCCGCCGAACTACCCGCGACCGGGAGAGTGCGAACGGAGCTTGGCGAGCTCACCGGGCGAATCGAGGGTGCCTCCCGCGTGACGGCCGTGCGTTTGCAGGTTGTGGCTTCGGCCGAAGCCGAGCGCGAGACGTTGCGCTCAACAAACCGCATCGTTGGGTACCCGATGTTAGGGACGCCTCAAGAAGTCTCGTCGGCAGATCGAGAAACGATCGCGCGCACATTGCTAGACGACGCTAGCTACGACTTCACCGTAGAGCGACGATGCAGAAACGCGACTCTAGTCGGCGTTCGTTTTGAGGGCGCATCTGGTTCGTCGGTCGAGGTTGCCATTGGAATGCCGTGCGCTCAGGTTCTTGTCGCGCGGCCGGCGCAATCGGGAGCCGTCGGCAGCTGGTACGGCTTGATGCGACAAGAGACTGCAGACGCGCTTGTCGCAATCGTCGACGCCGCGCTCAGTCGGACCGCGCCGCGATGAATGGGCGGCCCCGAAAGGCCTGAATCAGCGTAACGACGCACACGGTCGCCGAAACCATTCAAGCGAGAGACACTGTTGCGGAACTTGCCGTGTGAAGCTGCGCCAGCTCCGTCACCGCAAACGCGAGGCACACGCTTCACGCCCGGGTCCCATTCGATGAAGTGAGTGACATCGGCCATCTACGAGAAGGCCTCTACGGTCGACAATGACGTGGCAACAGACGTGACGTAGCGAGCCATAGCGACTGCCTCCTGATCTCGGTTGCGAACGTGCAGGAGACGCGATGCCAGGGGAGTAGCAGCTGCAACGTGGGCCGTTCGCATGGTCAGGATGCCGAGACAAAGCCCCTCTGCTGGCGCGGTTTTTACGTCGCCACTGCGATTGGCGCATCGCGCCGGAACCCATTGTGTTCAACAAGCGCCGCTGCCAGTCTCCGTGCATGCGCACCGGGGCTCTCGCTCTGCTCTTTTCACTTTTTCTCTTCAGCTGCGACGGCGATGGAGCAGGGCCCGGGCCAGCGCCCGTCGGTAAAACCGCGATCACCAGTCCGGGGACGGGCGAAGCGAATCGTGAGTCGCTTTGGCCGTTGCGCGTGGGCTCGCAGTTTCGGTTTGCAGCAGCGACTTTGTTCATCGGACGCGACTTCGACCTGGGAGGCAGACGCACGTTTATCCTGCAGTCCGCGGTTCGCACCCGAGGCGTGTTGCCGGAAGCTTTGGGCGCAGTCCCCGATGAGTTCGGCGAGACCGAGACGTGGCTCGGCGAAACCGAGCAGGGTGTCGTGCTCTACGCGACGTCCGCCAAGCATTTACTCCCCCACGCTCTGTTGATCGTGCCGGCCACGGTGCGTGACGGGATGAAGTGGACGATCTCCGGCGGAGACAAAGTAATAGCGGAAGGGGAGGTGGACGGAGGACGCCAGGAGGAAACGATCTTCGGTCGGCGGCGAACGTGGCACATCGTCATCACGCGAAAAGAGCTCGACGGCAGAGCGCTTGAAGCGACCTTTGCAGAAGGGCGCGGGTTGATCTCGATTGCCGCGCTTGGGGTCGCCGATGAAGCGACGCATCAAGTTCAGGCCGCGATCGTTCCGCTGGTCGCAACGGCAGCTCCGCCGGCACTCGCGCTCACGCCGATGCAACCGCTGTTCGGCGGTAAGCCGCTCACTCCCACCGTTGAGCGCCCGTCGGCCGGACTCAGGGAGGGTTGTGCGGGAGTCGAGCTTGAGCTCACCCGATTGGTGCAAGGGGCGACTACGCTCACCAGGAGCTATGGCGCCGGCGGGTCGTACATCAGCGCAACCGAGGGTTCGAGCGGCGCGTTTGACGTGCGAATCGGTGGCGTGAGCGCAAGGTGCCACGACGATCTACCCATCCCGCAATGGGGAGTTGATGCGTTCGTCTGGGGCGCGCGCATCGAGGGGGGAAGCGCGTCGCCAACCACCCCTCCGACTCTCGGCTATGAGGCACCAACACCGCAGGATGCTCGGACTTCGGTTTGGACCATAGCCCGCACGAAGCTCGTGTTTCATCCCGTCGACCAGAGCGGCGCCCGCCAGCAGGGGATCTTTTTTCGACCGCCGCCCGCCATTGGTATCGGCGGACCCTCGTTCGAAGGAAACTTCGCGCATTCCGGATCGGGCACCTTTATCGACGCGGACGGTGCTCCCGTCAGCATCGCGCCGACGAACGGCATCGCGCTGATCTCGACTGAGTTTCCAGATCGACCGGGTACCTGGTGGTACTGGCCTCAACAACCTACGGGCGAGTTCGCCCCGCGCCGCGAACTCGACCCTCTGCCGCTGGACAACACGCCTCTCGTCATCGCAGACGCAGAGTTCATCGCGCACGGTGGTTCGACGAACTACCTCGTGGATGCGTTTGGTCGCATCGCGTCCGGACGCATTGAGGATCTGCCCGACGAGCCGAGACAGCGAACGGCGCTTAGTGGCCTCCGAGATGGGCCGCTGAACGCAGATCCTCTCACGACGATTTTGCGACACGGCAACACGCGCGAGACGTTTCTCGCGCAGCATCACACCGGCATATGGAAGCTCGAGCATTCCGATCGCGGTTTGCTCCGCCGACTACTCGCGCGGCCCGCGATCCCCGCGGGCCAGCGGATAATCGGTGCCTTTCAAGCAGGCGATCAGGTCATCGTTGCCACCGATGCGGGCGAGATGTTTGTAAGCTCCGGAATCCGCGTTCGCGCAATAGCTACCGGCAAAGTGTTCTTCTGGCAGTTACCTGTGGTACCCGGCGCCGAAGCTGAGCCGTTTCCTCCACACCTCGAGCTCCATCACACAGCGGTGGATCATGACCTTCGCATCGAGTGGTCCCCGCACGGCGAAGCTCCGCCTTCGACGGGGTGGACGTTGGCCGACGCCAACGTGCGCGCGCTTCCCGTCGCGATCGCACGTTCGGTCGGTGACGAGCCGGGCATCGCCATCCCGCGCCGCGCGCTTCTGCTGAATCGGCGTAGCTTCGCACCCGCGACGCCGGAGTTGTCGGTCCCTCCCGGGCTCAGCGGTCCTACGCCTCCGCCTCTGCCGCCGCTCTACCAAGGACAAGGCGAGCTTGGCGCCTATCGCGCAGAAGGGGAGGTGCCCGGGCTCGGGCGCGTCGTGTTCGCAGGACGCGCGCCCGCCGAGGAGCTCCCAGCAGGTCCCGGGTACAGGGATCCACCTGTGCTCCAGACGCCCCCTGACGAAAACGGCGCACGGACACCAGAGCCCGTAGTCCGCGATGCGCGAACGCGCGCGCGTTGGACGATGGGAGCACTCACGACGCCAAGTGGCGCGTGCTCCGCGGGCGCCTGCATGGCCGTTTCGATGTTTGTGGACCGGGCTGCAACCAGCTCGGCGCATCCCGGCGCGTTCTTGCCAGAGACGCGCACTTGGCTCGTCCCGTCCGTCGGGGACACGCGGTTGAGTATTCGAGTGGCGCCGCCCACCGGTGGCGTCGTGGTCGAGGGCGATTTGACGGGCACGCTGCATCACGTTGCCGCGAACGGAACGATCACGGCGCTTCGGTATCCGCCGCGCACCCCGACGTCCTCCTGGGTGGGAGGGCCTTCAATCGATCCCGCCGTGCCCGGTGCGCTCGCGCTCTGCGAGACCGCGCGTAACGAAACCACGCGGGTAGTCTCGGTGACGTGCACAACAAGTGATGGCCGAGCACGGACGAGCGAAACGCTCATCGAGCCTACGCTAAATGAGGGCGCCGGACGCGTGGCGTACGACGCGGAACTCTGGCCCGGGGAAGACGCCGACCGGTCGGTCTACGTGGCTCGCTCCGCGGTCGCGTACTGGAACTGTTCGTCGCAAGGTCCAATGGGCCCATGCGTTCTCGGCGCGTCGCTACCCGAGTTTCGGTCTCACCGTCTTGATCTAGCGGCCATGCGGTTTCGCCCCCAGAGCGACAGTGTGAACTATGTGCGCGCAGACGACGGCGAGCTCTACGCTGTCACGCAACTGTTTGACGCCATGGCCACTGCGTGGCGCCTGTTTCACGTGACGCCGCGTGGCTCCGTCCTTCTTGCCGGCGGCGTCAATCCGTTTCGGACGGGTGACACGCAAGTCAGTCCCGTGCGGACGGTTGACATGAAACCTGTTCCGGTGGCCGTCGACGATGTGTTCGTGAAGGTGCGACTCGCGGATGGATGGTTGCGCATTCCGCGCGACGACGCCAACGCCATGACGAGCACGTGCGACTTCAACGCCGTCTACTCGAGCGCAGGTTGCGCGTGCGCGGCAGGATTCGTCGGTGACGGCACAACCTGCGCACCCGCCCTCGGTTCGCTCGCAAATCCCGCGCGGAGTTGCGCCGAATGGTACGCCATGGGCGCCCCCTCGCTCGGTCAACACAACCCAGTGCTTGACGACGATGGTCCCGGTCCGCGTTTGCCGTACGTGAACCTCTGTGCTCGGGTGAATGAACGCGTTCTCGAATGGCCGTACTTCGTGAGCGCGGCGCAGCTAAACGTAAAACTCCATCGCGACACGTGGGCCCCGCTCGAGTGCGTCGCGCAGCCTCCCGGCCCGGACTCGCCGGACTGGTACGCGTACGCGTACGCGTCGGTCGGGACGATGACGTCCGTACTCCCGGGAGAGTTTGAGCTCACGTTCACGCTCTCGCACAACGAGTCACGGGCGGGGATCGACCTCGACACCGAGGATGGCTTTGCTTCTTCCACGCTCGAGTACACGGGCTATGCGCCCTCGTGTGCGGGTTCGACCGCGCCGCGTACAAATCGCATCGCGGTCGTCGCCGACGATCGCTACCCAGCTTCGATGCATGCGTTTCGAGTGATAGAAGGGGGCCCTGCGGGCGATGTGGAAAGCGATCTTCCGGCCGATTTCCAAGCTGCGGCGCTCGGCGGAGCTCCTCTCAAGCTAACCCGTGATGCTGCGGGTTCCGTCACATTGAGTGCGGGTGCGGCAAGCTATGCGTTTGCACGTCCACACCCTGGCACTCTCCGCATTGCAACCGAGGGTCGTCGACGCATGACGTCGCGTTTCCTGCCGGAAACGAACGTGCTCAAGATTTCGCTTGCGGCGACACGGTGACGTCGAGCCGCGGAGTGCAGGGTCGGGTCATCCGTCGTCTTCTGAAAAGCGATTCCGAGTCCGGTACACCGCGCCAATGCCCGGGTGTTTCTCGAATCGGGTGCGATCCTCCTGGAGGAACGGCCAAAAGAGCGGATTGAACGGACACGCATCCTCACCGATGGCGCTTCTTGGGATTCGCGGGGCAGTGGTTGCAGTGACCGCTCATGCGAACGCAGATCAGCAGAGCAAAGTTGCCGCGTATCGGTCGCTTCTGCCGTGATTCTTTCGACGAACCTTCAGAAGTTCAGAAGACTGGCTGCCGGCGTCCGGCAGACTTTTCAGCTACCGGTGCAACC
>CAZWQH010000133.1:0-11531 GCA_964635815.1 uncultured Sandaracinaceae bacterium
TGATTTTCGAAAAGCCCAGTTTGCGAACTCGCGTGACCTTCGATCTGGGCGCGACGCAGCGCCAGCGATGTCCTGATCGTCCTGCCCGATACGAACACCCCCGACGTGCCCACGTGCTCCGCGCCGTGCGACGACCGCATCGCATGCACCATCGATCGATGCGTCGGCAGCACGTGCACCTTCTCGCCCGACTCGACTCGCTGCGCGAGTGGTCAGCTCTGCGACGCTCAACGAGGCTGCGTCGCGGGCCGATGCCGAAGCAACACGGACTGCGACGACGGAAACGTCTGCAACGGGCGTGAACGTTGTGACAGCGCCGCGGCAGGAAACGGCTGCGTAGCCGGCACCGAACTGCGATGCGACGACAACGCATCATGCACCCGTGACAGCTGCGATGCGGTGCAGGGCTGCGCCTTCGAGCCCACGCACGCGATTTGCGCAGATACCCACGCGTGCACGCGCGAGCTCTGCGCGCCTACCATGCCAAATGCCGACGCCCGGGGATGCACGATTATCCCAGACGACACCGCGTGTGATTTTTGCCGAGGCGAAGTTTGTCGGGCGGCTTCGGGCTGCACGATGATGACCGCACCAACGTGCGCCGATGGGAACAGCTGCACGGCCGATCGCTGCGACATCTCGATGAATGCATGCGTTCATCCCCCGATGGACTTCGACATGGACGGCGTTCCAGCGCGATCGGTCGATGGACGCAACTGCGCGGGTGGGACGGATTGCAACGACCGGGTGAACACCATTTTTCCCGGGGCACCAGAACGATGCGGGGACATGATCGATCAGGACTGCAACGGCAGTGACCTGGCGTGCCCAGCGCAAATGGGAGAAACGTGTGCGAACGCGATCCCTATCAACGCAGCGGGAACTGCATTCTTCGTCACCGGCAACACGAACGGATTCCTTGACGACCATGACTCCACGTGTACGCCCGACGGGTCTCGCGACGTCGTGTATTCGGTCGATGTTCCGGCGAACTCCGATCTGGAGCTTTGGACCACCGGATCGGCCGACACTGTCATCAGCTCGTTCAGTGCGTGTCCGCGCATGGCCACCGTGTTCGCGTGCAACAACGACATCTCCTCCCGAGATCAGAACTCACGACTTTGGCTCCGCCTTGGACGACTGACCCTGCCCTCGAATCGTATCTTCGTTACCGTGGAGACAGTCGGCGGAACCGGCCCGTTCACCCTCAACGGACGATTCACCCCTAGTCTTGCTACGAGCTGCAATCGTTCCAGCGATGTCGCCGTGGACATCTCCGCTGGCGGAACCATCTACTCGGCAGGCTCCACGCTCGGAGTCGGCGTCTCTGGAAGTTGCGGCGGCGTGGCGACCGGTGAAGACATTTTCATGGCGACGACGGTTCTGCGCACCTCCGTCCAACTGGTCGGAACGGCGGCCGCACCAATCACGATCTACTTCCGACAAGAACAGTGCGGGTTCGGTCCCGAAGGCAGCTGCGCGACTTCCCCGGCGCTCCCGATTGGTGGATTGCGGACAGCACGCATCGGCCCATTGCGCGTGCAGGCGCGAGAAACGCTGTACTTCATCGCGGACACAAGTGCGGACTTCTCGTTCTCATACAATCCCCAAACTGAGTAGCTACGTTCGAGAATCGACCCACTAGGATTCGGCCTTTGCCCATCCTTTGACGAAGCTCGTCTTTGCAAGCTCGTCGTAGAGCTTCTCAATCTGGTCGCGAGAGCTGGAGACGCGCAGGTCGCGCTCGAGGGGGGTCTTACGGTTCGGGCTGAAGTCAGTCTGGTAGAGGACGTACGGTGGGTAGTCCGTGCTGTCCTCCTTGTTGGTCTTCCAAAGGATTAGCTTACGGACCATAGCGTGGCCCTTCATCATTTTGGTGTAGACGTCGCGGCGTAAAATCTCCGACTTCGGGAGCTCTAGGGCGCGCGCTTCCAAGTGTGCATCCGGGACGACGACGACCTTTGCTACTTGTTGGATCCCGGCCTGATCGGAGTTCGGCTCTTTGTCAGTTCGCCGTCGCACAAAGACTGGACCAATGATGCTCACGAGCGGCATCCGCCGCAGAACTCGCCACGTACCTTCGCCTTCCGCGGTGCGCCCGTGCTCGTCCTTCGCGATGTCAAAGCGCAACACCATTCGCTCGATCGCAGACCCACGCGACGTCGTCGAAATGAAATCGAGGCAACTGATCTCGATGACCCACTCCGGACGAACCATCTGGTACGCAACGTGATCCGAGCTGACTTCCGAATACTCGCTCCCGCACATCAGGTCCCGAAGATCGGCGAACATACTTCTCCGGTCGTCTTCGGAAATACCTCCGCCGACGCGACCGATGATGTGCATGCTGCCATCGGGTCGAGCGGCCGCGAGCAACAAGTCGTGCACCATCCCGCGTCGGTCTTCCGTTCCTTCGCTGAAACCCACCACGACGAGGTCCAGCGTGTAGCGAAGCTTCGCTTTGAACGTCCCGTGTTCGTCGCTCCGGATGATCAGGCCCTCGGCGCCGTCGTTCACCACCCATTCCTCGAAGATGCGTGCGACCTCATCGACGCTCTTCGCGAGGCGATGCTCGACCGGTGCCACACCAGGGACTCCTCCGAATATTTCCTCGAGGCGCGCAAAGTTCTCCGCGACGGTACGGGGCTGTGGCTCGATCATGTCGAACGGGGCGAAATGCAGTGTCGCGAGCTCCTTCGCGCTCGTGGGCTTCTGCGCCACGCGTACGACGTCGTGAATGCGTGTGCGCTCCCCCGCGCGCACCACGTGCAGCTCGCCGGCGATCATCGCGTTTCGTACGCCCGCTGCGTGACAGGCCTCCCGCGCAGCTTGCGCAAACGGAAGGCCGACGCGGACCGTCCCCCCCGGGTTGAGCGTGAACACTTCGTCTTCGCGCACGACGAGAACGGTGAACTCCCCATCGAGCTTTCGGGAGACCGAATAAGCGCTTGGCGAAAGCTTTCGGCGCAGATCTTCCTGCGCCAGCGAGACGGTTCGCCCCCCGACCAGCCGTCGATACTCCTGGACCCGCGCAAGCAACATTGGGTCCGACAATGCGTTCGAAGACGTCGTCCCGTACTCTCCCAGTCGAATGTCGACACGACTCCGATCGAGGACGCTCATGACGACTCCTTGACGGGCTCGTCGTTCGTCCCCGCCGGCGGAGCTCCTTCCGATTCGGGCGGCATCTTCTTGAGCTCGAGGTTCGAGAGATGCAGCACCAGTGCGTACTCGTCTCCCTTCGTGCGGCCCTCGAGAAACCCGCGATACGCTGTGCCTCCACGATGGAAGACAAGAGGCTGCGCAGACTTCGGCCCAGCACCGACGATAAGCATGCTGTCCTTCTCTTCGAGCTCCTTCGCCATCGCGAACAGGAAGTCGTATGTGAGACCGTTCACGTGCGTGATCTGCTGTTTCGCCGCCAGGACGAACTTCCGAACGACCTCTCCACGCGGCATCATCTTGCCGCTCCACTTGAGGGGAAATTCCGTGTTCGTGTTGGGGGGTGGCGACACATAGAGTCGTCGGTCGCGTTCGGTCCCGTCGGGGGAACGCCGAACCTCGAACTCGCGCACGCTGTGCACCACGTGTCCGTCCGGATCGATGTAGACGCGGGACGTTTCCCGCAGAAACGCCCCGTAGAGTTCCACGTCCACCTCGGGGTCTTCCCGAATGAGCGCCGCCGCTACGGCGTCCGCATCACCGTACTTGGCAATCAGTGCTCCGTAGTCTCGGCTCAAGACACTGCGTACGGAGCGTTGGCTTTGAGCTTGCCGACCGCGCGAGTCGATCCAACGCACTCGGGTTGTCGGGCTGACGGACGACGACGCGACCACAGCGTCTCGACCCTTGTTGTTTGCAAGATTGATCGGTCGCATTCGTGTAACTCCTACATCATCCCGAAGTCGAGCTCTTCATCACTCGCTTCGATCGGCTCGTTGTCCATTTCCGCAAGCCCAGCGGCTTGCGTGAGCCCAACGAACGAGACGGTCGTCCGGCGCCCGACAAGGAGGAATGGGACCTGGTCGGCATTGAGGAGCAGAAACGCTTCGTCGGGAATCATGTCGATTCCACCGCGAAAGCTGTATGGGAACGCGAATATCGCGCCCTTCCCGAGCTCTTCGAGCAAACCTTTCGCACCGTCTCCAGCGAGAACGAGCTCGTACACGGAACGCGTCTCGTAGAGGAGAAACTCCGAGAGGTCGACGCGTCGTTCGATGGCGATGGTTTTTCCAAAGCTCGACTCGACGGTGGGAACGCGGGCACCGGAAGGGTCAAGCGCGACCAACTCCTTGCGCTCGACCCACTCGCCGTCCGCGTCGACCATGTACGAGGAGCTGCCACCAGGACCGATGAGTGTCCGACCGTCGGCAGCAAGCGTCACAAGACTGCATTTTCGGTCCCTCTCGTCGAGCGCCTCGTACTCGGAATAACCGTACAAACGATCGCGGTCGATCTTCGAAAGCGATCCCTCGACGGAGGCGTCACCGAAGGAAAACTGAAGAGTTCGGGCCATTGAGGGTCGGAACATACCACTCGTTCCAAGCGAAGGCTTGCGCTCGAAGCCTTGTCAGACTGAGACACATGCGTGCGTCCTTCTCGTAAGACGAAGACGACCGTGTCAGCAGCACATCAACTCCTCCTGGACCTACCGTCGGCGGGTCCGGATCTCCACGCACGCGATCCCCACTCCGAGGGACATCGTGAACGACGGCCTCCCGTACGAAGGTCCGTTTTCGGTGACGCACGAACACCCGTCGTTCGGCCGGAAACCGCAGCCGAGTGGGCCACCCGCTCTATCCGGTCCCTGTCCTCGGGCTCCCGCGTTCTCCTCCTGGGTCGTGCCACTCCGCTTAGCTCCGACGAGAGCTCTGGCGTTCGTATCGACCACGTATCGGATTGCCACCCTGCCCCAGCAGCCTTTATCGAGGCGGCCCTCGCAGCGCATTCTGAGCGCTCCGGCAGCTCCGAAGCAGGATCGCGACTATGGACACATGAGACTGCACCGGCTCCCATTGCCGAGATAGTCGAACGTGCGTATCGCTTCTGGTTCGACGGGAACGTTGTGCGGTGCTCGTCCTCACACGTGCGCGTGGTTACGCGCGCCAGTCAGGTTGCGCATGCGCTTAGGTCGTTTCCCTCGACGCGTATCGAGACCTATCCGAGCGCAATTCTCGAAGCCGTCTCGACAACAGACCTTGTCTTCTCGGACCAGGAAATCGCGTGGGCGACCGACCCGCTCGACGCTGAACGCATTTTTCGCCGCCGCGAACAGAGCTCGGACCTTTCGTACCGAGCGCCTACGGCTGATCCGGACTCCCAGCTCAGAAAGCGCCTCGCTGGCCTTTGTTTAATTGGAAAGCCGATCGGATCCTCGGACGCATCTTTGGCCAACACAGAACCGTGGAGTTCTTCAGCCGAATGGAGGGAGCTCCTTCTCTCGCCGCCCGCGACGCTCGATGTGTGGAGAGATCGAATCGCAATCGCATTGGCAGCGAACGGACTTTCAATCGAAGCTGCCCGGCGCACACTGTTCGGCAGCGGACAGATCGAACGCCGTACGAATGGCGGCGAGCGCGTCGACGGACGCGTAGTGGATGTGTCTCTGGCACTGTCCGTTCTAGGTGCTGCACTCGAGGCCTGGTCGAGAAGCGACCTTATTCATTGCGCGGACCGCAACGGCGAGGACTTACTGGACGCCGCCGCTTCGACTAGAGGCCTGCGGATCGTGGTCGCCTACGACGACACACCCGCCAACCAGCTTCTTGTCAACGCCTTGCCCGAGCTCCTCCTGCTTGCGCGCGCCAACGGACATCTGGTCACGGTCGTTCTTTCCCGAACCCGCTGGGACGGAAGAATCTTGCTACCACCCCCGTGCCTGGTTGGTCGCGCCCCCCAAACACAGGCCACTCGACTTGCGGTCATCGCACGGAATCAAGGCACCCCTGCCCCGGCAGCGCCGCTCGTAACCACGATTCCAGATACCAGCATGCTGGCTCGAGACCTCGAGGCAGAGTTTGAGCACCGGTTCCCCATCACCAGGCTGAGCGTCACGTCGCTGGGGACGTTTCTCAGAGACCCCCAACTCTTCGTACGTCGGCACTGTCTAGGCCTCGTGGAGCTCGATCACGACCGACCGTCAAAAAAGGACGAGCTCTCGCACGCTGATTTCGGGTCACTGGCACACGAGGTACTTGCACGGTTCGCGGGGAAAGGGGCAGGAGCCTCGGTCGAATATGCCGAAATCGAGGCCCACGTACTCGACATTCACGCGGACCTTTCTCGTGAGAAATTCGGCGACAAGCGGACCCCGTGCGTGGAGCTTCAGCTTCGAGAACTGGCACGACGCCTTCGAAAGTTCGCGCTCTGGCAGGCACAATGGACTCGCCGAGGCTATCGAATAGTCGAAAGCGAGCTCAAGAGCGAGCTTCCTTTTGACGACCTCGGCATCACTATCCACGGCCGGATCGATCGCGTAGACGTGAACACGATTACTTCAGAGCGCGTAGTCATCGACTACAAGTTCCGCGATAGACGTTCGTCGGCGCGCTCCACTCACATCAAGCGAACGCACCGGCTCGATGAGCGCGCGGAGTACTGGATCGATCTTCAGCTCCCGCTGTACGCACACATGCAAGCGACCGGAGAGTGGCCGACGCTCGCGCTACTGGATCTACCAACGGAGGATAGTTCTCCAAGCAGAGCTCCGCTCGAACTATCCATCGCGGATTTCTCGGACGAAGAGCTTCTCGAGGCGCGCCAAGTTGCGCGCGGGATAGCGACGCGCGTGCGGGCGATGGACGTGTCTGAAGCGGTGCGAGTTGCGAGCGGAGAAGCCGACGCCATCTCGACGCTTTCGTCGGAGGCGAGATGACGCACAAGCTCGTGCTCGCGTCCGCAGGCTCCGGAAAAACCACGCTCCTCACCGACCGAATCGTCGACCTGCTTCGCGGCGGTGCGAAACCGCGCGAGATCGTCGCGGCAACCTTCACTCGTGCTGCAACGCGCGACATCACACGCAGGCTACTCGAACGTCTTTCGGAGCAGCTCTCGACCACCAACACACTCGACCCAGCCGAGCGAGCCGCTCTGTCCGGTGCCATCGAACGAATCGCGGAGATTCAAATCCTGACGCTGGATTCGTTCTTAGCTGCGCAAGTGGCCGCCGACCACACGGTCGCTCTCCCCGACACGCGCATCATGCTCGATCACGTGCAAGACGCCGCGTTCGTGCGCGAAGCCGTAGCCAACGTAGCCAACCGAATCGGAGTCGAGGCGCTCGAGGCTCTTTTGCTGTTACTGGGAAAGGGGCGCCAACGAACGCTCCCGCGAAGCGCACTCGAACAAACCGCAACATCCCTCCTACCAATCCATGCGTTGGTCGGAACGGGCGGCTGGCTACGCGAGATCGAACACGCAGACGGCGCGTTCGACCGCAAGCTCGAAGCAGCCGAGCGCGATGACCTTCTGGCCAATCTGCGACTCGCAGGTCGCGACGAGGCCGCGGACCTGCGCGCACGCTTGCGGGACGACGAAAGGATCGATGCAGGCCAGACCATCGCTGCGCAGAATGCAGCAACGTCCGCGTTCCTCGATGCGGTTCTGAAAGAGTACATGCGGCTACTCGAGGATCGTGGATTCGAGTCCCTTCTTTCGCGAATCGTTACCAAGCGGATGACCGAGCCCTCCCAGACATCGAGCTCGCCAGGCGGAAGAGGACTGCAACACGTGCTCTTGGACGAGTTTCAGGACACGTCCCTCGAGCAATGGTCTGCGCTCGAACCGCTCATTCAGGAGCTCATGTCGCACGCCGATGGAAGTCGGTCCGTAACGATTGTCGGGGATGACAAACAGGCGATCTACGGCTTTCGCGGCGGCGTCGCCGCACTGATGAATCGTCTATCTACGACTCCGGGCATCGAAACGGCATACGGCGATCGCAACTACCGAGCCTCGCGACGCGTCCTCGCAGCAAGCACGGCGGTATTTAGTCGGATGCCATACTTTCCGTTTCGTGGCGACGCTCCGTCTGCGCGCGCGGCTGCCACGTTTGGCGCTGCGTTTCGTTCACCAGAAGGCCAGAGCTCCGACCTCGGAGAGGTTCGGCTGATTCGAACCGTCGAACATCAGCAGCGAACGCTCGCGACACCACCAACCAAGAAGCGGAGCCGTGAGACTCAGACCGTCAGACGCGCCGGACGAGAGGAATCGACGTTCGACGCAGCCGCGGCGCAGGCGGTCGAATTGAGTCGGCGCGACGACGTTCGCACCGTGGGCGTGCTCGTTCGGACGAACGCAGCACGCGACGCCATCGAGACCCGAATTCTGGAGACCGGCCCGCTCGACACCAAACACGCGACTGGCGCAAAGACGAGACGTTCGACGTTCACCTCACTGTTCTCGCTGTTGCGCGTAGCAGCGAACGCTTCCGATACAGCGGCTTGGTTCGACGCACGTGCGCACCGCGTTTGTGACGCGGCAACCTGGGCGGATGTCGTTGGACCTCTTGACTCCTCGCGGCGTGAAGAGAACGAGTCCGCCGTGCGTACCGCATCGACCCGTGTGAAGGTCGCACTACGGTCTGGCGGGTTTTCAAGACTTGTACGCGCCCTCGTCCCCGAGGCGTGTGTGCCCAGCACCGAAATGCCGGCGTTTCGCACCTTGATCGGAATCGCACTAGAGCTGGATTCGCGAGCACACGTTCGGTCGCCGCTAGAGTTGGAGACGCGCTTTCGGCAGACCGTGCGAGATGCCCAGGCCACCACGCGAAAGATTTCCGTCTCGACAATCCATCAATCCAAGGGATTGGAGTTCGACGCGGTCGTGCTTACGGACCTCGATTTTCCGCTATCTACGTGTCGCGACGAGGTGGTCTTCGCACGCGACCCCCAAACGCTGTTTCCTCGAACCGCGTCGCGACGAGGTTCGGCATTCGAGCGCGATGCACTGCCAGCGGTTCAATCGCTCGTTCGAACGCGAGAGGAAGACAGTGCACGAGAAGCGCTTTGCTTGCTCTACGTTGGACTCACACGTGCTCGCACGGTCCTCCATGTCGTCGTTCCGACCGAGCTTCGACGGGACAACGATCGCGTCACTGCAGCAGAGCTTGTTGCGTGGGCCTGGAGCACCGCGAGCGCGTCGGGCCCGAGCTTCTGAGCACTGCGAGGGTCGTACGGGCCCGAGCTCATGAACACTCAGCGAACCGTGACGTGAGGAGGCGTCACCAGCACAGGTTCTACACCGGCCGGAAGCCCTTGAATCCCGACGCGCCGAGAGCCGGGACCTCCCGCCTCTAACGTTGCGGAAATCTCCTCAGCAACAATCGCCTGGAGCCGATCACGCGTGCCACGAAGAACGACGTCGACTGCGGAGGGTCGTGTGTTCGCACGAACTCCACCTTCCAGAAGAACCGGTACTCGCCGGAGCGTGACTTCCTCCCGAACGACTTGCGTTATTACCGTCGCAGAGACCTCGCTCGCGTCCACCCACGACACCCTTGGTGGAGCAGCCTCCAGCTGAAGAGTACGTCGATGCTGCCCCACGCTTAACTCCCCGATCGAAAACGCTTCTGTGCGCGCACCGCGGACTGCGTCCACAACACCTCTCGGGCCGCGAGCCAGTACTTCCCGCGGACTCACTTCGCTTTGAACCAACTCTTGGTCGCGTGGAAGATCACCGCTCGTTCGCAGCACGACGGGGACGCGCCGCTCGACAACGTCAGCCCATTCGAGCAAGAGCGAGCGAGGCTTAATCTCGATCACCGAGATCCCCATCGGCAGATCGATAGCACGTGGGTCGATCGTGTAGTTCGTCGGAAGGCGACGAAGGTCAGCCTCGAAACGTAGCGAATCGGGCGTGAGGGCCGCCATCGCAGTCTGGCGACCTCGCAACGTGACCTTCACTCGGGGCGGGAGATCCGTAACGAGCGCACGCGCACCGGTCGTAGGTGGTAGCAGCGCCACGAGGTCCACATCAATCACGCGCTGCGCGTCCTCGGATCCATGCACCAGACTAAAGAGCCCAAGCGATATGAGCAGCGAAAAGATCTTGAGGCCGACGTTGTCGGTCAGAAGATCGAGGATCCAATCTGCGGCCTTTGACATATCAGGACCCCGTCACGTCCGGCTCCGAGCCCCGTGTGCCCTCTGAGGCGGGCGCGGGAACGTCGCGAATCGTCGTAGTCACCGATTCGCGCTCCGCTGTCGGCGGGGTCTCGGTAGGTGCATCGGATTCCACCGCCGTTCGCGGTGGCGGAGTCGCAAGCAAAAGACCCAGGAGGGCATCGCGCATGGCTGTCGCCGACAGATTCCGTGCGAGGTTTCCATCGAAAGCGAGCGCGAGCGATGCACGCTCTTCGCTCACGACGATCACAACGGCGTCGGTCTCTTCCGTCAGACCGATCGCAGCGCGGTGCCGCGTACCGAGCGAGCGCTCGAGGCGGGGGCTGGCGGAGAGAGGCAAGAACGCCGCCGCTTTGAAGACGCGCCCCTCGCGGATGATGACCGCGCCGTCGTGCATGGGATTCTCGAAGCTGGGCACGAAGATGCTGTGCAGGAGCTCGTGGCTGACACGAGCATCGATCACCACACCCTCTTCGATGTAGCTATCCAGCAGCGCATCTCGTTCGAACACGATCAGCGCGCCGATCCGACGCTGCGCGAGATCCTCCGCAGCGCGTACGACTTCCTCGATCATTCGGTGCTCGTGCGATCCGCGAACTCCGCGAAAGAACATCGTGGGGCCGACGCGCAGCAGAGCTCGCCGGATATCGTTCTGAAAGACGATGACGATGATCAGGACGACATACGTCACGAGATTGTCGAGAACCGTGTAGAGCGTCGCGAGCCCCAGAACGCGTGCGACCTGGTGTGCGACGAACACTGCGCCCAGGCTCAGTGTCATCTGCATCGCGCGCGTACCGCGAAGGATGACAAGCACGTGGTACACCATGATCGCGACGATTCCGATATCGATCAGGTCGAGCGCGAGAGCCCGCGTCGAGCGATCGAAAAACGCCACGAATGGAAGCAAGAACTCGTTCACGCGACCGCTCCACGCCGGACGTGCATTTCCTGCGCGACGATGAGCGCCCTGACAGTCTCACGCACGTCGTGCACACGCACGGCGCGCGCACCAGACGCGATTGCGTGAAGCGCTGCCGCGATGGACTCGCCTACGCGCTCTTTGGGCGTGCTCGCACGTGAGACATCGCTCGTGACTAGCGCCGCCAAGAACGCTTTTCGAGACGCACCCACCAGGATGCGACACCCCAGCGATCGCAGAGCTCCGACGCGCGCCAACAGGTCGGCCGACTGCTCGGCGGTCTTCGCGAAGCCAAGACCTGGATCGATCCAAACGCGCGCCGCCGGAATCCCGGCAGCAAGGACACGCGTTAGGGCACGTTCGAGCTCGCTGCGCACGTCTACAGCGACGTCGGTGTACCCCGTCGTCGCCTCAGTGACTGCCCCCCGAGCCCGGTTATGCATCAACACGTACTCCGCCGAGAACTCGCGCACGAGCACGAACAGCTG
>CAZWQH010000134.1:0-11520 GCA_964635815.1 uncultured Sandaracinaceae bacterium
CTACTCACTTGATGGTGGGTGAGCCTGAAAAAGGCATCACGCACAGGCGTTTAGAGGCTCCTCGGGTGATCGCATATGCGCGCCCTAGTGAACGCCACCTGTCACGTTGGGAATAGAGAACAGGTCGAGCTTCGTCGTAACGCCGCGCTCGGTGATCACGAGTTGTGGTGCGAACCCGTCCTCGATAGACCAGCGACGATTGATTTCTCGTCCGGCAGACTCAGGAACCTGTCGAGGTGTCCCGGCGGTGAGCTCGCGCTTGCTCCAAAAGCTCGCCCAACACACAGGAGTCATGGATCGAATGCCGCAGATCCAGACGCGTTCACCCGTGAACGACACAGTGCCATCGCCGGCCGTGTTGTAAATCGACTCGGAAGTCTCGGCGGTTATGATGAGCTCCTGCGGACTTCCAGGCGCGATGTCGCGCGCTTCCATCTTGAACGACGTCGGAGCGCTGTCTTCACCTGCGCAGTCGGTGACCTGCCAGGCCAATCTTTCGATGAGCCACTGTTCTCGCGCCACGACGAAGCCGAGGTTCCACTGCTTCGAACCGTTTTCGCAATCGCTCTCGACGGGAAACAGAACTGCGCGCGTTTGGACACCAAGATCGGCTCGAACTCGCTCCACGATATTCAGGGGCCCACCTGGCATGCGAATCGGAGTTCTCGTCGCACGTGAGGCCCCCGATGCGAAGCTGATTTCGCTCGCCAGCTCAAGCGCGAGCGGATCCACCACGCGTTGCACGGGCACGACCGGACGAGGAGGCACTACTTCCGTCTGAGCGGGCTGGACACTTGCAACACCAGGCGCCGTAGAGCTCGGAGCGGCTGATGGTTTCGCCTGCGCCGTATCCGCGTGTTGATCGCCACAGCTCGCCGCGAAGAATGACCAGCTCACCAGTGCGAGGAACCGCCGCATGCTCGGGACGCTAGCAGTTGTGCCGCACCGACGAATCACTAATGACTCGCGCGCGCATCGGACTCGAATGTCATACGTCGCATCGGGTGCCCGTCGAGAAATCCTGCGATCACGTGCAGGGCACGCTTCTCGCTACAGATCCCCGCATGAACTCTTCGCTTGTAACGTTGCGCTTTCCCGCGTTTCTAGTCTTGCTCACCGTGTTGCTCGGAGCAGCGCCAGCGATCACTCGCGCTGAGTCTGCTGTCTCACCTGACGGAGGCGTATTCGTTCCACCGCCTGAAGACGCGGGCAGCGATATTCGCGTCGTCGACGACGTGGTCGTTACGGACGTGTCCGTCGCGGACGTCGCGCAGACATCGGACGTTCCCGCGGTGCTCGTAGACTCCTCCGTGGTCGTTGTGGATTCGTCGACCGTCGTTCAGGACACCGGCAATCGAGTAGACGCCGCGAACGTCACTGCTCCCGCGGCGGGTGGATGTAGCGTTCGCTCGACTTCGTCGACGCCGGGAGCTTGGCTACCGGCAGTGAGCGCGTTGGTGGCCCTCGGCTTCGTGCTCGATCGCCGACGTCGCGTCGCCTAGAGTTCGTTCTGACCCTGGCAATGTCTTATGGCCGAGCAGGGGGAACGTATTGGTCGAGAAACGCGACGACACCCGGCGCCGTCGCTTCCCAGAACATGCTGTGCTCACCACCAGCGATGATAACGAGCTTCTTCTTGTCACCCGCCAACATCGAGAAGAGCGTCTGCGATTGTGCTGCCGGAATCGTCTCGTCGGCGTCGCCATGAAACACGAGCGTGGGCACGTGCAACTTCGACATTAGGCGACCCGTGTCGAGTAAGTATGCTGACGGAATCACTCGGCTCACTTCGATGCCAAAGAGATACTTCGCCATGGTGTGCAGCGAGACGAAGGTGGACGCGAGCACGCACGCACGCACGCGATGTTTCGTCGCAACGTGCGCTGCCACGGCACCGCCCAACGAATGCCCCCACACCACGATGTCGTCCGGAGGAACCTGGCGCGCAACCGTGAGGAAACGATACGCCTCGTCTCCGTCTTCGAGAATTCCTGCAGGAGTTGACCGGCCCGCGCTCGAACCGTAGCCGCGATACTCCGCAGCGAGAAAATCAAACCCTTGCCTAGTCAACGCCGCCGCCAACTCGCCGGCTTCGCTCGCGTTCGTGGCGTTGCCATGAAAGTAGAGAACCGTTCCGCGACCTGCACGTTCGGCGCGGTGGAAATACCCAACGCGCTTTTCACCCTCACCATATTCGACGCGAGTAACCCCGCGCGGGATGGGTTGCTCCCCTTGCGGGGGATGGAACAGGAATCGCTCGAGGAGAGAGGGCAAAACGACGAGGGCCAACAATACAGTTGCGAGCGCGATCAACCAAGCGTTGCGTCGCGCATGCATCGACGACTAGCCGTTCCGATCCAGGTGTTTCACCGGAGCGCCTTTTGACGAACACTCCACGAGGGCTTCGAAGCGTTTCAAGCGAGTCTCTGTACGTTTCGCACTCACCACCCAGTGCAGGGCGGCTCGTTTGTACCAAGGGGCCTGGGCTTCGAAGTACGCCCACGCTTTCGTCTTGCGCTTAAACTTTGCAAGCTCTGTCGCTTCAAGCGCGGGGTCTTCTGTACGCTCGTGAGAATACACACGCGATCGAGCTTCCGAGCGCAGCGCGAACGCGGCTCGACCTGCCTCGGTCATCCGGCCTTCCTTCTCGAGCTCCGGCACTCGGGCCATGTTGACTGCGCTCCAAGTGCTGGTCCGCTTTCGCGGAGTGAAGCGAATCTTGTACGCGTCGTCGTCGATCCGTTTGCGGAGTCCGTCGATCCACCCGACGCACAGAGCTTCATCCACAGACTCGGGCCACGTGATACTTGGCGTGCCGGTTCCCTTCTTGTAGAAGCCAACCCAGACTTCGTTCTTCGTCCCCGCATTCGCTTTGAACCACGCTTTCAACTTCGCGGGTGTGGCGAAGAACGTTGGTGACTCACTCACGGTTTCTTCCGCGCGATCTTCGTGTTCGGCGCTTTCTTCGGCTTTGCCGCCGCTTTCGGGGTCGACGCATTTGCGGTCGGCGTTTTCGCTCGCGATGTGTACATCCACGCATCGCGCAGGATGTCGGCAAGGAACTTCGAGTCGACTTTGTCGAGCCGGATTCCGAGCGCGCCCATGCTGCGCGTGAAACCGCCGTGATCGATGAACACATCCGGGTCGGATTCCAAGACGGCAAGGCAACGATCCGGGGGCTGGACCGGAATCATCGCCAAGCGGGCCTTCTCATCCATCGTCGCAAAGATGCGGTTGTTCGATCGGAACGAGGTGCGTTCGAAGTGCGGTTGTTCAGTCGCGCCCTCGAGTGAGAGCGCCAGCTTTCGAAAGGCAGCAGGCGTCATCGCCTCAGGTGTACATCGAGTTGAGGGGCCGCGCTTCTGCGCGCACCCCATGAGTCGGCCGTCAGATGGCTGCGGGTGCCAACACGGACTTGAGCACAGGCATGCGTCGGGAGCGGCGAATGTCTTCCTTCACGCGGATCACACAAAGACTGTCACGTGTGGGCCAGTCGATCTCGATCCGTGCGTCGTTGGACCAATCCTTGAGCGCCCGAACCACGCCTGGGAACCGGCTGGTCGCATCGTGCACCAGGATCAGGCCTCCCTTGCGAACGCGACGTCCCCACATCTCGAGGTCCTGTTTCGCGCCCTCGTAGCCATGGTCGCCATCGATGAACACCACATCGAAGCTGGCAAGAGCCGGATCGGGGTTGTCGATAAGAGCCTGATTGCTCGAGAGCGCGCGGAAAAGAACCACCTTCTCTTGCGTGCGTCCGCCGACGTTGCGCCAGAACGCTGTCTCGTAGCTCGCTTGTTCGACTGCGACCTCGAGCATGGAAAAAATGCGCGGGAAGCTGGAGGAAAGATGCCTCGCAATCCCGTTCCGTAGGATTTCACTCGACCACTTCATCGGATCGATCACCACGACTCGACCGCCCTCGTTCGGGATTGCTTTCGCGAGAATCCGCGTAGTCTCTCCTTGAAATGCTCCGATCTCCAAAACTCGACGGGCATCGACGGACCGAACGTGTCGTTCAATCTCGCGTTTCTCGAAGTCTGTTGTTGTGATCATGGACGGGTTCCTCGCTCAGCACTGTCCGAGCACGAAGCGCGCCAGCGGATCTCGGCGCAGAAGGCCTCCCTATCTGGGCCCTGATGACACACCCGAGGCGCTTTAGATACGCCATAACGCGCCGAGGGCTGCGGTTGAGAATAGACGCGCGAGATCCTCGCATCCGGCGATGCGTCTCTCTGCTTCACACTTCGGTCCGGTCCTCACACTTGGCGTGAGCCCGTCGCTCATGGCCGCTCACTGCGGAGGCAGATCGACGATCGCAGTCGGCCGGGTGCTTTCCCGCCCGTCTTCATGCGGTTGGTGAACGACCAGCAGAGCTACTCGGGTAGGAAATCCTACGCGCACCCAAGCGCGTGTTCCTGCGCATCGAGCAGCGCCGGGCGTTCGGAGGCACCAAAGGTCCACACGACGATCAACGCTGACCGCTGAGAACCGCTGGACGGACTTGCCGACCCTTTCGAAGTACGTCGCTCTACCGTCTCGAGGAGCCTCCGTGGACGCCGATGCCCAGCGGCGCTGACAACGTTCTACGCCTCGGACGCGATTCCCAACGGCCCATGCGAGAAGTTAGACATTGAAGAACCGCGCCGAATCGGCGAAACCCCTGAGATGTCCCAGCGAGACAGTATGGAGATCGACAGCATTCGCACGATCCCCGCAGACGAACTGAGCTGGAAAGCCGTTCGCGCGTCGGGGCCCGGCGGCCAGAACGTGAACAAGGTGTCCTCGAAGGTCGAGCTTCGCTTTGATCTCGCGAGAACGCGCGTCATCGACAACGACGCCAAAGCGCGTCTACGGGCGATGCCAGGCGTCCGGCTCGACTCGGACGGATGGCTCATTCTCGTTTCGCAGGTGACGCGCGATCAGCCGCGGAACCTCGAGGACGCTCGCCGACGGCTTCGCGACCTCATTGTAGCCGCGCTCGTGCGACCGAAGAAACGCCGGCCGACGAAGCCGAAGCGCGGCGCTATCGAACGAAGACTCACCGACAAGAAACGAGCGAGTGCAAAGAAGAGCGACCGTCGTACAACAGACTACTGACGTGCTCGCGAGATCAATCGCAACGACGACTTTCGTTGGGACGCTAGCGGGTGCTTTCGTAGGCGCCTGCGACTTTGGCGCTCAGTGGCTGTGGATTGCGCAGAGCAGCGATCGACTCAACTTTCTGTGGCGCGTGATATCGCACAGCGCTGGAGCAGGCGCGGGTCTCGGGGTTCTGATTGGCCTGGTGTCAGCTGCAACTGCGAAAGCATTCGCGTCGACCTCCGAACGTGTTCGCAGGATCGCTCCCGTCGCGGTTGCCGGCGCGCTCACGATCCCGCTGGGCCTCTTCCTGGCAAACCTCGCCACCTCCGGAGCGGCTATTCGCGCGAGCTCGCTTCGCGACGTTGGGTACGCGCTCGTCGTTGTTGGGATACCGCTCGCGAGCGCGATAGGAGTGTGGATTGCCAAGCGAGCGGCAACTGTTCCCGTCGCAAGGACGACGCTTCGTTATACGACCGCACTGTCACTGCTCGCACTTGCCTACGTTGTCGCGAAGGCAAACCAGCGGATTCTGCCGGGTCTCTACGAGTACGCTCACGCATGTCTCTCGTTATGCACGTGGTACGTTAGCTCGCTCGCGATTCTCGTCGTTCGCGGCGCTGACTGGAGGCAGCCCTTCCCTCGATCATGGTTGATCCTACCCATCGCCGCGGTCACGCTCTGCTTAGCAAGTCTGACCTCGCTTCGGTCGACGGAGAACGTTCGCGCAGTCTTGTTTCATCCACGGATTCCGACTTCTCGCGTCCTGATGCACGGCGTGACCGAGCTTCAGCTCCACGCACGGCGAGGAAGAAGTCGCCAACGTGCAACCGGATGGACACCCGCTACGTGGAACACCGCTTCCGTAAGAGTCGGGACGCTGCCCTCGATACAGGACGGGAACGTGCTTCTCGTTACCATCGATGCACTGCGTCCCGATCACCTCGGGACTTATGGCTACAGCCGCGCGATCAGCCCACGCATCGACGAGCTCGCGGCGAAGTCGTGGGTCTTCGAAAGAGCCTACGCCGCTGCTCCCCACTCGAGCCAGTCCCTCGTTTCACTTCACACGTCCAACTACGTTCACGAGCTAGTGGAGCTGGGACGTCCGCTTCCACGTGGCACTCTCGCCGATTCATTCACGGAAAGCGGCTACGCCACCGCAGCGTTCTTCACGTTCAGCATCTTCCACACCGAAGGCGAACAACTCAAACAGTACCGGCAGAGCTCACTTGGATTCGCCCGCGCGGATCACGAGGAAGTCGATGCACCAACAGTCACGCAACGCGCACTCGAGCAGCTCGATGCGTTCCGTGCCGACGGACGAAGCAATGTGTTCATGTGGCTGCACTACTTCGACGTCCACGAACCTTACTCCCGCAGCGAGCTTGGAACATCCGACATCGACCGGTACGACAGCGAGATCAAGTACACCGACGCAGCGATCGGCGCGTTACTCGACGAGCTACCCTCGCGCTTTCCGGGCAACTGGATCGTTGCGATCGCTGCGGACCACGGCGACGAGTTTCGCGAGCACGGCGGCGTCTACCACGGGTCGACCCTCTACGATGAGCAGATTCGGGTCCCTCTGATCATTGGCGCCCTCGGCGCGGATTTTCAGTTGCCGCCCCGCAGGATTCCGCACGCAGTGAGCATGGTGGACGTGTCTCCGACGTTGCTTGGCCTCGTCGGGCTGTCGCCGCCGAGCGAAGCTCGCGGGAGTGACTTGAGGGCGTACGCACTAGGCGATGTTGCGCGTGCGAGACCGGTGTTCGGAGCGGTTCGCACCAAGCGGATGGTTCTCGATTTGCCGTTCAAGCTGATCGCGGACGTTCGCTTCGACACGAACGAGCTCTACGATCTCGCAACGGATCCGCGCGAGCGAGAGAACCGTGCAAGCGCCGACCTTCCCCGAGTACAGAGCATGCGTGGGAGCATCTACGCATGGCTCGACGCCCTCGGTGCGCCGGTCTCAGCCACAGGTTACGGCGACCCTAGGGAAATCGCTCTGACGCGCGGGCGCCTGGGAGATCGACGCGCCGTCGAGGTACTTATTCGCATCGTGCGCGATGAGACCGCACCAAAGCCCCAACGAATCGAGGCCTCGCAACTTCTCGGCAAGCTCGCGGATACCCGAATCGCAGATGAGCTCGTCGCCGCGATGTCTGGACGTGACTCCGACGTAAACGCGGAAGCGGCGATTGCACTGGGCCGCATGTACGACAACCGTGCACGGCCCGCGCTCCGTTCGTTGGTGTACAGCGCACCTCCTGCGGTCCGCACGAGGGCCGGTGTCTCGCTCGCTAGGCTTCGCGACACAGAGGCAATCCCGGCCTTGATCGATGGCCTCCAGCTCGCCGGCAGTGAGTACGAGCGAGAGGAAGCGATCCGATGGCTCGGACGTCTCCGAGACCCCCGAGGATTCGAGCCGCTCGCTCAAATGCTCGGCGAGTTTCGCACGCGCTATTTGGTCGTGCTCGCGCTCGCGCGCATTGGCGGTCCGAACGCGTTCGACGTTCTGGTCGACGCGCTTTCCTCCGAAACTCACGCGTCCACTCGGAACGAGATCGTGCGATCGCTGGGAGTGCTTGGCGACGTACGCGCGATTGCGATCCTCGCGAGCCTCATTGCGAGGGAACCCGAGCTGACGAGCGGCGGCGAAACGCTCGTGCGCCTGGGGGCGCTTCGTGGCTCGGTGGTAGCGGGCGTAGACGGAATCGCTGGGGTCACGGGACTCTCGAAATGCCACGTCGCGCCGGTGGTGCACGACTGGGACTACGACGGTAGAACGTGGTGCGCGACGACGGCCTCGCGTTGGTCAACGGAGATTCGCGTTCCGACACGCGAGCCCGACCGGTACGTGCTGCTCGTGCGCCTGCGGCGAGCCGATGCAGCGCAGCCTGTCGAGGCAATCCTTCGCGTCGGTACCGAGCCGCCAATCCGAACGGAAGTCGATGCGAGCTTTCAAGAGCTCCGCGCCGAACTGTCGTCGCTGCCACGGTCCCGTCGCGTGCGGGTCGAGATCGAGCTCTCGGATGAAGATGCTCGCGCCGGAATTGATCATGTCTTGCTCGTTCCACTCACGCCCGTATCGCCGCGCTAGTCGACGAACGCATCTGCGTCGGAGAATCCGCGCACCACACATACCAACGCATCGCGTGCTTCGACGATGGCTACCACTCGCTCGCCGCTCGTGCACAAGATGCAAGGCCCGTCCGCAATGGCGCTCGCATCGCTCAGCGCATCGACCGGGAAACGTTTTCCCTGACGGATCGCCGCCACCTGCTCGTCCGTCCCAACGACTCGCTTGAGTGATCGCGCGCCGGCGATAAGCGGGTGCAGGTACTGCTCGAAACCTTCTAGCGACCTCGCCTGGAGCGCTGCCCCGGGAAAGCTCTCATCCACGGAGAAACCGCCTGAGGAGAGGCGTCGAAGCTCCGTCAGGTGGCCAAGCGTTCCCAGCGCGTTCGCGACGTCGCGTCCGAGGCTACGAACGTAGAAACCGCTTTCGCATTCGATTTCGATCTCAACCGTCTCGGAAGTCACCCCCAAAACGCTTGCCGAGTAGAGCGTCGCATCGCGCGTGGGCGCATCGACAACTTCTCCGCGCCGGACGCGCATATACAGCGGCTCGCCATCACGTTTTACCGCGCTCACTGCGGGTAGCAGTTGTGGGTGCGTCCCGATGAACGTTTCCAGCACAGCCTCGACCTCACGGCGCTCGAACGCCCGAACTGGGGCCTCCCCCGTCACCTCGCCTTGTGCATCCAGTGAGTCCGTGGCCGCGCCGAGCTTGAGCGTCGCGCGGTACGTTTTGCGCCCCCGCATGATGTACGCGGACATCTTCGTGGCCTCGCCGAGAAGGAGAACCAGCACTCCGCTCGCCATGGGGTCGAGTGTGCCGCTATGGCCGACCGAGCGAATACCGAACGCGCGACGCGCAGCGGAAACGATGTCGTGGGATGTCGGACCGCGGGGCTTGTCGACCGGGAGAATCCAGCCCGATCGCGAGCTGATGGACACATGCGGGTTGCGAGGCACGAACGGCGATCAACGCAGCGAGGTGATGCCCGAAACGAGCGAAGGACGTTTCTGAGCGGCCGCGATCCCATCCCGAACTGCCGCAAGGACACGCACCCGCGCCCCAGCCATGTCGGTCTCTATCGACGCGCCGGACGCAGCCCTATGTCCACCGCCGCCAAGAGCCTGAGCAACCTCCGCCACGTCGACGCGGTCGCGAGAGCGGAGGCTGACTTTAGTGAGGCGCTCGGAACGAGCAATCAGCATGACCGCGACCTCGATCCCGCGAACCATGCGACCGTAGTTCACGAAGCCCTCGATGTGCTCTTCTCGCAGGCCGTACTCGTTGAGGAGCGCCTCGGTCACTTCGATCAATGCAATCGTACCGTCGTCGAAAATCTGCATATCGGCTAGTACGCGCGACAACAGCTTGACGCGGTCGACGTGCCAGCCTTCGAATACGTTGCACGCGACGAGCCAAGGATCCACTCCGGCGTCCATCAAGTCGGCCGCGAGACGCATCGTGGAAGCGGATGTTCCCGAGTATCGGAAGCCGCCGGTGTCCGTCACGATTGCCGTGTACAGAGGGAGCGCAGCCTCCGTAGGCACTTGCTGCATTCCGAGGTCGCGCATCAGTCGAACGACGACCTCCGCGGTTGCGCATGCGTCCGTCTCGCGGACGATGATGTCACCTGCGTCATCGCTTGCTGCGTGATGGTCGAGCATGATGAGCGGACCGCTGCGCTCACGCGGAGGCAGCGGGGGAAGCAGCGACTTTGCGGCGGTGTCGGTCACAATCACCGCATCGAACGTTTCCGCCGGAGGCTCAAGATGGATGCGTCCTCGAAACGCGTCGGGCCCGCCGAGCAAGAAGTGGAGATAGTCCGAAATGGGATCGCAGTGGTACAGAACGACAGTTTTGCCCAGTCTCTCGAGAATGGCGGCGAGACCCAGCATCGAGCCGAGCGCATCTCCGTCGGGACGACGATGACACGTAAGCAGGAATCGCTTCCCGCTTCGGATCACTTCAGCAGCTTGGGCTCGACTCATTTTCTCGTCTTTCCGCGGCGGATAACTTCCATGTCTCTCTCCGCTTCAGCGAGAAGCGTGCTCACCGTGTGAGTGTTGTCCTGGCCGTCGTCCCACCGGAAACGTAGGTCCGGCACCACCCGCGCGGCAAGCCGTTCTCCAAGTTGATGACGCAGAAACCCAGTAGCGCGGCGAAGCGCCTCGATCGCAGGCTCTCGCAACTCGTGATTCTCCCGGTCCGCGGTCATCAATCGCACGTATAGAGTGGCGAGCTGAAGATCGGAGGTCATGCGCACACGTGAGATGACGACGTTGGCGGCCCGAGGGTCACGCACTTCGCCGCGCAAAAGCAACGTGCTGAGCTCTGCGTGTACCAGATCCGCCAAGCGGGCCGCGCGGTCGATGGTAGGCGTCGCACGTACGCGTGCACCTGCCTTCTTTCGCGACGCGGCACCCGAATCTGCGCTTGCGCCAGCGCCCGCAGACTTCCGGCTGTCTTTTTTCTCGCGCGTCACGATCGTTTCCAGACTTCGAGGGTGGCTTGCGCTCGCGCCTCTCGCACACCGAGATGCACGAGCTCGAGCGACGATCCCACGACCATCGCATGCACGTTCTCGAGGATGAATGTGCGCACGTTGTCAGCCACGGAGTTTGCGTGCTGCGTATCGTTCGAGACGGCCGCAAATCCGATGACCGCCGACTGGTGAACATCGAGGTCGGCGATTTCCGCGGCCGAAACATTGAAGCGCGCTCGCACGCGATCGAGGATGCTCTTCACGACCGCGCGCTTGCCTTTGAGTGAGTCATTCTCCGGCAGCCTCAATGTCACTGTACATGCGGCGACGACAAAACTGCCGTCGCCCGGAGTCGAGGCCGCAGACATTCGTTACAGCTCGGCTGCAACGCTCTCGATGTCGTAGCACTCGATGACGTCGCGCTCTTTGATGTCGTTGTAGCCGGCGAGCATGATGCCGCACTCGTAGCCTTGCGCGACCTCTTTCGCATCGTCCTTGAACCGACGGAGCGTGCTGATCTGGCCTTCCCAGACCTGCACGGAGTCGCGAACAAGGCGAGCCTTGCCGGAGCGAACGACTTTGCCTTCGATGACGAAGCAGCCCGCAACCGTTCCGACCTTGGCCACGTTGAAGACCTGGCGCACTTCAGCCTTGCCCAGGTTCTTTTCGACCAAGCTCGGTGCGAGAAGACCCGCCATCGCCTTTCGAATCTCATCCACGGCTTCGTAGATGATCGAGTAGAGGCGAACATCGACGCCTTCGGACTTGGCAGTGGCTGCTGCACCGCCTGCGGGGCGGACGTTGAATCCGATTACGATGGCTTTGGAAGCCGACGCAAGCATCACGTCGTTCTCGGTGATGCCGCCGACGCCGG
>CAZWQH010000135.1:0-11489 GCA_964635815.1 uncultured Sandaracinaceae bacterium
TACCGTGCACAGGCTACCGTCGCCCCCGACCTGATTCTGTTTCAGAAAACAACAGTGCCGTCGCTGACGCTGTACGGAACTCACGACGGGGCCGTCGGTAGCGCAGCGTTCACAGATCAGCAGATTGGTTTCACAACACCCGTGCGCACCGTCGCTCTCGATGCGGGGCACTTCGTTCATCGCGAGCGCGAGGAAGAAGCGACGCTCGAAATTCTGCAGTTCCTCGCACGACCGTAGCGGTAGGACTCAAGGCGTCCGTCACTGAAGGAGATGAATATCGATTCACGTGGCCGCGGCCCCCGACTGGAACGCGGCTCTAACAGAGTCGGTCGTTGGTTCGTAGGCGGTGCCACTGGGCGCCACCGAGGCGGCCGAATGGCAACCAGGCCATGTTAGGGCTGCGCAAAATTCGTGCAGATCCAAGCATCCGGTGCGGGAACGACATTTGCTCCGTGCGTGGTGTGACGAACGCTGCCGCCACACACGCACTGGTTTCCGTGAGAGTTTTACTCGGACCTATTGGATACGCCGTTTCGATCGGACTGGACCCGACGCAATTGCTTGTCACGGCAGGCATCGATCCCACGCGTATCGCGGATGTGGACGGGTTCGTTCCTCTGCGCGTCCCCGGAGAGTTCCTCGCGCAGCTGCACGATTTGACGGCAACACGCTTCGTCGGACTCCAAGCCTCCGAGTGCGTCGACGCCGCAGCGTTCGATGTCTTCCGTTACACCGGCGCCTCGAGCCAAACCGTTGGCGACGCTCTGGTGCAGTTCATACGATGGTTCCCGATCCTGAGCACCGGCGTGCACATGACGTCCGACCAGAGTGCCGATGGTGTGCACCTTCGCTGCGAAGGTCCACGCAACGCTCTTGGTAAGCACAGCGTCGAGTACATCCTGGCGTGCACGGTCCGAGGCTTTCAGGAAATTGCGTGCGAGCCGTTTGCGCCAGTCCGGGTGGAATTCCGACATTCCGCGGACGGCGACACCAGCGCCGCAGCTCAGTTCTTCGGCTGTCCGGTAGACTTCGACGCCTCACACGATTCGATCGTGTTTCCAGCCGGGCTCATGTCTAGACCGGCTCGTCAGCCCGACCGCACACTCAATAGGCTCATGCAGCGTCACTTGGAGGAGCTTGCGAAGAAGACCCCTGCCGGCGAAACGTTCATGGCTGCCGTGGAGCGCGCGATCGTCGCCGAGATTGGGAACGGCGAAGTCACCGCGGGAGCAATCGCGCGACGACTGCACGTGAGCACGCGAACGCTTCAGCGACGCCTGGGCGAAACGAATACGACATTTCGCGGACTCCTCGACGCTGTGCGAGAGCAGCTCGCTCGGAAGTATCTGCGAACAAACGGCGTCACGACCGCGGAGATCGCGTTCCTACTCGGATTCTCAGATGTGCCCACGTTCCATCGTGCGTTTCGTCGTTGGACTGGGCAGACGCCGTACGCGTACGCGACGGGTACGTCAATCGCAGACGCGGCCTAAAGCGCCAACCGATTGGTGTTGGGAGCAAGCGACGCCTTGGACGTGCGCTCGACCGACGTTGCATCGCCTCCGCGTGACGTGCCCGCCGCTCCATCGGATGTTGCCATCCTTCCGGTACCAATCTCGCGAACGGAGGCACGCGGTCTCAGCGACCCGCTCTCGCCGCGCGAGCGCGATCTGACTTAGCGAGAGTTGGCGCTCGCTCTCAAGACCTTTCGCAACGCGGGCGCGGCCATCTCGACGAAGCGCCGCACCTTGGCCGATGTGATCGCACCGACGGGCTGTACGAGTTGAACGGGGCGTGGCTCGAGTTCGTACTTGATGAGCAGCGCGACAAGTTTGCCATCGCGAAGTGCGTCATCGACCTGATACGAGAGAGCGCACGTAATGCCATGCCCATCAAGCGCGGATCCAATTGCCGCTTGCGCGCTGTTAACCGTGAGGGCCGCATCCACGCGAACTTGCTTTGCGCGCCCACCTTCGGGGCCTGGTGCGAATGTCCAAGTCTCGGTGGGGGTAAGCGCTGTGAACGAAATGCACCGGTGACTGCGCAAATCGTGCGGCTCACGAGGCTTGCCGCGCTGCGCGATGTAGCCGGGACTTGCACAGACGACACGTCGCACGAATCCGACCGATGTTGCGACGAGCGCGGAGTCAGGGAGGTGACCGATCCGCACAGCGACATCGATGCCTTCGTCGACCACGCTGACGATGCGGTCCATCAGGACGAGCCGTGCGCGGACATTCGGATACCGCTCGAGGTACGAGTCGACCAGGGGTCGCACATGCGTCGCGCCAAACGTCACCGGCGCACTCACGCTAAGCGAGCCTTGTGGAGCATCGAGAGCGCTTCCCGCCAGCGTTTCGGCATCGGCTAGGTCGCGGAGCACGCGCCTCGCAACATCGAGGTACCGCAGGCCAGCCTCCGTAAGCTTCACGCTTCGCGTGGTTCGCTCAAGTAAGGGAATGCCCAGGCGTTCCTCCAAGCTCGTGATGGCCCTCGAAATGGTCGTGACGGATCGCCCAAGCGCGCGCGCCGCGCTGGAGAGCGTGCCGCGATCTACCGTAGCAACGAACGCTTCGATCGCGTCGAGTCGATCCATAGACCTTTGCGTATCACGCAAAGCTAGTTCGCGCTCGATCGCTATTATCGCGTGGTCTGCACGGTCGTATGTTCACGACTGTCGGGCCGCGTGGCTCGATGAACCAAAAGGAGAACAACACCATGAGCCGCATTCCAGCACTTGATCCTGCAACGACGACCGGAACCACAAAGGCCTTGCTCGACGGGGTCCAGAAGGGTCTCGGCGTGACGCCAAACATGTTCCGTGTGGCTGCCCAGTCTCCATCCGCGCTCGAAGCGCTTACATCCTTCTTTGGAGCGGTGAGCAAAGGCCGACTCGACGGGAAGACGCGCGAGGCGATCGCCCTTGTCGTATCGGAGCTCGACCGCTGCGACTACTGCCTTTCGGCGCACACCGTTCTCGGCAAGGGCGCCGGTCTTTCGGATGCGGAAGCCGATAACGCACGCAACGCTGCGTCTGAGGACCCGCGGCTCGCCGCAGTACTTGGCTTCGCGCGCACGATCACGGACAAGCGCGGTCGTGTTGCCGAAGAAGACGTCGTAGCCGTTCGGCGCGCCGGACTTAGCGACACTGAGATAGTCGACGTCGTCGCCAACGTGGCGCTTACGACATTCACCAACTACCTGAACGAGGTGGCGAAGACGGACATCGACTTCCCGCTTGTAAAACATCACGAGCGTTGAGCTGGGTCGGAGTCACGATGACTCGACCGTACGGTCCAGAAGTGGTCCGTAACGTTCGTTCGTGGTGCCAGAGGCGATTGGAGTATTGAGAGCGTCCGAGCCGTGACGGGAGACGCGTGTGGGCTCTGCCGCGCCCCTCCCGCGTCCAGAGTGGGGCTCTGCGGTGACGTAATCCGCAGAGTCCCTAAACGACGAGGAGAACCGAGAATGGAGTACGTGCGTTCTTTCACCTGAAGGCACAGCCCGTCCCGTGCTGCTAAACCAGCGCATGCCTTATCGGTCTTACGTCGTGCTCGTCCCGCTGTGCTTAGGTGCGAGTTGCGCCCGTTCGGGCTCAACGGGACCCCTCGAGAATCCCGACGCGTCGGTAAGTCACGATCGCGCTTCGCTCATAGACAGCGCGTCGGATGCAGCTCGAACGATCGATGTTGTCGATTCGGCTCGGCCACCGGGGGACGCCGCTCGAGACAGCACCCCACCAGACAGCGGGCGTAACGACTCTTCGACAGATTCTCGAGTCGACGCCTCAATCACGATCGACACAGGCGCGATCGACACGGGCACGACCGATGCTCGCACCGACGACGGTGGATCCACATGCGGCGCAGGATGCGCGTCGAGCGAAGTGTGCACAGCAGGAATCTGCGAGCCGCGCCAAGCTTGCATCTCGCGAACCGTCGGGGCTTGCCGCGCCGGCACGTGCGCGAATGAGCACCGTGAACTCGATGTTTGTCGTTCCGGCTGTGGCGTGTTTGGCGGCGCCGAGTGTCTTGCCGACCGGTGTGCCGGAGCGCTCGGCACGCTCATCACGTGTATCGCGCTCGAGTGCACGGAGCTCGCGAGCTGCGGCAACGACTGCGAGATCACGTGCGGTGCGCTGGCAGGATGTGGAACGACGAGTTTCGATAGTTGTCTCTCTGCGTGCGCGCGAACTGGGGACGTGGGGGGCCTTGCCGAGTGTTCCGCGAGCGTCGCGTGTGGAGATCGAGCGGTGTGCCCGTCTCTATTCCCGCCCTGTCCTGACAATCAATTTCGTTGCGACAACCGCTGCCTTCCCGCGGCGCTCGTCTGCGACGGCAATGGGGATTGCACGAGCAGCATCGACGAGGCTGTCCCCCGTTGCGCGACTCCTCGCTGCGGAGAAGGAGAGCGAAGCTGCGCGGGTGTTTGCGCAATGTGTCCGTCCGTGACGGACCACGTGCAAACTCTCGGATGTCAGGCGAGTACCTGTGTTGTGAAGACCTGCTCGGAGAACAGCTATCCGTGCTCGACCGGTTGCTGCGCGTGGGAATTCATCCCCGCACTGGAGGCCTCCGGTTTGTTTCAGCTTGGGCTCGCGGTCGATCGAGACGACCGCATCCACGTCGCGTACACCGGCGGACGCTACAGCGTTCTCGGTCCATCGGGCTGGCTGACGGAGACTTTCGCGACCGACCCAGCCGGAGACGTCGCCATCGCAGTTGGTGCAGACAATGTTCCCGTGGTGCTCTACCAAACGCGGAGACCCGACGAGCTTGTCCTCGCGCGACGTGCGCCGAGCGGTTGGCAGGTCATTGCGCGCGGCGCGAGCCCCGCAGATCCGAACGACATCGACGCGACCCAGCTGATCATTGACGCATCCGGTGGGATACACGGCTTTGTGCGAATCGATCTCTCCGCAGGATGCTTCATCGCCGAGGACGGAAGAGGCGTCTTGACGGCAACGCGCGCAGGGAGTCCCGGCGCGTCGAACCTCGCGCTGACTCCGACGGGAACGCCGACGTTCCACGACTATTTCGGCTTGGTGCAGCCTGCCGTGACGCGAGCGCTGGTAGGACTCGCAGGCAGTCGGTTCTCGATTGGGTTCGAGCCATCTGGCACGCTCGTCGTAGCGGCGAGCGGAATCGACGTGACGAGCGCGACAACGTCTCAACGCGAAACCGCGACGGGATGGGAGCGTGAAGTGATCGATCCAAACGTCGGGAGCCTGCCGCGTCTTCAGCTCGCTACCGATGGCACGCCGCACGTCGTGTACGGCCATGAAGCGCGCTACGCGACGCGACGAAGCGGAGTATGGGCAAGCACGGATCTCCCAGGAACCTCCGAGGAGATCGCGTTCGCTCTGGACGCGAGCGGAGAGCCCGTCGTGTGCCGAATGACCAGATTCCTCACACCGGAAACGATCCGCTGTCAGAGACGTAGCCCGTGAACAAGACGGCCCCCGACTTACTCGACCGGATCCCGAACGCGCGGGCGAGCTATGCCGGCTTAGATGTCGGAGCCCGGTACCGTGTCGTGGAACAGTTCGCGGATTACGACTCCCACGTGCATCCAGTCGGGGAACAGTTCACGTACCTCGGGTACCACGTCGTGGCGTATCACGAGGGGCTCACGATCTATGTCTCGCTCGACACCGAAGAATGCTGGGGGATGCGGTTTTATCTTGGCGACTCCGACTCGCCGGGAAACCACCTCCCGAGGCTTTTGGAGCGCGTTTAGGGGGCCTTTCGCGGAGTAACCAACGCATCGGAAACCGCTGTGATTGGCGTTTGGCACGGCCGATGCAATTCCTTGTTAATTGGCCGCGCCGGAGCACCGGCTACGAGCCGAGCTCCAGCTCGTACACAGGAGGATCGGTAAACCGATGCGAGCGCGAAACGTTCATGCGGGTGAAACCCTCGAAGTAGCAGCGCGTCGGGGCTCGCTCCAGAAACGTCCGGATCCCGTTCTGCGTGGCCACCAACATAGTGAGCGCAGGCACCCCGCGAGGGTGATCGGCAGCAACATGGATCGCGACGGGAGGATCGTTGACACCGAAATCCTCGTATCGAACTCGGACAGCCGGGACCGGAACGTAGAGGTCCTCAAGCAACGCCCGCTGCTTGGTGTCGATACGACCCAAGAGCTGCTCGCTCGTCTCATCGGTCACGAGAAAGCTCAGGCGAAGCTCTCTCAGGATTTCCGCCGGAAGCCCCCGCTTAATGTACGAAGAGGCCTCTCGCTGCTCGCGCATGTACTTGGAGCGAATCGTTGTGGGGTCGCGCAGAGCGTCGAACTCCATACCCCCCTGCACCAGTAGACTTCTCACACGTGGCAGCTCGGCCAGGGGCGTCACATCCGCGCGGAGGCGGTCGCTCTTCCCCGTGAGAAAGTCCAGGGACTCGAGAGCGGACAACGACCGTAGTGGGCTGAGATCGACGAGCTCGAGATTCCACGCCTCGACTCGAATCGATCGCAGGTTCTTCAGCGCGGCCAGTGGGGTGAGATCGAGCGTCGGCGCCTCCAGCGCAATCAAGGTGAGCTCCTCGAGAAGCGGCGTCTGACAGAGCTCGGACAAGTCGACCGACGCCAAAGAATCCTTCTTCTTCAGCGCTAGCTTCTTTGTCCGGGGTCCGACGCTGAGCTCGACGGGGGACCCGTCGCTTCGATAGCCAAGCCTCATGCTGCGACTCTGCACCACGCGAATACTACGCCTCTGCAGCAAGATCCTTCCCATCGCGAGCTGCGATTCGTCCACCCGCGCGACCGCTCTCGCTTGGCATCTTGTTCCTGGTCGGCAGCGCTCACGGAGCTGTCGTGCCGAGACGGGATAGCTGCAAAGTCGCGCCTCGAAGTGCGTCGAAGAGCTATTTCTGTGGCGGCGCCGCATTCGGCAGCACCGCACAGACACCGTCACCATTTCGAACTGGAACTATGTCGCGGAGCAAGCCACCACCGATTGAGATGCGCTCGATGCACCGCACTCCTCTACAATCCGCGTCCGTCGCGCAGCGCCTCGCGCACGCCAACCCTTGACCCATCGGACTAGGCACGCACTCGTGCCCAAGATCGCACATCCATTCGCCGTTGCAGAATCCACCGTGAGTCGCTCCACGAAGCACGCGCCACGCTGGATACATGCCTCCTGCGAGAGCTACGAGAACAAGAGCGAGAGCGATTCTGAGTGTTCGGCCGCGCTCGGATTGCGGCGCGGGTTCGTTCGGTTCTCTCACGTTCTCATTGCCCACCGCGGAATCTATCATCCTTGGCCGAACTCTACGTTCACGCGAGCGCTTGAAGTCACCCGCGGCTCACACAAGTTGGGGTTTCAGAGGACTCGTCGTTCGTTGCCCCGAGCTCTCGAAGTAGCTGCCACCGAAGTAGTACCAAGGACGCGTCGCGAGGATCGCAGGCGCCGCCTCGGGGAGTAGGTTTCGTAGCTCCACCGTGCAGACAGGGGCCCGATACCACCTACCCGATCGCGAAATGCCTTCCAACTCGTACTGATAGTGAAGAAATTTCTGGGCGCACGCGCGGCACGTATCCACGCTCACTTCCGCGAAGCGCCCTTTCGTCTGGTCTACGCCGAGCGACTTCCGTTCGAAGTCTGTGTACCGAAACGGCGGAGTCAGACAGTGGCAGCTCGCGGCCGTTCGTGCGGCGTACTCGAACCGATCTGCGAGCTCGAGAAGATCATCTCCCCAGCCACTACTGATACTGACTTCTTGGAGCGGACCCGTCGGCGCGAACAACGTGTGGAGCGTGGCGGAAATGTCACCGAGCGTCTCCACACGAGCGATCAACGCGTCGAGCTCACGGAGTGCGTCTTCGGTCTCATTCCACCACGACCACATGAAGTCGTTTGTGGGAAGCGCGACGAACGCGCGTACATCATAGAGAACGAGCACGAGCGTTTCGTTTCTCGCGGAGAGCATCGCTTCTAGCGAGGATGCACAAGTCCGCAAACACAGGCCATGCGCATCGGCGGTTGCGTCAGATTGCGTGTGGTGATGTTGTTTCAAGGTGACGCATAGACTCCCACCAAATGACAGACGGCAGGAGCCTCTCTGGGGCGCTTCGTGCAGACCTCGTCATATTGTCGCGGTTACCCGAAGCCTGGCACAGACTGCGCGTATGGTATGCGGAACCGGCGCACCGAAGACTTCATTTGGCGGCGGCATCCATTCTGGATGGTGGACAGAGCAGAACCAGAGCGCGTCTACCCCGGTGTCGATTTCCTACTGGTGCATTGGACGGGCGGCTACCACGGCTTCATTCAAGACGAGCACGCCGGAACGCGCACAGCGTGGCGTTCCACTTCCGGGGGAGACATTGTGAACAAGCCTCGCAGAGTCCTCGTTCTCGGTGCCGGAGCAATCGGTGCGTCGATCGGTGCGCTTCTGCATGAAACCGGCACAGAGTGCGTCCTGATCGCACGCAACGAACACGGAGCGGCGATTCGTGCGAATGGGGTGGAACTTCGATTTCCAGGTCTCGAGCGGCGTGTTCTAGTTCCCACGGTCGCAAGTCTCGAGGAGGCTCAACCATCGACTGACGACCTCGTTCTCCTCACCACGATGGGACAGCACACGGCCGACGCACTCGCTGGCCTCTCTCCACAGGTAGCTGTTGCGAGCTTTCAGAACGGGACCGGACCCATCGAGTACATCGCCGCGCGCGGGCACACGACGATCGCAGCCGCGGTGTATTTGCCGGCGGAGCGTCGCGCACCCGGAGTAATTGCCCTGCCCGGCGTCCCAAACATCGGCACGATCGTGCTCGGTAACTGGCCGAACGGCGCGAGCGATTGGGCTTCGTGGCTTGTCGTACGACTCGAAGCCGCAGGTATGCGCGCGCAACTCGATGCGAACGTCGCTCCGTGGATCCGCGCAAAGCTATTGATCAACCTCGGCGGCATCGTCATCGCGCTGTGCAACGAACCTGCAGATGAGGTGATTCAGCTAGCGCGTGAAGAGGCACGCGACGTGTGGCGCGCGGCGGGACAACCATTCGAGGACGTGGCTGCGTTTCTTCGACGCGTGGGTAGATTCGACATTGCCCCTGTCGATGGCCGCATGCGCGTAGGTGGCTCGACTCGCTCGGCGCTCGAGCGTGGCGATGGACTCGAGACTGCGTTCCTGCTTGGTAGCGCAGTGGCACAAGGTCGCCGCGTCGGCGTCCCTACGCCCATTCACGAGAGCCTGATCCTCCTTGCCGAAGAGGTTGCTCGCCAACGATGGCGGCCCGGGTGTCTTTCGGCGTCCGAGCTTCGTCGTCGCCTCAATTTGGTAGGTTCGGACCGCTAACGCCGAGAGCTGATCGTCTTCACCGATGGCGTGCTCGCGCCAATGTTCGGTGGCAGCGTCGCCCGCACCGGTGACGTTCTCGACGAACGTCCGCACCAACTCCCCCGACCAACTCGTCCGCACTAGCGGTGTCCACTCGCGAACAGTCGAACACCGGCCTGCACGGAGCTTACGAGACATTCGTGACCGAGTTCGCACATCCAAGTGCTCGTGCAGAATCCGTCGTGAGACACGCCGCGAAGCACGCGCCACGACGGATAGATGTCAGCCGCGAGCCTAACAAAGATGATCGCGAGAGCGATGACGACGATTCGCCGGTTCGCGGGCTGACGCGTGGGTCGTTTGCGCTCGTCACGTTCTGAGCGCTCGACGGGCGAACCTAGCACCATTGCCGACCAGCCGGGCTGGCGCGAGAGTTCGACCTAATCGCACGCAAACTTGCTGTCAATCCGCAAGCGCCACATCGCGATGGGTACGGGTACGACGTCAACGTGGTAGACGTGCTGCGTAAGCCTGAGCGCGCACTGAAAGACGGAATCCTGGTAACCCCTACACTCGTAATCTCTCCGCTGCCCGTTCAATCGATCATCGGCGACTTGAGTGAGGAAGCAGCCGTGCTGACGGCGCGCGCGATCTTCCAATCGAGTGAGGAGCAGTGAGCGGCGGCGAACGGGTTCCCGACCTCGATGCAGATCACCACCCATCCGTTTCCGCGAGCGCGTCCGACATTGCGGCTCTTGTCCTTCGCCTCGCCGATGCAGAACGTGCGTTGCGAGCGGCCATCCAAGGCTCTGTCGACTCCGCGATTCTACCCGCCGGTCATTCATACTTGTTGGCCGACGCTCAGCAGGCTCTCATCGCTAGCGAGTCGCGTAGCAAAGAGCAGGCAGCGCTACTCAGCGCAATCTTCGAGAACGCTCCGGACGACGTGACCTACGTTGGGCTCGATGGGCGAGTGAAGTATGCGAACCGCGTCGCCCCGGATCTCTCGTACGAGCAAGTCATCGACACGGATTGGCTGAGCCTCCAAGACGACGCCTCGCGGGAAGCCCTACGCGGAACGTTCGACTCGGTGGTCGCAACCGGGCTTCCCGCGAGCTTCGAAGGTCCTCGAACGGCCCGCGATGGAACGGTCAGGCACTACTCGCGCCGTTTAGGGGCGGTCCGACAGGACGGCCAGGTCGTCGGGGTCGTGCTCATCACTCGCGATGTCACCGACCGCTACCGCATGGAAGAAGACGCCAGGGAGGCGCGTGCGCTAGCGGAGAATATTCTGTCCACGGTTCGCGAACCGCTAGTTGTGCTCGATGGCGCGCTGAGTCTTGTCTCGGCAAACAGCGCATTCACGGAGACATTTCAGATCTCGAAAGGCGAAACGTACGGGAAGCCGCTCTACGAGCTTTCCAACCGGCAGTGGGACACGCCACAGCTCCGAAGCGTACTCACCTCTGTGCTACCGCAGCGATTGGAAGTGACCGACTACGAGATCGAGCAAGATCTTCCATCGCTTGGAAAGCGCACGATGCTTTTGAACGCACGGAGGATTCAACGCTCTGAAGAGGATCAGGCGCTGATGCTTCTAGCGTTTCAAGACGTGACCGATCGAGACGAGCACATTCGAATCATGGAGCGGCAGCGGCAGCTCGAGGCAGCGAATCAGGAGCTCGATGCATTTGCTCATTCCGTATCGCACGACCTGCGCGCCCCACTTCGAGCGATTGACGGGTTCTCGAGAGCGTTGGTCGATGATCAAGAGAGCTCTCTGTCTCCGGACGGCGCCGATTTTGTTGCGCGCATACGCAAGAACGCGACTCGAATGACTCAGCTCATCGACGACCTTCTGCGATTCTCACGCGTCGGTCGAGTCGTCCCGAACCTCGAGGTCGTAGACATGAACGCAATCGTCAAGGCCGTGCTCGAAGACAGCCTGGAGAAAACTTTCGGCCGTGAGATCAAGCTTGAAGTCGACGACCTTCCGACAGCGGAGGGCGACAAGAACCTCCTTCGGCAGGTGTGGGAGAACCTTCTAGGCAACGCGATCAAATACTCGCGCGATCGAGACGTCGCGCGCATCCGGGTCGCAGGCGAGACGCAAGCCCACGAGCACGTGTACTCCGTTTCGGACAACGGAGCGGGTTTCGACATGACGTACGCGGACAAGCTCTTCGGCGTATTTCAGCGCCT
>CAZWQH010000136.1:0-11440 GCA_964635815.1 uncultured Sandaracinaceae bacterium
ACGCGGGAGTCGCACCGCACGCAGCTCGCTGGGCCGCGGCGCGCGCGCTTCTCGAGCTCGCAGTTACGAGGTGAACCGCAATCTTGTTCTCGAACCATGAACGGAACACGTCAAAATGCTGTTGCGCGAGCATGTCCGTGGGGACCATCAGCGCAACGTGCGCGCCGGCCTCGAGCACGCTCGCAGCAGCTGCCCCGACCACAACCGTCTTTCCGCTCCCCACATCGCCCTGCAGAAGCGCCCGGACGCGTCCAGCAGAGAACCGTGTACTCAGATCTTGGATAGCGGTGGTTTGAGAAGTCGAGAGCACGAAAGGAAGCGCCTCGATCAGGCTTTTCTGCAGCGCGGTGCTTCCGCATTGCAGAGGCGAGTCGATCGCACGACTCGAAACGGCCCCGGATATCGCGGACGCTCGCGCTGCCACGTTCAGAACGAAGAGTTCCTCGAGCGCGAGTCGTCGGTGCGCGGAAGAATCGCCCGTCGAGAGCACGCGACACTCGACCTCCGAAAGCGACTGCGATGGGCCGTGAAGTCTCAGCACCGCATCGTGAACACGCTCCAGACCTTCGCGCTCCCGGATGACCGCTGGAACCGCATCCGGAACAAGGCAGATTTCTGCCGCTGCGCGCGCGATGCGGCCGATCGTGCGGGCGGGAATCTCTCCGATTGGGCGATAGCGACCTTCGATCCCAGTGGCGCGAGCCGAAAGAAACTCCGGGTGCGTAAGGGTCACGCGGCCGCGGAAAACCTCTGCGCGACCGCTTACGCGTAGCTTTCCTTTGAGAGCCCCTTCCTTCAGCGTGGCGGCGAGCCCTCGGTACTCATGAAACCACACGAGGCGCACCTCGCTCCCTGACGCTCCGTCACGGAGCACCGTCGCAAGGCCGCGTCCTCGAACAGCGCCCCGCTGAATCTCCCCAACCGTGCCAGACACGACGACGTTCTCTCCGTCACGAATTCGCGTCACGTCCGCATCGACGCGAAAGTCGTCGTAGCCCCGCGGCAGCTCTCGAGCGAGGTCGCGCGGCGTACGGAAACCGTGCTCGATGAGCTGAGCGGCGAGCGCCGCCCCGACGCCGCGAACGTTCTCGAGCGGCATATCGGATTCAGCGCGCTGTGGGCCGGACGCGGTCGCGACCGGTGCTCGGTTTGCGCTCACGGCGAACGCTACGCGTTGGACTTTGCGTCTTGCGCAGCTTGCTTCTTGATCATGTCAGAGGGCCAGCGAATGCTCGAAACCTCATAAACACGGTCGCCGCCAGGAGCTTTGACCGTAACTTCGTCGCCGACCTCGCGACCGATGAGCGCACGTCCGACGGGGGACGTAACGGAGATCTTCCCTAGCTCGATGTCCGCTTCGGCTGGCCCGACAATCCGGTACTCGACTTCACGTCCATCGCGCGTGTCTTCCATCTGGACATACGCGCCGAAGGCGATTCGGTCTCCCCGCATCTGCTGCGCGTCGATAATGTCTGCACGCGCGATGTTGTCTTCGATATCGGCGATTCGTGCTTCGACCATACCCTGTCGATCTTTGGCCGCATGATACTCGGCGTTCTCTCGAAGGTCTCCGTGCTCGCGAGCCACTCCGATCTCGGCTGAAATCTTCGGACGCTCTTCACGGAGGCGCTGCAGCTCCTCTTTGAGTGCTGCGTGTCCCTCTGCGGTTATCGGAACTTTGTCCATGGCGAACGAACGCTACTCGGCCCGATGCGTCCGGGCAAGGCAGGCCGGTGATCGCGAAGCGCTACTCGCAGCCCCGAGCACATAAACGCACGCGCACTACGGCCTCACACGGAGCGTTCGATCGTGCCAGAACAACATCTCGAGGGCGCCTGGACCGCGATTGAACTCGTAGCCATGAGTGCCCGGCGTCGTCGTGAGAGAGCTCGCAATGTGGGCGCGCCCGAGGAGCGCGAACAGGGCTCGCGCTGCCGGAAGCCCAGGATCGCCATCACTTGTAACGATCCGCGTGGCCTGAGCTTGGCCACGTCGGTGTCCGGCGACAGCTGCGCGAGCGAGCGCGCTCTCCTGTCCGCGAATCGCGGGTTGCAGAGCACCAACGGCGCCGAAGACATCCTGGCGCAACCATCCGATCTCCAGAGCGAGGCGCCCGCCAAGCGAAACGCCGTCGATACCTGTACCCGCGCGATCTTCTGCAACCGGCAGCGCGCCCCGTGCAGCACCTAGAACGCTGTGGACGATCCAGTCCGCGTACGCGGCGATCCTCGGAGCGCCCACGGGTTCGCTCAGGAGATTCGGTGTTCGTGGAGTGAGTACGATCAGTCCGCGGAATGGCCTACGCGAGAGCTCTCGATTTATCTGCGTAAGGCGTGTCGCGCGAACCAGCCCGCCAAAATCGTCCCGCGAGAGCGATCCACGCTTCAATGCGGCGAGCGCGCGGTCCATCTGGTAGTCGAGCGACCAAGCAAGCGCTGCGCGTTCCGCGGCGTACGTGGCCTCTTGCGCGCCATGAAGTGCGACCAAGACCGGGAGCTTCTCTCCTGGGGCAAATGCCTGACCGTCCGGCCGACGAAGCCACGTAGCAACGACGCGTTCTGTCCGGTCGCTCTCGAATCCGGGCACGTGAAACGTCTCGCGCCGGACAAGCTCGACCGGTGGGTCTTGCGCTGCGCCCGGCGTGACGACGACCGCAACCAGGACGACCGCGAACGCGCAGATCAACAGGGCAAGGCAGCTACGGGCGTGGAGGAGGCGTCGATTCATTGTGACGGTGGTACTCCTGCAGCGAGCGCACGGTATTCTCCGGCGACCAACCGCCCGAATCTCGCCATGCATCGATCGCATCAACCGCAGCCACGGCCGCCGCCATCGTCGTGAAGTACGGCACTCCCGACAACAACGCCTGCGCGCGCAGCGAGGCGCTGTCTTGAATGGCTTTCGACCCTTGAGTGGTGTTGATGACCATCGCCACTTCGCGGTCGCGCAAGCGATCAACGATGTGGGGCTGTCCTTCGTAGACTTTGTTCACTCGCTGCGACCGCACGCTGGCGCGTTCCAGAGCGACTTGCGTACCGCCCGTTGCGAGGAGCTCGAATCCAAGCTCGACCAGGCGCTGCGCAATCTCGGTCGCGGCCGGCTTGTCCGCGTCGCGCACGGATATGAACACGCGACCTTTCTCCGGGAGGCGAATCCCCGCAGCAACGAGCGCGCGATAGAACGCACGCGGGAAGTCCGACGCGATGCCCATGACCTCTCCGGTGGAGCGCATCTCCGGACCGAGAATCGTATCGACTCCCCCCGCAAACTTCACGAACGGGAAGACCGGAACCTTCACGGCAACATGCGATGTGCGCCGTTCCTTGGTGAATCCAACTTCAGCGAGGGTCTTCCCGGCCATGACCTTCGCCGCGATCTTCGCCAGAGGGACGCCGATCGACTTGGCCACGAACGGCACTGTGCGCGATGCACGAGGATTGACCTCGAGCACATAGACGGCGCTTCCCCGAACCGCGAACTGGACGTTCATCAAACCGCGGACTCCGAGCTCGAGAGCAAGTGCGCGCGTCGAAGATCGAATCGTCGCAAGTACATCGGGAGGAAGCGCATGGGGAGGCAACACGCTCGAGGAGTCGCCGCTGTGGACGCCGGCTTCTTCGATGTGCTGCATCACGCCGCCGATCACGCAGCTTTGACCGTCCGCCACGCAGTCGACGTCCACCTCGATTGCGTCAGCGACGTACTCGTCGACGAGGATGGTTCGGGCCTCGGCATCTTCGACCGCCTCGAGCGCGGTCGAAAGGTAGCGCGCCAAGTCTGGTCGACTCGTCACGACTTCCATCGCCCGACCGCCAAGCACGTAGCTCGGACGAACGACGACGGGGTATCCAATCCGCTCTGCGATCTCGAACGCGTCCGAAGTCGTGCGCGCGATTCCGCCACGCGGCCTCCGGAGGCCAAGCTTCTCGAGCAAAGCGTCGAACTTCTCGCGATCTTCCGCGCGATCGATCGCCTCCGCGCTCGTCCCGAGAATCGGAACTCCCGCACGCGCCAACCCAAGCGCAAGCTTCAGCGGCGTCTGCCCACCGAACTGCACGATCACCCCGAACGGCTTCTCGACCTCGACAATCGCGAGCACGTCTTCGAGTGTCAGCGGCTCGAAATACAGGCGGTCAGAGGTGTCGTAGTCCGTAGAGACGGTTTCTGGATTGCAGTTGACCATGATGGTCTCGAAGCCCTCCTCACGGAGTGCGAACGATGCATGGACGCAGCAGTAGTCGAACTCGATTCCCTGTCCGATTCGATTCGGACCGCCACCGAGGATGAGAATCTTCTTCTTCTCGGTCGGCTCCACTTCACCCGCCGAAGGATCCGATCCGTACGTCGAATACATGTACGGCGTATGCGCGGGAAACTCTGCGGCGCAGCTGTCCACCCGGCTAAAGGCCCGCTTGAGGTCGGACTTCACGCCCCGCAAAGCAAGGTTTGCATCGCTAAAGCCCGCTCGCTTCGCTTCGGAAACGGAAGCGCGACTCTCGAGCTCCACGATTTCGGACATCTCGCGCAAGAACCATGGATCGATCGAGGTACACGCATGAACGTCGTCCACGGATGCGCCGCATCGGAATGCATCCAGAACGTAGAACAATCGATCGGGAAGAGGTGTTCGAATCACCTCCAAGATTGCATCACGCGTCGTCGCATCTCGAGGCTGCGCTGCAATCGTATCCGGCTGCCCGGCCAGACCTGCGGACTTCGCCAGGCGAGGAACGCCCGTGAACGAGCCGCCAGAGTCACGCATGCGACGGAGCACGTCCGCGAGCGCAGAGTAGTCGACGCGTCTGAGCAGCGAAACGACTCCGTCGCGACCGATGTCTAGGGAGCGGGCGGCTTTCTGGAACGCTTCCTTGAAGGTGCGGCCCATGGCCATCGCTTCACCGACGGACTTCATTTGTGTCGTCAGTCGCGGATCCGCGCCGATGAATTTCTCGAACGCGAAGCGAGGCCATTTCACCACGACATAGTCGATCACGGGCTCGAATGCGGCGCTGGTGTTCGTGATGTCGTTGCGTAGCTCGTCGAGCGTGTACCCGACCGCAAGCTTCGCAGCGATCTTCGCAATCGGATATCCCGTCGCTTTAGACGCAAGCGCGCTCGAACGCGAAACACGCGGATTCATCTCGATGACGACGACGCGCCCGTCCTTGGGGTTCACGGCGAACTGGATATTCGATCCACCGGTGTCCACGCCGATCTCGGTGATCACCGCTCGCGCGGCGTCTCGCAACCGCTGATACTCGCGGTCTGTGAGCGTCATCGCGGGCGCGACGGTCACGGAATCCCCCGTGTGCACGCCCATCGGATCGATGTTCTCGATCGTGCAAATGACGGCGAAGTTGTCCGCGCGGTCGCGAATCACTTCGAGCTCGAACTCCTTCCAACCGAGGACGCTCTCCTCCACAAGACACTCGCCCGTCGGAGACTGCTGCAGTGCCCAACGTATGGCGCGATCGAACTCCGTTCGGTTGTAGGCGATTCCTCCTCCCGTTCCACCGAGGGTGAACGATGGACGGAGGATGATTGGAAAGCCAATCTCTTTGACCGCAGCTTCGGCTTCCTGAATGGACCGCGCAACGCGCGCGCGGGGGCACTCGAGACCGATCTTCTCCATCGCGACTCGAAAGAGCTCGCGGTCTTCAGCTTTTCGAATCGCGGCGACATTCGCGCCGAGGAGCTTTACGCCGTATTTCTCGAGAACCCCTGTGCGATCAAGCTCCAGCGCAAGATTGAGCGCAGTCTGCCCGCCCAACGTTGGAAGCAACGCATCCGGCTTCTCGCGAGCGATGATCGCCTCAAGCACCTCCGGGATCAGCGGCTCTACATACGTCCGGTCGGCGTACTCGGGGTCGGTCATGACGGTCGCCGGGTTCGAGTTGACCAGAATGACCCGGTAACCCTCTTCCCTCAGGGCTTTCGCCCCTTGAGTACCCGAATAGTCGAACTCGCAGGCCTGTCCGATGACAATAGGCCCGGAACCGATCAGCAAAACGGAGTTTATGTCACTCCTCCGGGGCACGGCCAGCTCGTATCAGACCTACCCGCGCGTCGCAACCGCGGACTCTCGAACGGTCCTGCTGTCCCCTTGGCATTCCAACGTGAGCACACGGCCAGAACCGAGCACTCGAGCGAACCGTAGGCCCCATTCGACAAGGACAATCGAGCTCCGCGCCCGAACAAGGTCGACCAATCCAGTGTCCGCGATCATCGCCTCGTCCTCGAGTCGGTAGAGGTCGGCGTGAATCACCGCTGGAGAAAGCTCGGCGTACTCGACGATCAGGGAGAACGTCGGACTGGTTACGGGAACGCGAGCAGGCAATCCAAGACTGCGCAGCATTCCGCGAGCGATGAAGGTCTTTCCCGCACCAAGCGGCCCTTCGAGGTAGACGAGATCGCCTGCGCGAAGGGTGGTCGCAAACGCACGTGCGAACTCGCGAGTTGCGCGGCGTGTGTTCAACGTCGTTTCCGTCGTGGTCACTCCCACCTAGACACCTTGCCTGACGCCGGCGTTCGCATACAAGATGCGCGCATATGGCAACACGAGCGCACATGGCAAGCGCAAGACGCTGGCACATGTTCGCGAGCCCGGGGCGTTTGGTTCTTACGTGGGTGCTCGGACTCATCGCCATCGGCGCTGCCGTCCCAGCAGCCTCTCGAGCCGAGCGAACGCCCCGATCTCGCTACGTACTCGAAGCCACGCTCGATCCCAAGACACACGTGGTTCACGGAGTTCTTCAACTCAGGTGGATCAACTCGTCGCGCGTCCCCCTCGACGTTATCTATCTTCACCTCTACCTCAACGCTTTTCGGGACACGGGAACAGTCTTCTTTCGAGAGTCCGGCCCGAGCTTCCGAGGGGTGCCCCATCGTGGCTCAGGTGGGATCGAGATCGAAGCGTTGCAAACACGCGACGGCCAGGACTTGCTTCCTCGAACGAATCGCGAGCTGATCCCCGGCGACCAGACCCAGATGCGCGTCAGCCTGCACGCCCCGGTCGCACCGGGCGAGGGCGTCGACCTCATGATCCAGTTCCGTTCCATGCTTCCCGAAGGAGCAGCCGCGCGATCGGGCTACGTTCGGGACTTTCACATGGTGGCGCAGTGGTTCCCGAAACCAGCACGGGTCGAGCGTGACGGGACTTGGGCGACGTTCCCGTATCATGGCTTTGGCGAGTTCTACTCCGACTTCGCGGACTACGATGTCACACTCCACATGCCGAAAGGCTTTCGCGTGGGCGCAACAGGTCAACTCGTTGAGAGCGACCCTGCACACGACCGGATGCGTTTCGTTGCGGAACAGGTCCACGATTTCGCCTTCACCGCGTGGCCGCATTTTCGCGAGCACAAGTTCGAACACGCTGGCGTGCACGTTCGAATTCTCTACCCACCTGGGCATCGCGACTCCATCGCCGGACATGCGAAAGTCGTTGCCGATGGACTCGATTCCTTCGGACGAGATTACGGCGTCTATCCGTACCCCACGCTGACGGTTGTCATACCGCCCCACGGAGCAGACGGCGCAGCAGGCATGGAATACCCGACGCTCATCGCGAGCTGGAATTCATGGTGGGGCCCGCGTTTCATCATGGATCGCGCGCTTCACACGACCGCGCACGAGCTCGCGCACGAGTGGTTCTACGGCCTGGTGGCATCCAACGAAGTCGCGCATCCGTTCCTCGACGAAGGTCTCACACAGTTTGCCGGCGAATCCCTCCTTCGGAAGACGCGCGCGCCATCTGTCGTGGACAACTTCCAGATCTCACGAACGATGCTCTTTTGGAGCGGGTCGGATTTGCCCTCCGCAGAGCTTCCCGCGAGCGCGTATCGCGACCGGAGCTCGTACGGACGCGGGGTATACGCGCGCACTTCGCTTGCGCTCGAAACGATTCGCCGAGTGTGGGGACCCGCACGATTGACGGCGACACTGCGTGCATATGCGACAGCGTTTCGTTTTCAGCATCCGACGCCAGACGACCTCTGCGCAGCGTTCGACGCACACTACTGGGATGGGTTCTGCACGAACGTATGGAGACCACTGCTGACGGACGAGCGTCCGGCAGACGCTCGCATCGATGATTTAGAATCCGAGCGAGAAGGCCACGAGTACGTCACCACGTTCAGCGCGCACCGAGAAGGACGTGCCACGGTTCCGCTGCTCGTCCGTCTCTACAGCAATTCCCGCGTAGTCCGCGACGTCTGGTGGACATCGAGTGAACCCGTTCTCCGCGCTTCGTTTCGAAGTTCGGAACCGATCACGGACATTGCGCTCGACCCTACTCGCTCCAACCTTCTCGATCCAAGCACCCTGGACAACACGCTGACGCGGCGCTCCACTCGGTCCCACAGACCGCTCTTGAGCCGCATGCTGCAAGGCGCCTTTGCGCTGCTGGCAGGGCTCGGACCATGAACGCAACGACCAACACACCGCACCTCGCAACCGCGCCAGCATCTGCGCACACGGCGGGGCTCCCGAGTGGTTCACACTCAAACGTCCGGGGAAGCCCGACCAAACGCGCGCCCGTCTTCTCGCGCCGGGACCTCTGGCTGTCCGCCCTCGGTGTGTACGGTTTGACCACGTTCGCAGCTCTGATCTTGATCACCCCGCTCTACGGCGTGATCGTTTCGTCCTTGGCTGACGCGCCAGGCGGGCTCGATACCCTGTGGAGCACCGAGGGTGCAGCGCTTTCCGATCTCGTGCGACGCCTCCGCCGCGACACCGTAGCGCTCAGCATCCCGGCACTGCTTTGCGTAGGCGTCTGGCTCGCAATCTCGCCTCTGATCCAGCAGACCTGGCTCGCCTTCATGGTCGGTGACGCGGACAACGCAGCAAGCGCTATCCGCGCGGGGTTTCGCCGGTACCTATCCGCGTGCCTCGTATCACTGGCCGCCGCGCCGGCATACGGTTTGGCCTTCGCAGCGCTCATCGGAGGACCAAGCGTGGCCCGCGTTCTCCTCAACAGTGACGCCAACGAGCACGCACGCGGCGTGGCCACGGCACTGTGCGTCTTCCCAGGCCTCGTGTTGTTGCTCGGCGCGCACGTCTTTCACGATGTTTCGCGAGCGGGCCTCTCCGTGCTGACCGCAAAGGACTCACTGCTTCGCGCGGCTCGTCTCACGCTTCGCGCTCGCGTAGTTCCGTTCGCCCTCGCAGCGTTCTTGCTCGCGACGTGTTTCCATCTGTCCGCCAGCGCGATTGGGAACGCACTGAGTGGTGGGGGCTTTGCCCTAGCAGCCGTGATGGTCCTCGGGCAGCAGTCGCTGTCCTACGCGGCGGTCGTCGTGCGCGGCGCCTGGCTGCTCTACGCAGCCGAACGCACGCGACACAGCACTGACTAGAAGGAACCCGCTCAGCTCACCCGGATCGTAACTCCGAGATGCTCACGCAGCTCGAAGTAGCGGTCCGAAACGCTGAAGAGAAGAACGTCTTTGAACTTCTCGCGCCACGGAAGGTCGTCAGCTCCCTCGGGGGGAAGCATCTCGAGCATTTTGCGGGCTACTTCAAGGTCGTTCGCCACGAGGAAGCCCGCGCGACACGCGGTCAGCTCCGTTGTTTGGATCCAACGCTTCACATCCGCTTTGCCGTCGCGATCCTTGATGAGCAACTTGGCGGCCTTGCCGAGCGCATCCAAATCCTGGGGCTGGAGACGCTGCGCGATTTCTTTCGCTGACGCTTCGATATTCGGATCCGAAGCCGGGATGAGATTCACTACCCGCAGGGCCGCCAGAAGCGCGACCTGGAGCTCCGCGCGAGCAGTGAGAACGCGCGAAATGTAGAGGTCCGGACGATACATCGTGAGGTGTCGCGCCGCGAGAAACGCCTGGTCCGCCGGCATGAGACCAGAGAGAACAGCGGCCCCGGCAACGCTTGCAGGTGGATCCGTGATCAAGTGACCGAGACCACCGGAACTGTCTTGCCGAAGGAACAAGCGCGGTGCCTGAATGCTTAGGAGCTGAGCCGCGAACTTGAAAGCATTCACGAACGACACGCTGCTCGAAACCACATCGACTTGGTCCTGCTTACGAAGACCGACATCTTTGTCCGCGCGGACCTTCATCGAACGCACGGCGCCTGCGAGCGCCCGATAGATGCCACCGAGGTACAGGTCCTGCTCAGGATGGTAGAGCTTCCGCATGAACGTCTCGTAGTCCACCACGGCCCGCGGATGCATCGGACCCCGGACCTTGAACTGGTCGTAGAAGTTCTTCTGGTCCGTGTCGGCCCGATTCATGACGACGAGCGCCTGCGCGACACACCAGGCACGATCGTACGCACGAGAATCGAAGAACAACTTGTAGAGCGCCTTGTGCGATTCGACGCGATAGGCGTCCTGCTCGAGCAGATACTGGTGCTCGCGCACTGCATCTCCGATTCGATCCGGAATCATCGCGTACAGCTCAGCTAGGATCTGGTGCTCTTCGATGCGGTCCGGCTGAAGCGCGCTCGCCGTCCGGAACGACTCAGCTGCGTACTCGTACTGATTCATGCGATCGCGATAGATGACACCGAGCTGGTGCCAGAGCTCGAACTCGAGCGCAGTGTTTCCTTTGCCCACGATGCGGTGAAGCATCTTTCGGTACGCGCGTTCGAGACCCTTCCAGTCACGCTGCGTGTTTAGAAGCTTGTTGATGGCTTCGAACGCCTTGAGCTGGTTCGGATCGAGGTCGAGAGACTCGTTGAGCTTGTCGAGGGCCGCAACCGGGTCCTTGAGCTCGTCACGAAGCACTACACCGATCGTGTACGCGTACTTCGACTTCGCGGCGGCGCGCTCGTCGAGATCGCTGATTCGCTGAATGGTCGCAACCGCGTTGGCCCAATCACGAGCATCTTGATGAAGCTTGAGAATCTTGTGGAGGATGACGTGGTTTCGCGCGTCTTCGATGAGCGCTTCGTCGTAAGCCGCAACTGCACGGTCTGGCTTACGAAGCTTGTCGGCGGAGATATCGCCGATCTCTTCGAGCAACTTTACGCGGCGCTCGCCCTCGGCGGTCACGAGCATCTGACGCTTGTAGTGAACGACTTGCTCGAACTCGTTCTGCTCGGTGTAGAGCGCGACAACGGCTTCGAGCGTTGGAAGGTGCTGCGCATCCTGCTCAAGGGCCTTGTCGAACATGTTGATCGCCTTGCGGCGCTCACCCTGCTCGCGCTTTACCGCGCCCAGGCGGTAGTACGCGTCCGTAATCTCTTCGCGGGAAAGGCTTTCGTGATCGCGCGCGAGGATCTCTTGGTAGTACTTGAACGCGTTGGTCCAGTCCTTGGTGCGGAATGTCGCTGATGCGAGCCCCTGAAGTGCCGGCAAGTGCGCCGGATCAATCTGGTGAGCAGCGGTGAACGCCTTGACCGCTTGTTCGTCTTTTCCAAGTGACTCGCCCGCGCGTCCGAAGTTGAACCAGAGCTGAAGCTGCTCGTCCGGCGTGCGCTTCGC
>CAZWQH010000137.1:0-11399 GCA_964635815.1 uncultured Sandaracinaceae bacterium
GGCGACCTGCTCGGACTCGATGCGCGCCGCCTCGAGCCGTCGGCGCAGCGCGGCCATTCGGTTCTCCACTATTGGCCGGTTCGTGGATTCCGGGCGCTCGGCGATGAATTCTTCGTATGCCTGAAGCGCTTCTTGGTCTCTGCCTAGGCGATCCGCGGCAAGGCCGATGTTGTAGAGGAGATCCGGTCGCGGTGCGAGCTCCTGGGCTGCGCGAAATCGTTCGAGCGCAACGTCGTAGTGTCCTTCGTCCATCGCCGAGCGTCCCTCGCGGAAGAGCTCTCGTGCCCGCCGCTCCGGTTGCTCTGACGAGTCGCGTCGCCTGCGCCCTTGGGCGTGTGCATCGGCAGGGCGAAGCACCGTCGCGAGGAACGCCATGATGAGCGCCACCGTGACGGCTACCAGGCAGGACTGATTCCACCTACGCATCAGGATCGACCTCCGCTGCATCCTGAGCGACAGGCTCCTCGGCGTCCGCAGATTCAGAAGCGTCTGGAATCGGGGTCCCAGTGTCTGGGATGACCTCCACGTCGGGTGTCACGACGATGTCCTCAGCGACGTCTGGAGTGACCGAAACGTCCGGGGGGAACGAACGATCCGGCGGTACGCTCGCGTCCGGAATGCTGGAGCGATCCGGAGGAATGCTTGTGTCGATCGGAGATTGGGTATCGGATCCGACATCCGCGCGAACGTCTGGACCAGCTTCCGGTCCGGTAGGCGGGCTCAAGCGATCGAGTGGTACGTCGATGCCAGCGTCGAGCGGAACATCTGGCCGTGCGTCCATCGCCGAGAGAGTGTCGATGGGAGCGTCTGCACTGGCATCGGTGCCTGCGTCGAGCAGTGGCTGTAGAGAAGCATCGAGCGGCGAGTCGATTCCAGCGTCGGTGGGAGCATCTGCGACCGCATCCGTCGGCAGGCTTGCCTCCATCTGACTGTCGGAAGAGAAGCCCGCTTCGCCAGAGCCGGTCTCACTCGATGCGTCTCGGACGAACCGAAAGTCCCCCGCGCGATTCGATAACGAACACGCCGTCAAGCACAGGAGCGCAAATCCGATCCTGAAGGACATCCCGGGCGGACGCTAACACGACTTCTGGTCGGTAGCTCCAGGCGAGTTGACTGCTCAACCTTGAAATTCTTCGCCGTACTCTTCCGCTGCGAGGTTGTCGAATCGGGTGTGCTCGTTGAAGAACCGCACGCGTACGGTGCCAGTCGGGCCGGATCGCTGTTTCCCGATGATCACCTCGGCGATGCCTCGATCCAGAGAGTCGCGATTGTAGACTTCATCGCGGTAGATGAAGAGGATCGTGTCGGCGTCCTGCTCGATAGCGCCGGATTCGCGCAAGTCCGAAAGCTGCGGGCGCTTGTCCTTCGTTCCGCGTGTTTCGACGGCGCGGTTCAGCTGGGAGAGAGCGATTACCGGTATCCCCAGCTCTTTGGCGAGGCCCTTCAGCGAGCGACTGATCTCGCTGATCTCCTGCTCACGACTATCGGTGCGTGTTCCCGCTCTCATGAGCTGGAGGTAGTCCACGACTATCAAACCCAGGCCACCCGATTCGGACGCGAGTCGACGAGACTTCGCGCGCAACTCCATGATCGTGAGTCCCGGCGTATCGTCGATCCAGAATGGAAGCTCGCTCAGGTATCCAGCTGCTTGCGCCAGAGGTGGCCAGTCTTCGCGTGTGAGCTTGCCGGTACGAAGGCGTGACGCATCGATGCGAGCTTCGCTGCAGAGCATGCGGCGGACGAGCTGCTCCTTGGGCATTTCGAGCGAGAATACTGCTACGGCGACGCGCTTTGCGGCGCAAGCGTTGACGCCGATGTTCAGTGCGAAGCTCGTTTTCCCCATCGCAGGACGGCCCGCAACGATGATCAAATCGCCCGGGTGCATTCCCGCTGTGTAGTCGTCGAGCCGTTCGAATCCGCTCGTGAGACCGGTGATTCGTTCTTTGCGCTCGGCCGCCTTCGTAATCTCTTCGAACGTGCGTCTGACGACGGGTTTGATGTGTTCGTAAGGGTGCCGGGTTCTTTGCTTGGCCACCTCGAAGATGGCCTTCTCCGCAGCATCGAGAAAGGCGGTGACCTCTCCGTAGTCGCCATAACCGCGAGCGCCGATCTCGTGGCAGTTCGCGATGACCTTTCGAACCAACGACTTCTCGCGAACGATGTCCGCGTGTGCCTCGATGTTCGCGATGGTCGGAATCGTGTTCGTCAACGACAACAAATACTCGTCGCCGCCGGCCTGCGCGAGCTGTAGACGGGTCGCGAGCTCCGCTCGGAGTGTGATCGTGTCGACTGGAGCGCCGCGCGAAAAGAGCGCGGTCATCGTCGCAAAGATCAGACTGTTGGCTTCGCTGTAGAAATCCTCGGCGCCGAGCACTTGGGTCACGACGTTGAGCACGCCGTTCTCGAGCAAGATGCCTCCGAGAACAGCGCGCTCAGCTTCGAGTGAGTGCGGCGGCACGCGTGCTTCTGGGATCGCACGGGGGCGATCACCAAACGGACGCGTAGCCGGATCCAACATTCGTCGGACTACGCCTTGGCGCTGACTTTGAGCTTCAGCGTGGCGCTGATGTCGGACGAGAGCTTGACGGTTACGTCATACTCGCCGACGGACTTGATCGTTTCCGCGATCGTGATCTTCTTACGATCGATTTCAAAATTCTTCTGCGCAAGGAGCGCAGAAATCTCAGCGGTCGTTACTGAACCGTAGAGGCGTCCGTCTTCGCCAGCTTGCTTGCCTGCTTCGAGGACCATTCCGTTAAGCGTCTTGGCGATTGCCTCGGCGCTTGATCGAAGCTTCACCGCGCGCGCGAGTGCCGCACGCTTTTCATGCTCGATCTTGTTTACCTGTCCCTCGGTCGCCGACACGGCGTAGCCGCGCGGGAGGAGGAAGTTTCTTGCAAAGCCGGGCTTTACACGGACGAGCTCGCCCGTCTTGCCAAGCTTGGCAACGTCTTCACGAAGAACCACGTGGATGTGGGTAGCCATTTTATCGCTCCAATCAGTCGAGTGCCGTGTACGGCATGAGTGCGAGATGTCGCGCTCGCTTGATAGCGACTGTGAGCGCGCGTTGTTGTTTGGCGGTGAGACCGCTGATGCGTCGCGGCACGATCTTGCCGCGGTCGCTGATGAAAAAGCGAAGCTGTTGCGGGTTCTTGTAATCGAACACGAACGTGTCCTCGAGCACGAATGCAGGAGGCTTGCGCTTCTTCATGCGTCGGCGGCCGAGCTCGTCGGTTCCGCCCATTCCTTTGTCGTCCTCGCCCATCGGGGGCTTCGAATCCATGCGTGCCATGATCAGGCCTTCTCCGTGGTGGTTTCTTCGGTGGTTGTCGCCGTCGCGTCGGTCTCTGTGGCCGGCTCGCCTTCGTCAGCGACCGCGGCTTCAGGAGCTTGATTGCGGCTGGATTTGAACTCTTCGCGGCGCGAGTCGTCATTGAGACCGAGACGCGTCTCGAGATCGGGCTCGGCTTCGTCCGTCGTCGCTTCGTGGCGACGGAACTTGATCTCTTCGGGATCGACGGCGATGGCGTCGACAGCGTCGACTTCGTCGTTGAGCTGAATCGAAAGGAACCGCATCACTGGGTCGAGCATTCGAAGATTGCGCTCGATCTCTGCAACGGTTGCGTCGAAGCCGATGTATTTCGTGTACACGTACACGCCGCGCGGAAAGCCGCGCACGAGGTACGCCATGCGGCGTTTCCCCCAGTTGTCGACGCGAAGGAGCTTACCGCCGAGGCGAGTAATTGCGTCCGTCACGCGAGCTGAGATGCGCTCTGCTTCCTCGGGGTCGATGCTGGGCTCGAGGATGTACGTTGTTTCGTATTCGCGAGCGCGTTGCGCACGCTTTCCTGACACTGTCGCTGAATTGGGATCCATGGTCCTCCTCGTGGACACGCGATCGGAATTGATCGAGTGGCGTTCTCCTGAACGCGAGGTTTCGCCTCGGGGTTACCGAAACGAGCTGCAGTGCTTAGCACAAAGCGGACAGGCGTCCGCGGAAACCAACAGCAAAGCGACGCAGTTCCGGAATCAGGAGGGAATTGCCCTGTTCCCGACCCGCAAGCGGTCGGGGATTGCTCTGTTCCCGACCCGCAAGCGGTCGGCAATTGCGACCTCCCGTCAAAGGTTGCGCTGCGCTGCAGCCGCGACTTCACCGAAATCGAAGACTCCCGAATGACATCCCGAGCACGCTTCGATCTCCGTCGATTCGGCGTCCAATAGAGCAACGCGGGACAGGACCTCCAAACAGAATGGACACGCACCATGGTCCGCCGCGCGTGGCGGGGAGCTGCGATAGTCGGGCGCCTCGTGCCGTTTCTCCGAACGCGAGGTGATTTCCACTCGAGACCAGAACGTCCCGTGGTCGATGCCAAGCGCGTCGAGCTTCGTGATGAACACCCGGCACTTCTTGCAGCGGACGCCATCGACGTTGATCTGCGCGGAAACGAACCGGGCCTCGATGAGCTGACGTTGGCAACGAGGACAAAGCAGCGCTCCGCCATTGGATCCAATCGCGGGCGTTTCTTCGATCGGAATTGTATCTGCGGCCCATCGTGGCGCCGCAGGATCGTAGCGCTTCGGTGCGGGGTAAATGAAGCGATGCCCGGCGTCGGTCGTGAGCAGCTCCTTTAGGAATCCCCGGAGGATCGCGTCAAACAATCTTCGGCCTCGTGTTGAATTGGTTCATCGCCGTCGGAAAGCCATGCTCTATCGAGGTGAGGACTGCGGCGACCGCCGTGCCGCGGACCAAATCTAGGCGAGAGCGCTCGTCGCTCGAAAAATCCGAAAGCACAAAGCTCTCGACCGTGCCGTGAACAGGCCGACCGATACCTACGCGAAGGCGAGCGAAGTCTGCTCCGCCGCAATCGGAGATGATGGAGCGCAAACCATTATGGCCGGCCGCGCCTCCGCCTTGCTTAAGCCGGATCTCCCCGAAGGGAACATCGAGTTCGTCGTGAACCACGAGCACATCACGCAGCTCGACGCGAAAGAATGTCATCGCGGCACGCACCGACTGTCCGCTCAAGTTCATGAACGTCTGTGGCTTGAGAAGGATGAGCTCACGATCCGCGTGTGACACTCGGGTGAGCTCGCCTTTCAACTTGTCGCGAAATGCCGGTGCTCCCTTGTGCGACGCGAGCGCGTCGAGCACGTGGAAACCGACGTTGTGTCGGTTGCGCTGATACTTCGATCCAGGGTTTCCCAGTCCGACAATTAACATGCGCTACCAACACGTGAATAGCGCATGCATTGACAGCGCAGGATTGCTTCGCAGGTCCTGCGCCATAGACACTACTTCTTCTTTGCGTCCTTCGCGGCGGGAGCGGCGGCGGCTGCTGGAGCTTTGCCACCTGCTGCTGGAGCTGCTGCTGCACCAGCTGCGGGTGCACCGGCTGCTGCTGCGGCTGCTGCGCCTGCAACGGGCTCGTCGTCCTTGCGCTCTTCCATGACTACCGCAACGATCGTTCGATCGGGCGGGAGAAGAACGGTGACGCCGGCTGGAAGCTTGAGGTCCTTCGTCTGAATGACCTGGTTCTTCCCGAGGTGCGTCACGTCCGTGACAATCTTCGCCGGAATGGAATCGGGCGAACACGTCACCGGAAGCTCACGATAGACGATGCGAAGCTCGGCGCCTTCGACAACGCCTGCTGCTTTGCCTGTGGTGTTGAGCTCGACGCGATAGAAGTCGCAGTGGCGTGGTTCACGACGCAGCACGTCGACCTGCACTTCACGCACGAGCGCGAGCTCCGTCTTTCCGCCGATGCTCAGCTTGATGAGCTGATTGTGTTTGTACTCGGTCGACAGTGCCTTCTTGAGCGCCTTGGGGGCGATCGCTAGAAGGAGTCCATCGGTGCCCGGTCCATAGAACACGGCTGGAATCAACCCCTTCGATCGGAGTTGTCGAGCCGGCCCCTTTCCGCCTGCAGTGCGGACCTCAGCCGTAAGTTCGTGTGCGTCCATGGTTCCTCTTCTTCAATCTCTCTCACTTCGGGGAACGCCACGTCGCGTGGTCGGTCCGAAATGGGCGCGTCGAATAGCACGGTTCGCGCTCGCGTGCCTCACGTTGCGCAGTCGTCTATGGACACCGTGCTAGCCACTAAGCCCGGTCCACGTGGCGCCATGTGGGTGACAATGCCCGAAAGAACGCCCAATTCGGGCGATCACCCTGGGCACGGATCGTGAGTCTTCCTCGGCGTGCAAACCATCCGAAGTCGCTCGTCAGCAAGTCCGGTCGTGATAGCTCTCTCGCTCGTGTTCGTCGCTCCACTTCTGAGCCTCGTTTCGCACGCGAGCGCTGACGACCCTCGGCCTTCCACGACGATTCGAGCTCCGCGCGCTCCTCGAGCGACCAACAAGCGAGCTCCGACGCGTCTTGGTTCTGCGCGACCTGCGCGTACGGTGGAAGCCGCGGCACCCGCGCGCCTTAATCAAACCGATCGAGAAGTTCTCGCGCTCACCGAGGTTCGTCGCTTTCTTCTGGGCTCACGCGCCGACGCGCCCGAAGGCGTCCCACCCGCGGTGGGAGCGGCGCCCGCAGCTGCGACCGTACCAGTGCCTGCGTCTCCTGCACGAACCGGTTGGGTTCCGCAGAACCAAACAGTGGACCTTCGTATCGGCATGATCGAACCGGATGAGCGAGAAAACCCAGTTACCGGCCGCGGATCGATCTCAGTGTTTGCTACTCAACGCCTCATCGGCAGACCCTCGGTGTTTGCGCGTGGACGTCAGCTCCTGAACCGGTTCCGCAAGCAGCGTTTTGTCGTCACAGTTAACGAAGACGGCGAAGCAGCCATCCGGGCATTTCGCTCCGAGGTCTTCACGCAACGTCTCCTGCGCGGCGCAACTGCGAATGCAGTGCGCGACGTTCTGCGTTCCAGCAAAATTCGTGAGAACATCGTGACGATGATGGGGGCGTTGTTCGCGGCCTCCACCGACCACGGCATCGTTGCTAGCGCTGCTGCTACGCGTTGGGTTCAAATCGTCGTCGACTCGGTGGCGGAGCATCGCCAGGCTCGCGCAGTAGCGATCGGCGAAACCGTCGAATGGGCCAAGCAAGAAGTCTCGGACCCCGCGCGCAACGGTCAGTATCCGACGCTCACTGAGGCATACACGCACTACCGTGGAGCGGTCCAACGCACCGCTCCGGGCGCGCGTGCTGCGGAGATCGACGAGTTCGAAACGGAATTCCGTTCTGCTTGGTGATCAAACGAACAGCGAGCTGACCGAGTCCCCGTTATGAATCCGCTTGATCGCTTCGCCGAGTAAGCGCGCGACGCCAAGGACGCGGAACTTTCCTGTGGCCTCTGCTGCGGCGGTAAGAGGGATGGTGTCGGTGACGACGACCTCTTCGATGGCTGAGTCTGCGATGCGTTGGATTGCGGGTCCGCTCAGAACTGCGTGGGTTGCGCACGCCATCACGGATTTCGCGCCGGCGCGTTTGAGAGCAGCAGCCGCGTGAGTGAGCGTTCCCGCGGTGTCGATCATGTCGTCGAGCAACACGGTGATTCGGCCTTCTACGTCGCCCAGGACGTTCATGACTTCACTTACGTTTGCGCGCTCACGGCGCTTGTCGATGATTGCGAGGTCTGCCCCGATGCGCTTTGCGTACGCCCGGGTGCGTTCAGCCCCACCTGCGTCAGGTGAAACGAACACCGGCGTTTCGTTCTTGAACCGCGGAGCGAGGTACTCGAGGAAGACCGGGAGCGCGTACAAGTGATCGAATGGCGTGTTGAAGAAGCCCTGGATCTGCCCGGAGTGGAGATCGATCGCCACGACGCGCGATACGCCCGCGGAGGTGACGAGGTCGGCGACGAGCTTTGCCGTGATCGGGGTTCGAGGAGCGACCTTTCGATCTTGTCGCGCGTAGCCGTAGTACGGCATCACTGCGGTGATCGAGCCTGCGGATGCGCGTTTCAGTGCGTCCACGATAACGAGCAACTCCATCAAGTTGTCATTGACGGGTGCGCACGTCGGTTGGACGACGTAGACGTCGACTCCTCGGACGTTCTCCTGGATCTCGACGAACACCTCACCGTCACTGAATCGGGAAATCTTCGTGCGGCCCACCGGGAGCTCGAGATTGTGCGCGATTTGTTGCGCGAGGGTCGGATGTGCGTTGCCACTGAAGATGCAAATGGACTTGAACATCGTTGTCTCGCTTGGGGCAGACTGTAGCCCGATCAACGCGGTCGGGCTGTTCTCCGCACCTACCCGGTTGCGAAGGACACGGTTTCACTGCAAAGGTGCCCGCGAGTAGCAAGAGCCTTCGCGAGTGTCAAACACCAACGCACAAACCCGCGCTCCTCGCTTGGAGTTCGTCGACCGGCTCCGCGGACTTGCTGTCGTGTTCATGATCTTGTGGCACACGGCCGACTCGTGGGTTCGTCCCGACGTCCGTGAGAAAGGCTGGGACATGCTCGCGCTGCAGACGCTTGGAGGTCTCGCGGCGCCGATGTTCTTCATGCTCGCAGGTGTAGGCGCAGGTGTGCGCACCTCGGTCGAGCGTGATCGCGGAACAGATCCGATTCGCCTCTTGGTGGCTTCGCTCCGGCGAGGTTTGGAGCTTATCGCCATTGGATACTTGCTCCGCGTGTTCATGTGGACCGTGGACCTCGGGGGAATTCGTTCCGCGCGTGTGATGTCGTTCCTCGCGCCACTCGCGCTCGGTTGGATCGCGATCTGGGCAACCGTGCGAGGAAAGGAATCGCTCCGCACGCGTCGAGCGATTGGTGCGTTGGTCGGCGGCGTCGCCGCGGTGTGCGTCGGCGTGTCGGTCCTCCTTTATCTCGAGCCGACGAAGATGATTCACGCGCTTCGAATCGATGTGCTGCAGGGTATGGGTGGCTCACTCATGCTCCTAGCGCTCGTGGAGCGGATCGTTGCTCGTCGATCGAGCACGACTCGGATTGCGATGCTGTTGATAGGCGCGCTCTCGGTCATGATTGCGGGTGCGGTCCTCGTTCCCGTCTTCGTCTCGCTCAATGCGCCGCTTCCAGCGCTCAGCGGATACGTCGTAAAGCTTCCACCAATCGAGATCCCCGGATCGACGCCGCGTCTGATTTCACTCTTCCCCATGTTCCCGTGGGCTGGGTACGCGCTCGTCGGTGCCGTGCTCGGCGGGTGGTGGTTGTCGCTCGCGAGAGACGGATCGCTTGAGCGACGCCTTCATGTGCTGTCCTCGGTCGGTTTGATCGTCGCCGTGCTTGGGGCGGAAGCGCTCGCTCCCGCGCGCGAGCTCATCGCTGCGTTTCCTAGTCTGGTTCACGTCGTGCGAGTTCCCGCCCGCATCGGCGCAGTACATGTTTTCGCCTCCGTTGCGTTCCACATGCGAGGTCCGGCGGATCGCGTACTGACTCGACTCGGGAACGCTTCGCTTCTGATTTACTGGGTGCACCTCGAGTTCGCGTACGGTCTTCTCGCAAAGCCGTTCCACAAGAAACTCGATATTGCCGGATGGTCGTGGCGGTTCGTCGTGCTCGTTGCTTTGATGTGGTTGCTTGCGTGGAGCCGAGACGCATTGACCGAGCGGCGAGCGCTAAAAGCGAAAACTGCCAGGCAGCAGTTGCGGGACGCATGAACGTCGCCGTACATTCTCGTTCACATGACTCGAACAATCCACGTAGTTACGGATGACGACGCGTTCTTCGAGCACGGTTCCGCGCGACTTCGCGCGGCCGGATGCGCGACGCAGCGCGCTAGCGTGACCGACGTCGAGCGTCTGGAGAATGCCCGCGCAGTTCTCTTCGATGCCAGATGCAACGCGTTGGCGGGCGACGAGCTACTGGCCTGGGTTGGCGCGATGCGCTCGTTGCAAATTGTCGTCGCAGTCGGGTGGTCGGGAAGCATACCGCCTCGCACGCTGGTCGAGCTCGCTGATCTTTTGGACGACATGACTCTCGGGCTGTGTGCTCATGACGTGGATTCGAATCGACGCGTGCTCGACGCGCTAGCTCGTCGAATGGATGCCCGGCGTATCGAGTTCGTCACGACTGACCCAGGACGTGCAGCCGCCTTCTTGGTCGTCGTGTCCGGTGGACAGTGTTATCGCGTGACCAGGCCGTACGGTCACCATGACGACCTGACCGACGTGGCTTCGATCACCATCGATGACGACGGGCAGCATGCATCGGTGCATCTCAAGAGCGCCAAAACTATCGGCGTCGCGCTCTCGGTTGTAAGTGCGCCTGCGCGCCGCGAGCTCGTTCCTTCCACGTCACTGGATGCGGACGAAGCGGTCACGACCGCGGGGGGTATCGCGGCTGCCTCGAGCGTTTTTGACGTCGATCCTACTCGGCTCGGAAAGCGTATTCGGGAACTCCGATTGGCCGCGGGCTTGACCCAAGCGGAGTTGGCTACTCGGACCGGGATTCATCGTCCCAACATCGCTCGCGTCGAAGCGGGCAGGCACACCCCTTCGCTGGAGACTTTGACTCGCGTAGCTGCTGCGATCGGCGTCGCACCCGCGACCCTCTTCAACAACATGGCGCCCGCCGAAGCCTAGCTTGTAGCTTCGCTGAGCGTTCCCTTTCGGAGCTCCAACGTTCGCGTCGCAAGCTCGCGCACCAAATCCCGATCGTGCAGCACCACCACTACGGCGCGTGTGTGTTCGACCGCTTGTCTGCGGATGATGTCTGCGATCCGTGCGCTGTTGTCTTCGTCAAGATGAGTCGTCGGCTCGTCCAGAACCAGGAGCGGAGTCTCCGCGGCAACCGCTCGTGCAATGCAGACGAGCCGTTGCTGGCCGCCGCTGAGGGTCGTCATCTCGCGATCGGCTAGAGATTGAATGCCGCACTCGCTCAGCGCACGCGCGATCGAAGCCGCTCGGGCGTCGGCGTTTTCCTTCCGAGAGAATCTCGCGAAACCCACCACCTCTCGGACCGAAAAGCCTGCCGAGATCTCTTCTCGCTGTGGGATGACGGTCACGTGCGCGGCGAACTCGCTGCGTGACCAGTGACTCGTCTCCTGCCCACCGATCGAAAGGCGAATCCCGTTCTGCCGCGTGAGGCCGGCCAAGATGCGAATCAAGGTCGACTTTCCTGCGCCGTTTGCGCCCACGATCGCGACAATCTCGCCAGAGTCGATTCGGAGCGAAACGTTTTCGAGTAGCGGTCTGTCGTCCGCACTGTGCTCGTATCGGAAACGCTCGACGTGTACCTCTGCGATAGTCGGCATCGGAGTGGCTGTGATAGCAGCGCGCAGAAGCGATGTTACAGTGAACCCGCGTGTCCGAGAAACAACCGAATCCTTCACCCGTAGAGCCTCGACCTGCGGCGACAGTCGTTCTCCTTCGTCCGCTCGAGTCGCTTGGGCAAGCGCGGTCGGACTTGAGCTCGTTCGAGGTGCTCCTGGTGAGGCGGCATGGAAAGAGTGGATTCATGGGCGGCGCGCACGTCTTCCCC
>CAZWQH010000138.1:0-11255 GCA_964635815.1 uncultured Sandaracinaceae bacterium
GGTGACTGTCCTGCCGCCACGCGCGGATTGGGATGAGCTCGCGAACCTGGTCGGCGACAATGGATTTTCCGCGGCGAGTATGGATCGCTACTACGACCGAGTGCGTGAGTGGCTCGGGGTGGAGCTTCCCGATCCTGGCCTCGCAACTCGAGACGAGAGCATCCTCGCGTTCGTTCGTGCGGCCGCAGAGGTCGTGAGCGGAGATGACCTCCGTTCGATGCCGGGCGCGGGCACAGTTCAACAACTCGCCCTCCTGTCGCAGCACGACGTAAACGTCTCACTGCGCCGAGCAGAGACCGAAGGGCTCTTCCGTCTGCCACTTGCGACAAACCGCGGACGCCGCAACGGCACGCGCGAGCTGCTTTTGCAGACCGTTCGCGACCAGTACCCGCTCACCATTCGAACGGGCACGTTCGTGACACGAGTGACGTTCGAGGGCGACCGCGCGACAGGAGTTGCGTACGTATCCGGCGGGCGTCCTTACCGCGCAACGGTCGGGAACACGCCGGCACAACCGGCCGAAGGACCCGAGTCCGAAGTGCGCGCTGAGAAGGAGGTGATCCTGGCTGCGGGAACGTTCAATACGCCCCAGATCCTGATGCTCTCGGGGATCGGCGATCCGGGGCAGCTGGCACTCCACGGGTTGCCGGTCGTCGCTGCGCGTCCGGGTGTCGGGACCAATCTGCAGGACCGCGTGGAGATCGCCGTCGTGTCGGAGTTCAGCGAACCGCTTTCGTTGATCGAGAACTGTGATCTACCTGGGGACCCAAGCGCCGACGCCTGTCACCGCGACTGGACGCAGAATCACGGGGTCTATCAAACCAGCGGCTTCCTCGCGACCGCGCTGCGCCGCTCCTCTTCCGCCGCAAGTACGCCGGACCTGCAGGTCTTTGCAGCGCCTTCCGAAGTCCACGGCTACTACCCTGGTTACGGACTCGGATCCGTTCGGTCGAAGACTCGTATCAGTTGGCTGATCTTGAAGGCTCGGACGAGCAACCGCGACGGAACCGTCCGGCTGCGCTCCGCGGATCCGTTCGACCCACCCGTGATCGAGTTCAATAGCTTCGACGAGGCGGACGTCGCGCACGATCGAGATCTCGTCGCGGTCGTGAACGGTGTGAAGTTCGTCCGACGAATGATCTCGCGCGCTCGAAATCTGCGCGCGATCGATCCTCCAACTGAAGTGTGGCCGGGATTCGCGGTCGAAACCGATGCGCAGATCTCGGCATGGGTTCGCAAGGAAGCTTGGGGCCATCACGCTAGCTGCTCAGCGCCCATGGGCAGCACGGACGATCCGAACGCGGTCGTGGACTCACAGTTTCGTGTGATTGGCGTGCAGGGATTGCGAATCGTGGACGCGTCCGTGTTCCCGCGGATTCCGGGGACGTTCATCGTCTTGCCTCTATACATGTTGAGCGAGCGCGCCGCCGACGTGATCTTGGGAGGTACCCGATGATGCGAATCCTTCTCGTCGTCGCGGTCGCGATCAGCACAGAGGCCTGCTCACGCGAGCCAATGACCTGCGAACAGCTCGTCGGAGAGGCCGCTGCGTGCGATCTCACTCCGAACCGAGTCCGATGCGATGGGATCGCACCATCGGCATACACGCGACTGACGAACGATGTCCGCGACCAGCAGTGCAAGGGTTTCCGCACAGAAACTGGAGAGATCACTCCCTCCGCTTGCACGGTCTTCGGCTGGGATTGTCCCGAACGCCTCCTGCCACGCGCACCGGAGACCGGAACCCCGAAGCACCCCGTGCTGTTCGTAGGTGGTGTGGATGCGCGCGACGACTTCTCTTGGAACGAAGCGATGCTTGGAGCAGTTCAACGCGAAAGCGGCGCCGTCGTCCGCGTGATTCGCCTTCGCTCGTGGGGAACGCGCGCGGAACGCAGCGCGCAGCTCGCTGAACAGATTGAGCTCGCTCGCAGAGTTCTCCTCGTCGATCAGGTCAATCTGATTTGCTACGCCGTGGGAGGACTCGACTGCAGACGCGTCGCTAGCGCGCAAGGCGGTCGGGGCGCAGCCTCGATCGCGTCCATCACGACGATCGCAACACCCCACCACGGGACCGAGGTCGCGACGGCGGCACTCAACATCTCTACCGACGCAGCCCGAAGCGCCACACTCAGGACATTCTTGATTGGGTCGGCTGCAGAGAGCCTGAGTCGTGAGGAGCTGGATGTTGTCGTGTCCGAACTCACGCTCAGCGGAGTAGAGAAATTCAACTCGCTCTACGCCGACGACCGACGCGTCTTCATCCAATCGTTCGCTGCCGTCAGCTTTCCCTTGGGGCAGGCCTGGCTCCCGAGCCGCGACGAGGTTCGACGCGCGTGCGATGGCGGCAGCAAGGTTCTCTACGATTGGACAACGCTGAGCTCCCTCGCCGATGCGATGAGCGAACCCCTACTCGCGACCACTCTCTTTGCTAGCCGCGCAGCGACGGCCGGAGGACAAGCATCGATCACCCCCAACGACGGGATGGTCTCGATCTCCAGCGCGCGTTGGGGCGAGTTTCGCGGATGCGTACCTGCGGATCACTACGACGTCGCCGGTCAGTTCGGCGACGAAGGGCCTGACGCGCGAACGGGGTTCGATTCAGTCCGCTTCTACACCGGGGTGCTCCGCGACCTCGCAGAGAGGGGTTTCTGATGGCGAAGTTGCTCCGCGCGCTTTGGGTCCTCCTGGCAGTGTCGTGCCCCGTCGCTCTCGGGGCGTGTCGCGCACTCGTCGTCGATCAAACGACTCGATGCGCAGAGCTCAATGCACGCATCGCGTCGTGTTTCGGTGGCGACCTGAAGCCAGTCACCTGCGGTGCGATCAGTGACAACTCACTGACCTGGCTCAACCGTGGGTTGTCCGACAACAACTGCGAGCTCATCCGAGACTTCTTTCCCATCGACGGCGACTTCCGTGGCGCGTCTTGTAGGAACCGGAGCGAAGGATGCAAAGCGCCCATCAATCCGATCGCCGCAGGCACCGCCACACGCTTCCCGATCATCCTCGTGAACGGAATCGATACGTCCCCTCTGTTTCGCTACAGCGACCGGATCCTTTCGGTGCTCCGTGAAGATGGGCACCAGCGCGTCTACCTCGGAACGCTTCCAGCGTATCAGGGACCTTCGAAACGAAGCGCGGTCTTGTGGGAGATCATCGAGAGCGTGCGACGCGAGACCGGCGCCGAAAAGGTGAACCTCATCTGCCATTCGCTCGGCGGTTTGGATTGTCGGTATGTGGTCGCGGATCGCGGTCTCGCCGCGGATCTGCTCCTGCCGCCAGAGACGATTCAGAACCGCGTGGCCTCCATAACCACCGTGGCGACCGCTCATCGAGGAACGAAGGTCGCCGATATCGCTCTGGGTTTCGTCCCCGACGCTACAAACGACGATCGGACGAACGCGATCGCAGCGTTCCTGGGCAACTGGTTCGGTAAGCGCGCTGTCGTCGACGAGGCAGCGCTGCGCGATGCGCTTGCAAGTTTGTCCGAGACGGAGAGCGCGGCGTTCAATCAGCGAATCACCGATGTGCCGTCGATCTACTACCAGTCGTACGCGGGCGTCAGCCGCCCGTTCGGCGAAACCACGATCAATCACACGTGGTGGATGAAAGAGCATTGCCGGGTGAGCGATACGGATGACGGTCTTGGGCTGATGACCCCTGACTTGGACTTCATGGCGATGCCGTTGATCGCCAGCGCGCAACTACTCGATGAGTACGCATCGGACGACGGCTCCGTCGACGTCGCACCAAGCGACGGCTTGTGCCCCGCCCGTTCGGCGCACTGGGGTGTGTTCCGTGGATGCATACCCGCAGACCACATGGAGCAACTTGGCCAGAGAAACATCGCGGATGCCAACACGAGAACGGGCTTCGACATCGCGAGCTTCTACAACAACGTCGCCTCCGACCTTGCCGCGAGGGGTTTCTGATGGGACGCGCGCTCACAGTGTCTTTCGGCTCGGGTCCGCAAGCGACCCTTCTGTGCCTACTCCTCGCGCTCGCGACAAGCTGCATGACCCAGCCCGCACCGAAGAACGCGTGTCAGCGTGCGCGCCAAACTCTTTGGACGTGCGGGCTCTCTGCGCCTTACCTCGAAACGGAAGATTGCGAGGGACCACTGCTCCTCATCGCGCACTGCGTGAACGAGCGCGCCAACGTTCCGGATCGGGCTTCAGGCGCGCCGGTGATTAGTTGCGACGCTCTCTCCCAGATTCGCTCGGATGATTGCTTGAGAGACCTCGGCAATCCGAACCAACCATTTCCCGTGGCGCTGATTGGAAGCTCCAACACCCGCGACGCAGGCAGCAATCGAGGCATTCCATGACTTCAACCCAGCAGACTTTCACCGACCGCATCGCGTTTGCGCTCGCGCGCGCTGTCACGGCCAAGCCGTGGCTCACTGTGCTCTTGAGCGTGCTCTTCGTGGTGCCGTTCGCGGTGGGCCTCCGCTCGCTCACGTTCTCGACCGACTACCGAGTCTTTTTTGCCGATGGCGACCCTCAACTCCAGCGCTTCAACGCGCTCGAGAACGAGTTCACGCGCACGGACAACGTCGTGTTCGTCATAAGGCCCAAGAGCGGAACCGTGTTTGAGCCTGAGGTTCTAGGAGTCGTCCAAAAGCTCGTCGCGGCTGCGCCCTCCATCCCGTTTTCGAGACGAATCGACGCGTTGACCACGTATCAACACTCTCGGATCGAGAACGACGAGATGGTCGTCTCGGATTTAGTTCCAGGTGACGCGACGATGCTCACTCCTGACCAGCTTCGCTCGATTCGGACTGTGGCGACGGGGTCTCCTCTTCTCGTCGGGAGCATTCTTGCGCGGGACGAACGCGCTACCGGCGTGAATGTGATCCTTCACCTTCCCCGCAAAGGCCCACTCGAGGTCACCCAGGCAGTCGAAGCGTCACGCGCGCTGGCAGAAAAGATTGCGGCCGCGCATCCCGGCATCGAGGTCCGTGTTTCTGGAATGGCGCTGTTCAACGATGCCTTTCGCGAAGCATCCATGCGCGACATGACCATGCTCATTCCCCTGATGACGCTGGTCATGATCAGCGTGATGGCGTGGTTTCTTCGCAGCCTGCTCTCCACGTTGGTCATCACGTTGATCGTCGGCCTCGCTTCGCTCTGCGCGATGGGCTTTGCGGGTTGGGCCGGCTATCCGCTTACGCCTCCCTCCGCCGCGGCGCCGATCGTGATTCTCACACTCGCGGTCGCCGAGGGAATCCACATCGTTACTGCTGTTCGGCGCGCTCTCATCGAGGCCGCCAAACATCACGGAGAGGCCAAGCCGGGCTTCGCATCGCGACGCGACGCGGTCATCCACGCGGTTTCGGAGTGCTTCCGGGCAGTCCTCCTCACGAGCGTGACGACAATCGTCGGATTTTTGTGCCTCAACTACTCGGACTCCCCTCCGTACGGGCACCTCGCGAACGTCGCCTCGATCGGAATCGGGTCCGCGCTTCTCCTCTCCATCACCCTGCTTCCCGCGCTCCTCACGCTGGTTCCACTCTCGCCAATCGATGACGAGAAGACCTTCCAATGGGCTCCGCGGCTGGCAAGTTGGGTTCTGCGCTCGCATCACGCTGTGCTCGTCGGCACGGTGGTCGTGGTCGCGGTAGGCGGCATCGCAATCACCCGCATGTCGAGCGACGAGCACTTCCTCGACTACTTCGACCGCACGACTCGTTTCCGTACGGACACCGAGTTCATGCACTCACACCTCACCGGCATCTATCCGCTCGAGTTCCCAGTGGCGGCGGGCGCCCCGGATCGGGTCACGAACCCGGAGTATCTGCGTGCGCTCGACGAGTTTGCGGTTTGGCTACGCACGCAAAAGGGCGTTCGTCATGTCTACAGCTTCAGCGACGTCATGCGCGCGGTCGTCAAAGGGATCGATCCTGATCCTTCGCTTCTCGAGAACGGGCTTCCAACGACACGCGACCTCGCGAGCCAGTCGCTTTTGCTCTACGAGATGTCGCTGCCCAAGCATCAATCGCTCACAGATCGATTGAACTCGGATCGTTCCGTGTCTCGACTCAGCGTTTTGGTAGGAGACCTCTCGAGCGGTGAAATCCGAGCGTTGAGTGAGAACGCGGAGGCGTGGCTGAAGACCAACGCGGGGCTGACGACGCACGGAACCAGCCCCGTCGTCGTGTTCTCCTACATGAGTCAACGCAACTCCGAGAGCATGACGACCGGAAACCTCGTCGACCTCATCGTGATGTCGCTCATCATGATGCTCGCGTTCCGAAGCTTCCGACTTGGCGTCCTGAGCATGATCCCCAACGTGCTGCCGATCATCGTTGCGTACGGCGTGTGGGCGCTCGTCATGGGAACGACGAACATCATTGTTTCGGTCACCGGCACCATCTGTCTGGGCATCGTAGTGGACGACACGATTCACTTCATGACGCGCTATCGCTATGCGCGCACCAATCTTGGCCTTTCCATGGAAGACGCGATCCACGATGTGTATCGCTCGACCGGGACTGCGCTCTCGGCTGCCACCACGGTTCTCGTGCTCGGGTTCGGCGTTCTGACGCTGTCGAGCTTTCAGATGAACCGCGAGTTCGGAATGCTCGCCGTCATGATGATTGGCATCGCGCTCCCGGGCGACCTTCTCGTGTTGCCGGCGCTTCTCAAGATGTGGGGCGAGCCCAAGAGCAGGCCCGCACTCGCACACAGAACCACCACACTCGATTCCAACGAGATCGAGATCGACCCAGCAGAATAAGGAGCACGCATGGACCACAAAGTACGACTCACACATTTACGTTCACCGCGCATCGCAGCGGCTGCGTGCGTGATCTCGCTGGCGGGATCAGCGATCAACGTCGCCAACGCGACCGCGCAGACGCCCCCTGCTGCGAGCGAGGCGCCGCGCCAAACTCCCGAAGCGCGTGGCCAGGCCATCGCTGATGCGATTGCGCGCCGGGCAGGAGGCTATCGCGACATGAGCGCACGTCTTGAGCTCGTCATTGGCAACGATGGCCGCGAAGAAGCCCGTCGCGCACTGCGTCTACGGCTCCTCGAGAGACCAGAGGCGGACCGAGGCGACCTCTCGTTGCTCATTTTCGATTCGCCCGCAGACGTCGCCGGCACGGCGCTCCTCTCCCACGCAGGCGTGCTTCAGTCCGATGAGCAGTGGCTCTATCTCCCGGCCACACGCCGGGTTCGTCGCATTGCCGCCTCCAACGCATCTGGCGCATTCCTCGGCAGCGAGTTCACGTATGAGGACATCACTGGCGGTGAAGTCGGCAAACACACGTGGCGCGTCATCGGCGAAGGTGTCTGCGAGACCGAGGGACTTCCCGCAGATGCGCAGTGCACCAAGGTCGAAACTCGACCGCGCTCTTCAAGCTCTGGGTACGCGCGACGGGTCGTCTTCATCGGAAAGACGGATCAACGAGTACACAAGATCGATTTCTACGACCGACAGGATCGACTGCTCAAGACACTGACCTACTCGGACTACCAAACCCACGGAAACTTCCTCCGCGCCCATCGCTGGAGCATGAAGAATCACCAGACGCGCCGCACCACCGTTATCACGCTCTCCGAAGTGCGCTTCGGCAACGGCTTCAGCGCTGGCGATTTCACGCCTGCAGCACTTGAACGAGCTCGGTGATCAAGAGCCGCAACATTGCCTCGGCGCTCATCGCCACCACGCTTGCAGCTGCGACGATCGTCGCCGGCGGCTGCAGCCCAGTGTCGCTGCGTTCGCGAGGATATGTTGCCGCCGACACGCGCTACTACCCGGTCGAGGCAAAGTACGCAGGCCAATACGAAGGAGTCGCGATTTCCGGAGTTCTCGAACCCGAGCTCTCGGCACAGACAGAAGACACCGATCACACGTTTACGTTGAAACCGTTCCTGCGATTCGATCCGCAGGACGCGCAACGAACGCACTTCGATCTGCGACAAGCCGATTACGTGCTGTCACTCGGTGAGTGGGAACTCAGCACCGGAGCCTCGGTGTTCACGTGGGGAGTGCTCGAAGCATACCGGCCGACCGATGTCCTCAATACGATCGACTTCGTCGAAGACCCCAATCGCACTCAGAAGCTCGGTAGCCCTTACGCCCGCATCGCGTATTCGGATTCCACCTTCAGCTTTCAGTTCTTGTACCTGCCCGTAACGCGTCCTCAGACGTTCCCAGGAATCGGTGGCCGTATTCGCCCGGCCGGTATCGTGGATGCGAACGAGCCGATGTTCGAATCGACTCTTGGCTACGCACATCCGAACCTTGGCATGCGCATCGGACTCCACGTCGATGAAGTCGATCTCGCGCTGACCGGCTTCTCCGGACTGTCCCGAGAGCCCACGCTCATTCCAGAGCTACGCAACGGACACGTAGGCACACGCTACGACTTCTTGCAGCAAGGCGGCCTCGATCTGCAATGGACCCATGACTCGTTCGTGTTCAAAGCCGAAGGCGCCTTCCGAGCGTACGGAGCGAATCTCGCGATCTCGTACGCGATTGGAACAGGGCTCGAATACACGTTCTCCGACGTCCTGGGATCGGGTGCCGACCTGACGTTCGTGCTCGAACACTACTGGGATCAACGACCGATCGATTCGCCGTTCACGCTCTTCGACAACGACGCGTTCGGCGGTTTTCGCCTCGCGCTAAATAACTCGGATGACACGGAAATTCGCGCGGGCGCACTGGTCGACATCGCGAGCGGAACAACGTTCGCTACCGCGCTTGTTCGGCATCGCCTTCTCGAGCATTGGACGGTGGTTCTCGAAGGACGCACGTATCTCGTGACGAAACCTTCGATCATGTCGAGTTTCGAGAACGATCACTTCGTTCAACTGCGAGTTGCTTATTATCTGTAGCTCGATTGCCCAGGCGGGACCTGCGTGCTAGAAGCTACCCGCGTACGTTCACGGATACACGGCTAACTGCTCCCTTGGTTGTTCTCGGTTTTTGCGACTGTACGACACTCGAGATCGCGGAAAGACGCTTTCCCCGTTAGCGGTCACGTGAGTATAGTTGGAGCTCAGTCGGTATAGCTGTACTCGGAACACACGGACTGACCTGCTGCGAGCGGTGGCTCTCTTTCAGCGGGCAAGACAGGCGGGCGCGACAACGCGCAGAGCCACAGAGAAAAGACACTGATATGAACACGCGACTCTATGTAGGAAACCTTTCGTTCAACACCACTGAAGATGATCTTCGCGACGCGTTTGCCGCTTGCGGCGACGTAACCGAAGTTAAGGTCATCATGGATCGTGAAACCGGCCGCTCGCGCGGATTCGGCTTTGTCACGATGGGCAACGAAACCGGCGCCAAGACGGCGATCGAGAAGATGAACGGAACGGACCTCGACGGCCGCTCACTCCGCGTCAATGAAGCGGAAGAGCGCCAGCAGCGCAGCGGCGGCGGCGGCGGTGGTTACGGCGGCGGCGGCGGTGGTGGCGGCGGCGGCGGCGGCGGCGGTGGCCGACGCAACAATCGTTGGTAACAACTCTCATCACGCACGACCCGCGGAGCGGTCGCGCGTTGTGTAGCCAGCGGATGCACTGCACCTCGCGCGCCGAGGGATGGTAACTGCGAGGCGCGTTTCACTAGGACGGGTTCGAGTCGAAAGATTCGGGCCCGTTTTCAATTGTTCGGCTCCTGATGGGAAACAAGGACGGCCACGCGATTGCGCGCGCAGCGGTCATCCCTCGTTCAGTACACAATCGATCTCGGCGGCGAGCGCTTGGCTCGCGACGGGGTCCATCCGCGAAACTCCCAGATCGAAGAGCGTGGTTCCCCGTTCCATATACAAAGCATGGTCTTCCGTGCCGTTGACGATCCGCGGGCGTATTACGACGCGCGCCGGATCATCGCGAGTCCAAGTCAGCTGACGAGCCGGCAGGAGGCCACGTCCGACGCGAACGATGGGTGATGGGCCTCCGACGAAACGAACCTTCGCAAACAGGCCCGGCAGGAGCAGGAGCGGCATACTCATGAAGAACGCGAACACAGCGACGCCGGCCCCCACGTTGCCTTGGCGCAGCTCGAACGTCTCAGATTGGCGGCCTCCCTCGAGGTGATCGCGGATCTTCATCACCGTAGTCTCCGCGCGATCGCCACGCGCACCCACGCCCAGATGCTCGGAGACCGTGCGGTCGGCGTGCTCGAGCAGCAGCGCCACGCTGTCGCTGCCTCGTCGATTGGTGTGCACGCGTGTTCGCGCGTTGGTGACAGGAGGGAGCGGTGTCACGCGCGCGCGTACCCCGGGCCACTGCTCGACCAGAGAACACTGAGCAGCAGCACCAGCGACAGGTGGTTCGCAGCGAAGGTCGGTATCTCGAAAGGCAAGCTCGGCGAAGACGAACGCCAGCGGCACGGCTGCAGCGAGCAGAATCGTGCCGATGATGCGCGCGGCACGACCGTAGCGATTAAGGACGAGTTGCGGCGACGTAGTCATCAGAACGGTCCGACGCTATTGCAGACGGCACCTTCGTCAAGCATCACTGATGCAGATGACACAGAATGACTCCAGCGTTCTTTGCTGGTTCGACTACTCCAGCCCGTTTGCGTATCTCGGCACGACACAAATCGAGCGGGTCGCGAAAGCGCACGGTGCGAACGTCGTGTTTCAACCGTTCCTGCTCGGTGCACTGTTTCGCGAAATAGGAACACCCAACGTTCCGCTTGCCGCGATGCCCGCAGCAAAAGCCAAGCTCGTGCGCCTCGACCTCGATCGGTACGCTGAGCTTTACGGAGTTCCTTTCCGTTTCTCGACTCGTTTCCCGCTGCGAACGGTCACCGCGCTGCGCGTGACACTGCTCGCCCCATCAGCGAGCGTTCCGAGGCTCGTTCACGAAATCATGAAGCGGACATGGACAGCGGACGAAGACCCCAGCGATGTGGACGTACTTCGTGCCGCGTGCGTCTCCTCTGCCGTGGACGCTTCGCTCGTAGACCGAGCGGACGACGCCCGCGATGCCCTCCTCACGGCGACAAATCGTGCGGTGGCCATCGGCCTCTGCGGCGCGCCCACATTTCAAATCGGCGAGGACCTCTACTGGGGCCAAGACCGCCTCGATCTGGTCAGCCGTGCACTCGCACGAACACGCCGTGACGCCCGCAAACAGACCGAATCGTGAGTCCGCGCGTAAGACCAGAAGGAGCTTCCAAAAAATGCGATGCCTCGCCGCTGCGGTCCTGATGTTCTGCGTTTGTGCACCGCGTGCCGAAGCGCGCCAACTTCCGCATATGCGACCTCATGTCGTTGACCTTTGCCCGATGATCAC
>CAZWQH010000139.1:0-11244 GCA_964635815.1 uncultured Sandaracinaceae bacterium
TAGCCACCGACGAGCATGGCAACTCCGCTCACACCAAGGATGTAGACGATTTTGGGGTTCGTGATCATCGGGCGTTCTGGAACATAAACGGATACGCGATGGTCACAGCACCGCCTTGTGGTCGAGGGAATCGCATACCTCGGACGACGCCGAGAATGCAGCTCGAGACCTGTGCGTCCCCGAGCGTGCTGTCTTTTTCACGCGCACCTGAAACGGTTCCGGTTGCGGTCACGGTCCATTCGAACGTGATGCGGCCACCCAGTGCTGCGTTGCGGGTAAGAGCGCGCTCGTAGCATTGCTGAATGCGACCCATCGATCGGTTGATCACTCCGAGCACTGTCGTGCGATCCAATTGGCCGCCCGTGGCACGCATGAGTGCGCTTACGTTTCGCACCGTGCCTCGTACAGCGCCGGGAGCTCGGCCCGCGAGGCCGGTAAGATTCTTCGTCGCGGCCGGACCACCTGTGGTCGTGATGGGACCATGTCCGCCAACCTGCGCCGTGACAGTTCCGCCGGGAAGGGTGCCGAGTGTGCTCGTGATGTTTCCAAGCGTGTTGCTGTTCGTGACGGTCGTCGTTGCGAGCACGCTGGTCACCGATTGCGTTTCACCGGTGTTGTTGTGCGCAAGCGCCTGCACGAGCGACTCGGTGCGCGTAGCCATCGGTCGCTCTTGGACGATCTTCGCCAACCGATCGCGCAGAGTCTTTGGAAGATCTCGTTGCGGAGTGGGTGCGGGACGAACCCGTTCGCGCGGAGCTTTCTCGGTCACCTTCGTTGGCTCGAGCTTTTCGATTTTCTCCGGCTCGGGCGGTTTCTCCTCGTCCTTCGGAGGCGGCGTCACCATGAAGCGACGGATCGCGTCTACCGACAGCTCATCGTCGCGCGTATCAGGCGCTTCCTGCGCCGCGATGAAGAACATCACGAGCAACGCGGCGTGACAGAAGATGGAAAGACCGACTGCGCCTGCCAGCGCGCTGTCGCTCCGCATGAACGTGCGCTTCGGCTCGATCGCCGAGCGAACGTACTGGAAAAAGAACGCGAGCGAGCCAAACGTAACGACCCCGTAGTCCGCGGGCCCGAGCTCGACTTTGGGCGAGGTTGCGAGAAGCTCCGAGACTGCTGTTCGCTTGCCTTTGATCCAAACCGCCCCGCCCATGCGCGGGTGCAGGTGCAGGGCATAGCCCGCTTCGCTTGGAACCAAGAACGAGAGAGGATCTGTCGGGACACCTTCGATGTCAGGGAGCGGAAATGTGCCGGTCGTCCCACCAAGCGTCACCCAATTTGGCGCAACGAACAGTCGCTCGTCCTGGACGGTCCCGTTCCACACGAGTGCGACGCGTAGCGATCGTGAGTTGGGGTCTATCTTGCGTTTTGCGTCGGCGGCCATCCTGGTTTGCTCCTCTGAGGCACTGCGACGTCCGTTGCCGGACAAACTGCGCCCCGATGGTAACACAGACACCGGCGACGTTGCCGACCTTAGGTGGTTTTTGCGCGCCTTAGGTTCGTCGTTGTGGCGACCCTCCGTAGCGTGTTACCAAGTGCGCCAAATGACCGTGTCGGCTAGGGCTTACATGTTGGCGGCTGCGTGCGCTTTTTCGGTAGTTGGCGCCCAATCAGCGCGTGCGGACGAGATCGAGGACGAGAGTAGTCGCGCCTCGTACGCGTCGGTCGCCGTGCAGAATCGATTGCATCAAGCGTCGCATGAGGTAACCGCGCAAATCGGTCTCTTGCCGCTCGATGCATTCACCAAGGGGCTCACTCTCGGCGGCAGCTACACGTTGCACCTGAGCGACCAGATTGGGTGGGAGGTCATCAATGGCTTCTACTCGCTCAAGATGAACACGGGCCTGCGTGCCCAGCTGATGAATTTTGATCTCGCGCCCACACCGTTCGAAGTCGTCGACTACATGTTGACGACCAACCTGCTCTTCAGCCCCATCTACTGGAAGGGCGCGTGGCTGAACGACTCCCTCGTCTACGGCGAGATTTTCGGCGTCATCGGCGGAGGGTTCGCACAGTTCACACGGTCGAGCCGCATTGCTGCCGATGCGGGCCTGGGTGTACGCGTGTACTTCGACCAGACGTTCTCGCTCCGCTTCGATATCCGATACATGGGATTCATCTCCACCACGTTCAGCCAAGGGTTCAGCGTTCACTCGGAGCTGTGGACGAGCTTGGGTCTCTCGGTCTCTCTGTGAGCGTTCGTATGTCGGCTAGCAGAATCGTCATGCTTGCTTGTGTCGTCGCACTCTCGAGCTGCGGCGGTTCAGCTTCGTACAACATGCCGAAGGACGAGAACTTTCGCATAGCCGTCGAAGCCTCTCTTGCCAACGACCACGCGCGCGCTGCGGGCGCATCTTGGGCGTACGTCGCGGAAAGCACGGTCGACGATCCGAAGTACGACCGCGCTCTATTGGTGACGGCGAACGCGCTCGAGCAGCTCGGTCTCACGTACGCGGCATCGCTGTACTACCTCGACGTCGCACACTCGCGTCGCAACACGGAGCTTCTGGATAAAGCCGTCGGCGGGCTTGAGCGGATCGTAATAGGTTTGCCGCACGACACCGAGACCCTCGTTGGCGGCTTCCTCGCGACAAGTGACATCACCGGACTCACGACAGAGCGCCGCGCCTTTGTGAATTTCATCCAAGGGCGAGAAGCGGCTCGCCAAGGTCTCGACGAGTGGTCGGATCAACTTTTCTCTCGCATCCCGTCGGATAGCCCGTATCGGCATCGCGCGAAGTTCGTTTCCGCAGTGCGCCTCATCGGACGTGCAGAGCACGAAGCCGCCGGAACCATTTTGGCGTCGCTCGAGGGCGCCGAAGATCTTCCAGCAGACCTCCGGACGGAAGTCACGTTGGCACTAGCGCGGATGCTGCTCGAGCAGCAGAAGTACGACGAAGCTCTCGCGAAGTACGAGCAGATCCGTCGCCTTGCACCAGAGCGTCCGACTCTTCTCGTCGAGATGGCTTGGGCGCAGTACTACAAAGGCGATTCTCGCCGCGCGCTCGGCTTGCTCCTCGCACTCGATGCGCCCGTCTACGGCGGTCTCATTGCGCCGGAGCGATATCTCCTCGAAGCCTTTGCGCTTCGTCGCATCTGTCAGTTCGAGCCTGCTCGTCTGGCAGCCGTTCGATTGCGAGATCGCCACGGCGATGCGCTCGATGATTTGCACACCGGTGTTGCACCCATGGAGTCCGCTCCACTTCGACGCGCCGCTCGAATCCGAAGTGGGCAGGGCTCTGCGAGTCGATTTCTTGTCCGTGTGAGCGACGAAAAACGCCTTGCAGATGCGCATGCGGGCATGTTCGGGGCGCGTCTATCAACAGTGTTGCAAGCCACCTACGCGCGAGGCATTCAGGAAGCGACTCGTCGGGAAGCCGTCGAGCTCGGCACCGAGGTCGATCACTTGGTCGAAGAGCTCCTCGAGGCCGAGGACGGGGTTCGTCTCATCCTTCACGAGCTCGCTGTCGAGCTCCTGCGCGGACGGCGACGTCCAGCTGGTGCCGCCGAAGCGCGTGCCGTTGACGTATCTCCAGGCGGTGACCGCGTGGTCTACCCGTTCCAGTCGGAGTTCTGGACCGACGAAATCGACGACTTGGTAGTTGTGCTTCCCGATCGGTGCATCGAGTGATGACCTCTATGCGAAAACATCGCTATCTCTGCTTGGTGGTCCTTGCGCTCGCGTCTGCGACGTCTGGATGTGGCGGCGCCGCTCGCTACGTCGCTCACGACGCTCCGTACGTCGAGGTTTTGCGTATTCGGATTTCGAAGGTCCGAAACGCCATCGACGAAACGCGGCAAGCTATCGCGCTTGCACGAGGCGCGCGGTATCTTCCGGAGCTCTATCTGCGTTTGGGCGAGCTCCTGTCCGAAGAGGCGCGCTACCACTATCGCGTTGCGTATGAACGCGAGCAGCGCTCGACTGAGGCTCTTCACGTACCACAGGTACGCCTTCTCAAAGAGGAAGCGATCAACGTCTACACGCAGCTGATCACCACGTATCCCGACACGCCGCTCGCGGACCGCGTGCTTTTCAACATTGCTCACGAGCAACGCGAGCTCGGCAATTTTCCTCCGATGATTGCCACGCTCGAGCGCCTGGTCCGAGAGCATCCGGACAGCCCGCTCCGTTTTGAGTCGCTACTCGTCATCGGCGACTATCACTTCGACAAGAGCGAGTTGACCGTCGCGCGTCGCTACTACGAACAAATCACCGCTGGCGAGCTGACGTCGGTAAGCGACATGGCCCACTACAAGCTCGCCTGGGTCTACGTGAACACGGAAGACTGCGGCCACGCACTCACGGAGTTCGAGAAGGCCGTCCGAGCCGCGCGCGCTCTACGAGGAGCCAACGAGGTTGATGGTTCAAGCGATGCCAGTGCAACCGCGTCATCTACGGCGAATGCATCGGCGGAGACCGAGAGCGCCGGGGCAGCTGGCAGCGAGGCTTCGAGTACTTCCGATTCTACGCATCAGGGCATCGACGTACGCCGGTCCGCAATCATCGATCTCGCGTACTGCTACTCGACCGAGCGCACTCCGGATCGCGTTCTCGAATACTACCGTGACCTCGCGCACGATCGCGCGACGTACATCGCGGGTCTTTTCCGCCTCTCGCGGCGCTACGCGACCATGAATGAAGCAAACGGCGGACTCCTCGTCGCGCGCGAGCTTCTGCGTTTGGCACCCGCGGGGCAGGATCTGCTCGACGAGGCACGCACTCTCCATACCGCGATTCGTGCGCGAGAAGCGTATCCGAGCATCGGTGCCGACGTTCGGTTGCTCACGCGCGCCATGGTTCGTTACGTCGATCGCGTGGACGTGAACGCAGAGGAACGAGCCCGGACGATCACGGAGTTCGAGCTGTACGCGCGCGACCTTTTGACGCGCGCCCAAGCCATGGTGATTCGGCAAGCCGACGGGCCAGCAAAGCTCGCGGCCTCGACCGACCTCGCTGAAGGGTTCTTGGACTACGTCCGCACGTTCCCGGAATCGGAGGCCGCGCGCGACATGACGATGAACCTCGTCGATGTGCTTGCGATCTCAGGGCGTCACTACGATGCCGGTCACTACGCCGCGGTCGTGGCTCACAGCCTGCAAGAGGGCCGTGAGCAGAAGGACGCGTTGTACGACGCCGTTGTTCATTTCCGGAACGCTCTCGACATCGCGCGTCGTCCGCACGTCGAGCGCGTGATTGCTCGCTCTGCGCTTCGCCGTGCTGCGACGCAGCTGTTGCGCTACCCGCTCGATCAGGAACAGGAGCGCAAGACGAAGTTCTCCGTCGCGCTCGCGTACTACGACGAAGGAAACTATCGCGAGGCTATCGATCTATTGACCGCCGTCGCGTACGAGTTTCCCCAGTCGCAGGAGTCGACGGCAGCCGTCAACTTGGTGCTCGACTCGTACAACATTCTAAACGACTACGACGGGCTCCAGAACGCTGCGGAGCGCTTCCTTGGTGAAGGCTCACCCGTAGACGAGTCAGCGAAGCCTGGAATTCTCGCACTGAAAGCCGCTTCCGAGCAGCGCATGCTCGACGAGGTTTCGCTCTCCGCCGCAGGCGATGAAGGCGGGGATCTTTCGCGCCTGCTCGACTTCGCGACGCGGCACGCAAACTCCCCGCTGGGTGAGCGCGCGCTCGTGAACGCGTTCGTCGCGGCACGCGCACAGGGCGATACCGCGAAAATGTACGAACTCAGCGATCGCATTCGGCAGGAGTACCCGCAATCCGAACAGCTGTCGGGCATTCTCGGCGCACGCGGTCAGACCGCAGTTGCGCGGTTCGAGTATGACGAGGCACTCGAGTCTCTGGATCAGGGCGCGCAGTCCGACGAAGCCCAACGCGTCCGTCTGCAGGTCGCTGCCGGCGAGCTTCGGGAGCAGCTTGGCGATGCGAACGGAGCACGACAAGCGTATGAACAAGCCATCACGGCGTCTCGGGACGCGCGTCAAAAGGTAGAGCCCGTCGATCACCTCGCCGCGGTTCTCGAACGCCAAGGAAACGCGAGCGCCACGATCACCGCGCTCACTCCGCACCTGGAGTACGCGAGCCCCGACACCATCGCGCGCTACGGCATGGCTCTCTTGATCGCTGGGCGTCTCGACGAGGTCGAAGCGACGATGCAGCGCGTTCTTAGCGTCGGCGCTTCCGCGACCTCCGACGCACTCTCGCGCGCAAATCTCGGCATGGCGGAAGTGCTCTTCAAGACCGTGGTCGACTACCCTGCGTTCGACTCACCGGACCTGCTGCAGGAGTACATCACCATCGTGGATGTCACTCAGCAGTCGTACTTGAACGCGGTCCGGCAAGGCAACGCCGAGATCACGCCGATTGCCCTCGGACGCCTCGCGAATCTCGCGAACGTGGCCGCCGAACGCGTCCGCGCCTATCAGGTGCCAGCATCGATGAGCGCTGAGGAGCGCACCGCGATCGAAGGTGCTGTCCAGCAGCGCGCTGGTGAGCTGCAGCGTACGGCTGAGGATGCTCGTACGGCTTGTGGAAATCAGGCCTACGAGATTCCCAAATACAGCCCCGCTGTTCGTGCTTGCTTGCGAGGCGAGATTCCTCGAACTCTTACGTTCGCCTTCGATGCGATTTCTCCGCGTTCGGGCGGCGCTGCAGCAAACGTTCCCGCGAATCTTCGCGAAGCGGTTGCGCGCAATCCCGAAGACCTCGAAGCCCTCCGTGGGCTCGCTGATGCGTTCCTTCGCGCTGGGGATGCACACTCCGCTCGCTTGGTCCTTGCGACGGCAATGACCAAGGGTGGAGGCGCTCTCGAGCAGAACCTCCTCGGAATCGCGAGCGCACGAGTCGGTGACGTAGCGGGTGCGATGGAGTCGTTCTCGCGCGCCGCACAAGCCGGTCTGGAAGTCGCGCGGCAGAATCTCGTGAGCTTGCTTCGACAGAATCAACTCGATGCAGCGGCAGCCGTCGTCCTTGAACGAATCCCGGCTGGACGCGAAGGCGGCGAGGCCCTCGGCGCAGGAGCACGACGATGAGTCGATATTCGCTTCACGTAATCCGTCGAAACAAGCTTGCCGTCGCGGTGGCTCTGTTCTGCACCAGCTCGCTCGCTCTAATGGTCTTCGTGGCTTGTGGGGGTGGTGTTCGCCGTCTCGACGTCCAGGACGAGGCACTCCCGATGGAGACACGTCGCTGGCTCGCAGACGCGGATGATGGCGTCATCGTCGCGCGCTCTGCGCGTGACCGTACGCAGGATGAGCTCCGCGATGCCGAACACTGGCAGAGCCGTGTGAACGGCGAAACTGTTTGGCCCGGAACTGGAGGACCCGCGGAGACCGCGAAACAGGCCCTCCGCACCCTGGCTGAGGCGCGAACCACCCGCGCGCGAGCCCAGGTTGAAGCTGCGAATGCCGAGCTCGAACTGGCGAAGTCGAAGCGCACGCTTGCGCACGCAGAGCGCGCAGTGCTTCACGACATCGCGCAATACAACTTGGTTCAACTGCGTGCGGAGCGAGACGCTCGGCGCGAGGAGACCACTCGTGCATCCGCACGACACGTCGCAACCGCTCGCGCTGAAGACATCAAGGTCAACGAGTGGTGGATCGCGTATCGCGCATACCTTGCTTCCGGCGGTCAGCGAATCCCCCTGTGGATCGGTCGCCGAGCGCCCGTTCCCGCGGACGTTGCTGAGCGTTCATCGATTCCACTTCCCGACGGTGGAGTCGACGGAGCAAGGCCTTCCGTTGCACCTGGGGCGCTGGGCGCCATCAGCGGGGCACGATTCTCGTTTGGTCGTGACGGTGGCGTACGCACGGACCGATAGACGGCTGTTGAATGCGTGGCCGCTCAGTCATCCAAGCACCTACCTAGGCCGCTCGAAGTCACGTTGCAGATCAGATGGCCGGACGCGCGGCAGTCCGAGTCGCCCGCACAGCGCGCCGCGCCTCGTCGGTACGTGAGCACGTTGGCATCGATGTCGACGAGCCGGAATCCGCCGTCCTCGGCGACGGCCACGTAGCTTCGCGAGGAGCCGCGGTTTGGAACGAACCGAATCGTCCAAATCACGTAAGTTTCAAAGTACACACCGGCATCCGCATCGCGGCGTTCTGTGACCACGACCCGCCCTCGCTCGGCTGGGCCGCTGTCGGAGTTCGCGGATAGATACGTTCCGTTTGCATTCAAGCTAAGAGACATCGGGCCGTTGAGAAAGCTTCCCAGGAGCTCGGACGGAACAGCTCCCGAGGACCGATCGCCCCGTTCGCCGTCGGTCTCGACGTCAGTCGGCTCGAGCTCCGCGCTTTGGCCCGCGGTCGCGCAGCTTGGGATCATCGCGAGCACAGTCAGGATGAAGACGATGGGTCGAATCGGTTCCATGCACGCTAATCATCAAGATGCGTGCCGGTGCGCGGACCGCAGATTCGCGAGAAATTCACGGTTCCGGTCGATCTTTGTTGCTCATTAGCGAGCGTTTGCTGGGGTCTCAAGACGTTGGCTTGAAGATCATCAGACCGACAACAGCAAGCGCGACGAAGAACAGCGATAGGCCGATCGCCGTCGATCGCTTTGCGAGCGCTGAGTATTCCGGAGATGTCACAGAACCCGTGGATAGAGACGCAATCTGCTTTTTCATCGTCGGCGTATACAACGCATGGGTCACCCCTAGCGCGGCGACGAGAAGCACGAGCGACGCGGAAATCCAGAGGGTCTTGAAGGACCAGTGATTCGCGTGCACTAGACCGAATCCAGTGATGAACAGCGCCGTGTAGGCCCAGTTCGCGATTCGATCGAGCTTGAGCACCGTCTCGAGCGTGAAGAGGAGTCGGTCGTGGGTCCTAGTCTTGGCCGCGTCATCGGTGCCCTTCGCCGCCGCGAGGGCTGCGTTCTGCGCACTGACGATCAGGATTCCATAGGTCGCATTGAAGCCCACGGCGACAATCGCGGCGAGCACGTGAACGAGCTTGAGTCCAAGGAGCATGGCGAGGTCATAGCGCGGACACGGATTTCGTTCGAGTCAGCCTAAGGCTGCAGCTTTGCGGCCCGCTAGAGCGGCGGGAAGGAAGGTTTGTCGACCAGTGGGACGTCCGCCTCATGCATCCAGCCGCGCGCCCCGCGTGCGAGATCGACTCGCACGAACTCGTTGTACCGCCCGACGACCCAAGCGTGATCGCCTTCGTGTCCCGCGCCAACCACGCGCGCCCGTGGGTCGGGCCCCGCGCGAACTTGTGCGTTCTCCGTAACCACAATCGCGTCCCGGCCTCGTCCGATCCACTCGGCGTGAATGCCCAGGCCGATAAGCACGAGCCCGAACAGCATGCCCGTGAGTATGGCGCTCAGAGAAAGCGTTAGACGGATGACTTCCGGACGTAACGAGCCTATTCGCGTGTCCCGACGCACGAACAGCAACGTTGCGAGCAGTACGAAGAATAACCACGACAACGCCACTGCGCTGGCGCTCAAAACGTTGGTGCTGAATGTGCGTGCCGCGCCTTCGAGGAGGCCGCGTTCCACGTCGACCACTGCTTCGCCAGAGATGCGCGCGCGTCGTTGTCCGAGCAGCGTTCGCGTCGCGTTGAGCGCGGCGAGAATCTCATCGTCGTTGGGACGCAGCCTAAGTGCGTGCTCGTACCAAACGATGGCCGCGCCGTACCGTCCGGCCGACGCGTACGTCGTTGCGATGTTGTGCGCAACATCCGCGTCATCCACTCCTGACTCGACGAGCGTCCGATACGAGTCGATTGCGCCGCGAGCGTCGGAAGCCGCTGCCGAGCGATTGGCCCGGTCGAAAACTGCTCGCTGCGTTTCCGCGTGCGCCGGGCGCACGAAGCCGACGACAGTGAGGGTCGCAACCACAGTCATTGCGCAGGTGAGGGCCGTTCGATTCATGCGGGTGCGATTCATGCTGTCGCCTCCGCTGCGATGGGTTTCGACCTAACCATTGGGAGCTTCTCGAGGCGTTCTAGAAGCACGCGCACCCGCTCCGTGCACTCGCGGGTTTCCTTGCTGCTGGTACCGCTCGCGCTGAACCGGGCGAAATCGCAGCCCTCCAGCTCGTCGACAATTCGAGATGCGAGATCCGTGTCCATACCCTTCGCCGTAAACAAAGAACGCATCGAAGGGTACGTCATCCCCGCAACCGACTGGCCGATCCGTGATTCGATTGCGGTGACAAGGGCATGTGCAGCGGCCGCGTAGAACGCAGCAGCGTCCTCGGGACTTTTGGCGGCAGCTTCGAAGCGCTTGCGCGCGTCTCGGACGAGCGCTGCGGGGCTTCCGGCCAGGCGTGCGCGTTCACGGGCGCGTTGCCACGCCGTGCCAAGGAGGAGAAGGATCCACAGAACCGCCGGCGCGATGAGCAGGACCCAGAATCTGATCAAACGTACCCACGGCGGGCGTGCGCGTTCGAGCTGGGAGGCGACGCGCAGGGGCGGGAGTTGTGCGGTGTCCGGCTCGGCGTCTGGCTCAGTCGGCTCGTTCGCAGGAGCGGCTCCGACCGCGTTGCCCGCGGCCGTCACGCGGATCGGCTGCGTTTGCAGCGTTTGATATGCGCTCGTGCTTGGATCGAAGGCTGCGATTTCGAACGGGGGAATGATGTACGTGCCCGCGCGTTTTGGTACTGCGAGCCAAGTGATGGTCCGCTCGCCCCGGACGAGGTCGCTTGGGGCCTCGACCTGATCTCGATACTCGGGCGCGAGAAAGTCCAGTCCATCAATTTGCGGAGTCGCCAGCTCGACCGACTTCGTGTTGCCCACGCCGCTGATCTTCACTGTGATCGCGATGGCATCGCCCGTCGGCACCTGCGTCCGGTCTGCGCTGGCTTCCAAGGTGAAGCGGCCTGTCACGACGCGTTGCCGTGCGTCGCGACTCACCTCTGCGCCGGGAGCTGGGCGTTCGCGAACCTCGAAGGACATCGGAACTCCTTCGCGATTGAGCGGTTCGTGTGCGCCCCCGTGGCCCTGGAAAAACATATCGAATGGATCTTGTCGCGGCGGAATCGTGATCGCGGGTGCACCGATCGTGACTGTTCCCGCGCGCAGGGGGAACGCTGCGAATCTGCGGAGGACGTCGACTCGGAAGGGGACACCGTTTACGGAGTGTTGCGCGGCGGGAGGATCACGATTCGGATCGATCAGGCTGTGGACCCAGCAGCCCTCTGCAGTTGGTTCGCGTTGGATACTCGTGCCGGCGATTGATACTCGCGAATAGAGATAGATCGTGACAGTCACCTGTTCACCGACGTAAGCGGCCTTCTTGTCGACGACTGTGCGGACGAACGCAGT
>CAZWQH010000140.1:0-11094 GCA_964635815.1 uncultured Sandaracinaceae bacterium
CGGGAATCTTGTTCTCGAGATACTCGACCGAGATCGAAGTCACTCTCACGTCGAGCGTGATCGCGTTCGGGGAGGTCTCTTACGTACGCACGAACGGCGACGCGCTCGACTTCCATTTGGGTGTCCGCTGGTATCCGGTTGGCCAAGGTATCGACGGGATCTTCCTGGGGATGGCGCTTGGAGCAGCGGACGTGCTGCTGCTCGCCGTACCGATCCCGAGCGCTCGTGCATCCGTGGGCTACGCGTTCGCGATCGATGCGTTCATGTTTGCTCTAGAGGCGGGTGCCCGCGCGGTAGTCACCCCGGAGCCGGTCACGGTTGGTGTGACGCAACGGTTAAGTCCGGACGTCTATGTTCGCGTCGCGGCTGGCTACACCTGGTGGTGATCCGCCACTAACCCCGAAGCAGGAAGTAGAGCGCGACGATGCTTGCTCCACCGACGGCGATCGCGATCGCCAGCACGACGAGCTCGGTCGAGAATGCACCCGCGGACTTTTGCGGTCTGCGCTGCACGGATGCAGTAGGCACCGGTTCTACACTTGTAGCGCGCGCATTCGAGCTGTGCGGATCGTGTTCGCGCTCGGCGACCTCTGCCACCGTGGGTGGCGGGGGTGGCTGCAGAAGCGGAATGCTCTCTCTGGGTTGCGGTTCGTCTTCGGGAGTGGCACCGAGATGCGCAAGCGCGGCCTCGGCCGCGTCCTCGAACGCGAAAACGGTTTGGCCGATGCGAACTTCATCGCCGTCTGTGAGGCGCGCCTCGTTGGATCGCACTCCGTTTACGAATACCCCATTCTTGCTTTCGAGATCCCGGACTGTGACGCGACCCTCTCGGTGAAGAAAGGTCGCGTGCTCGCGCGACGCGTCGGCGTCTTCGATTGTCAGCGAACACTTGTCGCTCCGACCGATTGTGACCGCGGTGCCTTCGGGAATTGCGATCTCTGTAGACACAGGAGGCTTGGCCAGTTGCGTCGCATCGACGGTGGTCGCGTCGGCAGGCGGCGTGCTAGCGCGGCGCAACAGGCGCAGCTTCGGTGCGTCCTTTCCGGGAGAGAGTAGGGCGCGGGCAAGCTGTTTTGCGAAGATCGCGGTCTCCTCGCTGGTGGTCGGGCGAGGTCCCAACGGCTGTGACTCGACCGTGAGAACGAACGGTCCGATGGTGAGTGTTTCCGTTGCGCGTAGAACTTTCGCTCGAAGCGCGACGATGCGTGTGCCGGCGACGTATGTGCCGTTGGTCGAGCTTTCATCGGTGATCGATACGGTCCGGCCTTCGAACCGAATGGTTGCGTGTCGATCGCTTACTTGAGCGCTAGGCAAGCGGACGTCGACGCCGGCGCTCCTCCCAATGGCGATTCGCGGCTGCGAGAAAACAAAGGAAACTCGCGACGCCGAATGCTTCTCTTCGGATGCCTCGGGCAGTGTGACCGTGATTCGGACGCCCACGTGAGAGGACCCATAAGGTGCACGCGACCTCCGGTCAACTTCCGAACTGTCGACTCGCGAGCCTCCGCCCCATTTCTGGCCTGTCGAAAACTGGACGAACAGGTGTGCGTTCTGCCATCAGCAAATCTAACTCTATGCAAACGCAACTCGATCGTCGCGACAGCAAAGGTTCCCGCGTTTCATTGGACGTCCTCGTCTCGTTCTCGGATGGCAACGCCAACGAATACAGCTGGGAAGCGGACGCCGTCGATATTGGCCGGGGCGGGATGGCACTGCGCGCTCCGATGGTGCCGGATGTGGGAACCACGCTTCAGTGCAAGTTCGAATGTCCGCCAGACGGCTCTGAAGTGCTTGCTGATGGCGAAGTGGTTTGGGCACAGACCACGGGCGCGCGGATGGGCGAGTTTGGCGTGCGGTTCAAGAACCTCGAAGGTCAGACGCGTGACGCGGTCGATCGCATCGTGGGGCGTTCCGGTGTGGATCGCGAGCCCGCTCGACTTCTGGTGGACGGTCTTCAAACGCCCATCGCCGTGCGAATGACGCATCGCGCTCAGGATCTCATCACACTCGAACAAGAGCTGTCGTTTCTACGGTTGGGGCGTGGCGTCGAGCTCATGCTCGAGGGGCAGCCCGCTCGTCGAGGCCGTCTCGAGCTCGTCGAGCTTCGGATGGATGCGCACACACCGAAGCTAGTCATGGCGGTGGTGTTCGACGACGAGTTCTCCATCCTGCACCCGACGGAGCGAACCGCAGACGTCGAGTCGAGCACGACGGGAAGCGCGGCCGGCCGCGCAGCAGCGTTGATGACTCAGAAGAATCCATCCAATGCGGACGCAACCGCGCACGACGTAGACGCTCCTGACTTTCTCGGTGGCGAAGACGATGTCGACGAAACGGAGCGTCAGATGCCTGGCGCACGCGATCAGATGTTTGCCGTCGATACGCACGACTTCATCGCCGAAGACGTGGGCGAAGACGAAACGCAGTTGGCCGCATCGACGGAGGCATTCGAGAACGAGATCACTCGTCGGGCGGTCAGAAGCACGCGCAGCGCGCGCATCCCGCCGCGCGCAAATGCGAAGCTCGTTTCCGCGGAAGCTGCAGAACGCATCGCGGGCCAACTGAAGCGTTTGCTGGTATTTTGCTTCGCCACGGTCAAACGAGCTGTGGGCCGATTCTCCGCGGCGCTCTCGAAAGGCGCAGAGGTGGCCCGCGCTCAGGCACCTCTTGCCCGCCTGACCCGGCGTGACGCGAACACCTCGCCGAAGCGACGGGTCACAAGCCTGCCGCCACAATTACGGGACGCTCAAGCGCACGAAGCCGCAGTCGTCGAAGAGCGTCGAGTACGCGGTCGCCACGTAGTCGTTGCGATCGCCGCGTGCGCTGTCGTGATTGGTGGATTGATCGCTTTGCGAGCGAGACTGCGCGGCACACCTGAGACGTCGCCTACTGTGGCTGCTCCAGAAGGCGAAACATCGTTCGAAGCTCCGCGGCCGGTGGTCTTCCCTGCAGGTCCGAGCCCGTTGCCTGTGACGGCCACACCAACTGTGGAGCCGGTTGAATCTCCGGCGGCTCGTGTGAAGCGTGCAGCGAACACGATTCCCAGCGCGTTGCCTGAGCCGAGCTATGCAGCGGGTCCAGTTCCGACGCCGACGTATCCCGCACTCCCCTCCACGACAGTGCCCTCCGCGACAGCCGCACGAACGGAACCCTCAACCCCCGCTCCAGGGCGTGACGGTCTCGGTATCCCTTCCACGTCGCCTTACGCACAGCGACCTTCCGCGACGACTGCTGCAGCACCTCGACCCGCGGCTCCGACGGTCGTCGCGAACCCCATTCCCGCACCCGCACGTGGCTTGAGCTCGGCGTTTGGCGCGCCGACTGTCGAACGTCCTAAGTCGTTTACGCTGCGCATGAGTCAGCGCGTTCAAGGCCTGCGCGGCGCTTCTGACGCGCGCGGATTCACAGTAGACGTTGTCGGTGCTCTGTCGCTCGATCGCGCGTCGCCGATCGCAACGGCGCATCGCGGAGTCGAGCGTGCGGCGATCACTAACCGCGGCGATCACTCCGAGCTAACCGTTCGCTTTAAAGACGGCTATCGCCCGAAGTACCGCGTGGTCGCACGGGGCGCCGCCATCGAAATCCTCTTGGGCCAATAGATCTCGCTCGGTCATTCGCGCCGATACGGCGTTGGTCGCACTCAAAATGCGCCGAGCATTCCTCGCGCTCCCGCCTGGTCTCGGCGCGAAGCACCTTCGCGAGAGGCGGGCATTCGCGCCGATAGGCGTTGCGATCAATCTCGCGAGAGCACGATGAACTGACCGCCCTGATTGGGGCGCTCGACACGCAGCAACGCGGTTCCATCACCAAGTGAGCTCAGGACGTCGCCTGTGGTGGTGACAGCCCGGCGATCGGCTTCGACGATCACATCACCGCGTCGGAGGCCGGAGTGATCCGCTGGCGACCCGTCATCCACGTTCGTGACGATGACTTGGCCCGTGCCTTGATACCCAAGCCGACCCGCTTGCGCCGAGTTGAGTGTTTCGAGCTGCATGCCGTACCCGTTGGAAGTCGGACGCGCTGCGGCGGGCGCGTTCGGAGGCGAGGTTCGATCGCCGCCCGGGCGTTCGCCCGTGGTCAGAGCGATGTTCATCGAGCGGCCATTTCGGAGCAGACCGATCCGAACGCTACCGCCAACGGGACGCCAGAGTACCTCGCGCATCAGGTCGCGCCCCTCTCGCACAGGACGACCTTCGACGGACTGAACGATGTCACCGGCTTGGATACCTGCTGCGGCAGCGGGTCCACCCGGACTCACCGACGAGACGAGTGCGCCGCGAGACTGCGCGGTGCCGAAGCTGGCTGCGAGGGCTGGGGTCAGGTCTTGGAACCCGACTCCGATCCACGCGCGTCGCACGGTGCCCGAGGAAATCAGCTGCTGCGCTACGTTCTGAGCGATGCTCGAAGGCACCGCGAAACCAATTCCAGTCCCTCGCCCGACGATCATCGTGTTGATGCCGAGCACCTGCCCGTGCAGGTTGACGAGTGGGCCGCCCGAGTTTCCTGGATTGATCGAGGCGTCGGTCTGCAAGTAGTCCTCGATCTCGTTCGCACCGAGTCCACCTCTGCCAATCGCGCTGAGAACGCCTGCGGTCACGGTGTAGTCGAGTCCGAACGGAGAGCCGATCGCTACGACCCACTCCCCGACGCGTGCGCGCGACGAATCTGCGAACTCCGCGACCGGGAGACCGTTCTGCTGAATCTGGATTACCGCGAGATCGGTTGCGGGATCGCTCCCGACGACAGTTGCGCGGAAGCGTCGCCCATCGCGCAGAACCACTTCGACGCGCGTCGCGTTCTGAACGACGTGATGGTTGGTGAGGATCGCGCCATCCGCGCGAAAGATCACACCACTACCTTGTCCGCGCGCGAGATCGGGTCCGTCCTCGAAGGGGAGACCAAACGGTCCGAATGGCACCCCGCGTCGCGCCTGGCGAGCTTCGACGCTGATTGCCACGACGGCCGGAGAGAGGTTTTCCGCGACCTGCGAAACCGCTTCGCCCAGTCTCAAGGCGTCTGCGACTTCGGCGGTGCTCGTGGTGGTCTGCACCGGCGGATTGACCGGGTTGGAGTTCTGCCGCGGTTGAACGTTCTGTTGTTGAACCTGCTGAATGGGTATCGCCTGCTGGGCCGGAGCCGCCGCGGGGGGGCGGTGAGGACGCGCGGCTGTCGGATTCGCGGCCTGTTTTCCGTGCGCCTGGACGCGCTGGCTGACGAAGAGGGCGCCAGCGCCACAAAGTGCCGAGATGATTGCGATACGGAGTCCGGATCGAACGCTGGACGTGGGTGATTTACTGGAGCTGTTCATGCGGGTTTCTCGTGGGTACTGACCGGTGGGTATTGATGACTAAACCGCCCATTCGGAGACTTATTCTGCGGTTACCCGTCGCCTTCGGGTTCGTGGGCGATCGGGAAGGTGACTTCGAACGTAGTCCCCTGTCCTGGAACGCTAAGGACCCGGATGTTCCCGTGGTGCTGAGCCACGATATTCCTGACGATCGAGAGCCCTAGGCCGGTCCCTTTGCCTTCGCCTTTCGTCGAGAAAAACGGCTCAAAAACACGCTCGAGATTGTTCTCGCGAATGCCCGAGCCATTGTCCGTCACCGTTACGAAGACATGCTCCTCGTCGGCGCGTGTTCCAACCGTCAACCGGCCCGCGTCTTGCGGCATCGCGTGACAGGCGTTCGTGATCAGATTGATCAACACTTGCTGGAGCTGGTTTCGGACGCCCAACACTGGAGGAATCGGCGAGGTCATCGCTCGGGTGACGTGAGTTCCGCACTCCGAGATCACGTGCTCGCAGAATACGATCGATTGCTCTGCGACCGTGCTCAGGTCGAGGCCTCGAGGTTGCTCTCGCGAGGGTCGTGCGTACGCCACGAGGTCCCGCGTGAAATGCAACATCCGGTCTGCAGCTTCCATGATTCGCCGCAAGCGCTCCGTATCGGGGGAGCTGTCGGGAGCCTTCTTGAGCAAGTAGTCGGCGTACACCGCGATGCTGGTGAGTGGGTTGTTGAGCTCGTGAACGACGCCCGCCGCAAGCTGACCGAGCGTCGCGAGCTTTTCCGCCTGAATCACTTGCTCCTGCAGAGCGAAGACCCGAGTGAGGTCGTGGCCGATCGCGATCACGCTGTCGATCTCACCCTCTATGGCAGCGATCGGCGCGACGTCGACACCAAGGCGAACCGGTTGCCCTTCTTCCTGAGGAAGCACGACCTCAAGTTGGCTAGTGGATGTTCCACGCAGCGCATCCAGGAACGCCAACTTAAGCTTCCGAGCTTCACTTGGCGGGACCAGCTTGGAGAAATCCTGTCCGACGACATCTTCGCGCAGGGTGCGGGTCGCGTTCAGGAGCGCTTGGTTGACCATCGTGATCGTCTGATCACGTCCCACGACCATCATCGGCGCCGCGGAATGCTCAAGTAGTCGCATCACGTATCGCCTGAGGTGCGCGGCATCCCGTTGCATCTGCCCGGCACGCAAAGCGCTCGCCATCGAAAGCACGGTAGGTGTGATGCGCGCGCAATCGAGTGTCATTGGAGGATCGAGGTGCGAGTACTCCACCGAGAACATCCCGAGAAAAACACCTGCGGCATGTAGCGCATTATCGAAACCGGACGTCGTGTCCTCGAAGACGGGGACGTACTCGCTCGTTTCTCGCGTCACACAGCCGTGCGCCGGAATCACGGCTCTCGGCGTCAACACGCATCGCGAGCTCGGCTGAATCGTTTCCCGCTCGCCTGCGAGCAATCGTCCCGTCGCGTACACGAGGGTCAGCTCCTGTGTGTCCGGAGTCACCAATCGGGCTGCGAACAGACGCCCCGGGTAGAGCGTGCGGAGTGACTCCACGAACAGGTGGACGACTTCCTCGTCGCGCATGTCATCGTGAAGTGCACCGGCGATTTGCATGGCGGCGAAGAGTTCGGCTTCATGCGAAGGGAACGACAAGTCCTGCAGCTGAGTGATGCCGCTATGTCGAACGGGGTCGCCCTCGTTGTCGCGATTTGGGTGTCGGTTCGTGGCCATCTGAACTCGCTCCGACGCATCGGCTCTGCCTACATCTATGGGGTCTTGTTGAGGATCATCAAGACGTTGATGGACACCCGTGTTGAGCGGTCGCGAGGAGACCGCTTCGCTTGGCGCATCATTTCTGCCGTTGTCGGGCGAGTCGCTGGATGAGGTCACTGTGACCGCTCTCCGTCGCCCGAGCCAGCCGCCGACTGCACCGCGATTGGGATGGGACCAGACTCCGGGTCGACCTCCTCTTTGGGTCGGCTCGGAGCTGGCGTGAATCGGGGGGCGGGTTCCTCGCTAGCGCGATCCAAGTCGAGGATGCGTTGGGTTCCGACGTACGACTTCGTCTCGTACTTTGTGATCTTCCCGATCTTCCTGACGATGTCCGCCATGCGCTCGCTTTCGCGCAAGATCGACTGTGCGTACTGGTGCTCTGCCGAGCTGACGGGAATTTTCCGCTTCAGGAGCTCGCCGTAGACCATCACGCTCGTGAGCGGCTGGTTGAGCTCGTGAGCCGCAGTACCCGCAAGCTCCGCGAGGAGCGATTGTTTTTCAGTCATCGCGAGCTGCGCTTGCGCATGCTCGAGGCTTGCCTCGACGCGCAAGCGCTCGCGTAGATCGATGAAGATGCCGACCGTTGCAATCGGGCGCCCGTGCTCTGTTATGAAGCCCGCGGAGAGCGAAATGGGAATTCGTTCTCCCGAAGTGTTCACCAGCTCCATCCGCAGGTTCTCCACGCGCGCGTTTCGCGCTTCCTGCGCGTGACGGAGTCGCTTCATCACTTCGCGTGCGCCGTCGTCGGGATAGAGGGAGCGTACGTTGAGTTGTCCGATGACATCCGTTGCACGGTGACCGGAGATCCGCTCGGCGCCGCCGTTGAAGAGCAGGATGTTCCCGTTTAGATCGGCGGCGATGATCGCGTCCGGGCTCGCATCGATGAGCGACTCCAAGAACTGCTTGGTATGAGCCAGCTCGGCCGCTGTGTTGCGTTCGTCGGTGACGTCGCGAATTGAGAGCAGCACGGCATCGTCGTCCTCGCCAAACGCAGCCGAAGAAATGCAGAACACGCGTTGGGAGCCGTTGCTGTGTCGGACACGCACGTCGACTCGCTTCGGGAACAGCCCACGACGGAACCCCGTGAAAAGAAGCTCGGACGTGTCCTTCTCGGTCGGATCCAAAACCGACCGAATGTCCCGGCCCAGAAGCTCCGACTCTTTGTAGCCAATCAGTTCGAACGCGCTTGGATTGCCAAAGAGCAGGACCCCGTCCATCGAAATCGCAGCGAGGCCATCGGCGGCTGCGTCAAAGAGGTCAGCGTACTTCGTGAGCGTCTCTAGTCTTCGTTCTGCGGCGTAGTGCGCGGATGCGGCTTCTGCGGATCGCTCCCGCAGTCGCGCAATGGTCTGCGCGTTGTACATCGCGATAGCAGTCGTGTTTGCGATTGTTTGGCAGAGCCAAAGCTCCTCGTCCGACAACGTTCCGCGAGAGTGGGGCGCGCGGAGAAACAAGACGCCGAGTGCCTCGTCGTTCCGGACCAGCGGTACAAGCGTAACCGCCCCGAAGACACTAACGTCGGGTCCAAGGATCACAGACTCGAACAAAGGATGGCGTTTGGTGTCCTCGATCGTGAGCGACTCGCGAGTACGCATCACCTCTTGGATCTCGGGATACTTCGCGAGATCGATGCGCAGGTTTGAGAGCTCTTCGTTGTCGCTCGCCACGACGACGTAACCAAATTCCGTGTTGCCAACACTCGACGGGCTTCGCGCTGTGGCCCGTGGTGTGACTACGATCGATACACGCGGCACGCGCAAGATCTCGGCTACACGCCTCACGACCGTGAGGAGAATATCCCGATGGTCTTGGGACGAGGCCAAAGCCTGTGTCACCTCGACCAGGGCTCGAGCGTTCGAAATTGCTAGGGCGGAGACTTGGACCAAACGAGTACAGCGTACCGGGACGGTTCCGGAACGTCGAGTGCCGCAGCTACCCGGAGCAACGCGCGGAGGCGCAACAAGGCCATAGGAATCCATACTGGAAACTCGGCGGCTGAACTCCTACTCTCCGGTCGTTCATGCCTACATTGTCGCCCGCCACCTGCGTCTCTCGAACTACGCCAGCTTTCGCCATGTCCGCTCTACGAAGGTTGTCTGTCTGTATTCTTGTTCTCACCTGCGCAACCGCGTGCGCCTACCCGCGTCATGCGACCTCGCTCGCACCTGCGAGCGATTCGTCGACGTTCGATTCTCCGGGTGATTTGTGGCAGCTGACGATTGTCGGGGCGGTCATCCCGCCGATTCCACGCGCAGGAGGCGGCTGGGACGACAACAACGGCCTTCCGGACCCGTACGTCCGCATCATGCGTGGAAACCAGAAGATCTTCGAAACCGTTGCCATCGAGAACTCCCTAATGCCGGTGTGGAACGTCACCCTTCCGAGAAATCTTCACACGCCGCGCGAGAGTCAGCTTCGATTCGAAGTGTGGGATGACGACGGCGTTTTCGATCATCCGGTTGGGCTCATGGCCAATGATGGACTCCCGGCGACTGCTTTGCCCGGTGCTGATACCGAGCTCGCGCTCGACACCGGTGCACGGCTCATCGTTCGTGTCGCGCGACCGATCGCGCACCGGGGTGTGGGCATCCCGATGTACGAGGCCCGCGACGGCGCTTTGATAGCGCTAGAGGTGCTCGAGTTCTCACCCGCGGGTCGCGGTGGCGTTCGAGTCGGAGATCCGATCATTGCCATCGATGGACGCCAGGTTTCTGAGATGGGAACCATGTCGGCTGGAAGCGCATTGTCGCTCATGGGGACTCGCGGTGGAGTGCTGACGATCGAGCGCGATCGTGAGCGTCGACGACTCGACATCGATTCCGGCTTCGTCTGGCTAACTATGTGACGAGACCCTTTGCCGTCATCGCATGTCTCTTTGTTTGGGCCGTTTCAGCCAGCAACGCACGCGCGGATATTGCGGTGCAGATCTCCTCGCGACTCGTGGCGGGTGCTGGTGCGAGCCTCGGACCCGGCGGCGCATTTCTGCTGGACACAGGCCTTCGTGCAGATGCGCTATTCGGTGGCTCCGCACCCGACCTCGTTAGAATCGGTCCGGCGATCGACGTTCGAACACGCGACTACAAAACGGGAGAGTTTGCTCTCGGGCTCGCACTCTCGCTTCCGGTCCTCAACGCCTTTCCGGTCGTCATAACCGTCGGCGGAGGATACGCAGCGCGGCCCGGCCCGGGACTCGCCCCGGACAACACTCTCGCCGGCGGGTCGCAGCTCGGCATTCATGTTGACTGAGATTGCGATTGGGTACCGACCGTTCAACTACCACTCGAGCTATGGGTTCGCGATAGGCGTGTACGCGGCGGCGCGATTCGATCCCACGGCACCGGGGTACGTCGAGATATCTGGAGGGCTCCAGATCGATCTGGAGTTCATCATCGCGATTCCCGTGCTCTATGGTGTTATGGCCGCGCGCGGCTCATCAGTTCACTAGGTCTTGCCGTCAGTCGAAGAAACTCCCAACTGCTCGCAGGTTGGGAACAAGAAAAATTCCCAACTGCTCGCAGGTTGGGAACAGGAAAGACTACTGAGGCGTGAGGCCGAGACGCTCGTGAACCATCGAGTCAGCGACGACGCCCTCCGGCTTGTTCGTAGACTTCGCGCGCTCTGCAATCTCGTACATCGTGTCGTAGATCTTAATGACCTTCTCGCGCGACCTTGGCTCGTTGTATCCCGTCACCTCTTCGGCGACGTTGATGAGGCCACCCGCGTTGATCGCGTAGTCGGGCGCGTAAGCGATCTGTCGTGCGAGGAGCGCCTCGCCGTCTGAAGGAACCGCGAGTTGGTTGTTGGATGCGCCTGCGACGATCTTGCAGCGGAGCATCGGGACCGTCTTGGTGTTCAAGATGGCTCCAAGCGCGCAGGGTGCGAACACATCGCACTCGACCGCAAAAATATCATTGAGGCCTGCGACTTTGGCTCCGAACTCCTTGGCGATGCGCTCTGTCTTGACGGGATCGATGTCGGCGACGGTGAGCCGCGCTCCGAGCGCGTGGACTTCCTTGGCCAGGTAGT
>CAZWQH010000141.1:0-4467 GCA_964635815.1 uncultured Sandaracinaceae bacterium
GGAGCATTCAAGACGAACGCTCGGAGGAAAAGAGAATGATTGGTTTCGTTATCGGTGGGATCGCGGCGTGGGGGATATATCGTGCGGTTCGCTATCGTCGTCATCGGCGGCACTTCGCGGGCGGCTACGGTTTCGAAAGCGGGCGAGGGCAGTGCGGTTCGGTGGGCGGCTGGGGGCATTCGCATCGCCGCTGGGGTCGTGGTCGTTGGGGCGCGGCGTACGGCCTCTTTCGGTGGCTCGACACCACGCCGGGCCAGGAGAAAGCCCTTCGCGACACGGCGGAGAAGCTCATCGACGAAGCGAAGCGGTGGCGCCAAAGCATGACGGGGTCGTTTCCGGAGCTCGCTCGCGTGCTTCGCGACGAATCGTTCGACGAGGAGCAAGTCGCTCGCGTGATGAAGGAGCAGCAGGCAACGGTCGATCAGATCAAGTCGAGCGTTCAAGATACGTTGCGCGAGATGCACGCGGTGCTTGACCAGTCTCAACGCGGCCGGCTTGCAGATTGGATCGAGCGACGATTCGGACAGGCAACGCGCGATGCCGGTCCCTATAGAACTGCATCGATCTGACCGGAGGGTAACGCAGTCGCGTTGACGATGAGCTTCGGGCGTGAGAGGAGAATTGTGTGCGCGTACTGATGATTGACGACGATGCTCGGCTGTACGCCGCGCTCTCCGAATATTTCCGCGCGCACGAAATCACGCTCGAGCACTCCGTGTCGGGGCTGGATGGGATACGTCGCATTCGCAGCGAGTCGTTCGATGTGATTCTTCTCGACGTAATGATGCCCGGCATCGATGGGCTCGAAACCTTGCGCCGCGTTCGCACCGAACACGGTGTGCCGGTGATCATGCTCACCGCGCGCGGCGACGAGACGGATCGTGTCGTGGGGTTGGAGCTTGGCGCCGACGACTACGTTCCCAAACCCTTCAGCTCACGCGAGCTTTTGGCGCGGATTCGAGCGGTCTTACGCCGCGGCGGAAGTGGACTCGGTCGACTTCCGAACGGTGAGTCCGCGCCCGTCGTGGTGGGCGACATTCGCATCGATACCTCGTCACGTGGTGTGCTCGTGAATGGCGAGTCGGTGACATTGACCGCCCTCGAGTACGACATTCTGCTCGCGCTTGCTACACGCGCGGGCCGTGTGGTTCAGCGCACGACGCTCTTGGCGCTCGCCGGTCGCGACGACGTGCATGTCGGCGAGCGGACGATCGACGTTCACATTTCACATCTGCGCAAGAAGCTCGGCGATGACCCGAAGCTCGGTGCGCGATTGCAGACTGTTCGCGGCGTTGGGTACGTGCTCGGGACAGCCCCGCCTCGCGCCAAGGAATCACGTTTGCCGGAGCCTAGCGACGACGATGCATAGGCCGAGCGGCGACGGTGCTCCCCCTGAGGTCGGCGGCAATGACCCGCGGAATGAGCCCATGACGGAATGCGGCCCAGGTAGCCACCATCACCGAAAGCGACGCCGTCATCTCGAGTGGCAGGCAACATGGTGGCCCGCGCGAACTCTACGCCGCCGCATGAAGCGCTGGCTCGTTGCAGTGACGCTCATCTCCAGCATGGCTTCGATGGGCACGTACCACCTCCTTTCGAAGCAAACGGGAAGACACTCACTTCTGACAATCGTGGTGACTCTTCTCGCGGGAGTTGCGGTCGTGAGTGGAGCATCGCGAATGCTCTCGCAGCATCTAAGCGCGGCCATCGAAGCGCTCTACTTTGCGGTCGTTCGCTTCGGTGGAGGAAAGGCTACGGCTCGCGCGGTCGTGTCCCCACGCGCTCCCGTGGAGATCCGCCATCTTGCAGGCGCGTTCAATCGGATGGCTGACCGCATCCAGGCCGAGCTCGAGGATCAACGTGCGCTCCTCGGTGCTGTATCGCACGAGCTTCGCTCCCCGCTGGCCCGGGTTCGCGTGCTCAGTGACATCGCGCGCGAACAGCCGGCAGGTCGCGATCGCGCGCTCGCTGATCTCGACACCGAGCTTCGGGAGATGGATGAGCTGATCGGGAAGCTTCTCGCGGACGCTCGACTGGATCTGTCGTCGCTCAAACGTGAGCCACTCAACGTGGTCGAGGTCGTGACTCGCGCGGCGAACCGTGCTGGTAGCTCGATCGAGGTCGTATCCGATGGCCCGGTTCACGTGCGAGGTGACGCGACTCTCCTTGGGCGTGCGATCGAGAATGTGATCGAGAACGCGGTCAACCATGGCGGCGGTGTGCACAACATCTCAGTCAGCGCAGATGCAGAGCACGCGTTGATTGACGTGATCGATCATGGAACGGGCGCTCGATCCGTTCACGACACCGTGAGCGCAAGCTCTTCGGGCGTGCGGTTCGGTTTGCGGTTCGTGAAACGAGTGCTCGATGCGCATGGCGGTGAGTTCACGTTGAAGACGATCAGGGACGTCGATGGAGCCCGTCCCTCGAGCACTCCCGGCGCTCCCACAGCTGCCCACACAGTCGCACGTCTAACGCTCAGACTGACCGAACAGCCCGCGCAATTGTAGTTACTTTTGTTCCCGACCCGCGAGCGGTCGGGAGTTACTTTTGTTCCCGACCCGCGAGCGGTCGGGAGTTACTTTTGTTCCCGACCCTCGAGCGCCGCCGCATGGCCTGCACATATGCGACGTCGCACATAAGCGTTGCTATCCGACCAATCGACATCGAAGGCGCGATGATCGTTGCGGGTCTCGGTATGCGATCGGAGACTGTGCTTGCTTTCGATGCGGTTCCTTGTTCTCGCGATCTCCGTAGCTTTCGTGGCCTGCGCATCCCCCGATGGGTCCGTGGTCGCATCGGATGTGGATCGGGGCATCGGGTCGGTCTCCGCAGCGCTGCGGGTTCGCGACTCCGAGCAGTCGATGGATGATCTGCATGACGAGGACATCGAAGTGAGCGTGGAGGACGAGCACGGACGCTGGCTCGACGCGCCAAATGTGCGTCTCATTCGGGCCAAGCGGCGTCTCGATGTCGTGTTGGTTTCCGATAACAGCGGAAGCCAACGAGAGACGCTTCCGATGGTGCAATCCTCCGCTCGAGCTTTCATTGATGAGCTGCTTGCGACCGAGAACGTCTCCGCGTCGGTTCGAGTCGGCGTGGTGCGCGTCAGCACGAACGCAACCGTTCTCTCGGATCTGACCACCGATTCCAACGATCTTCACCGTGTCGTGGATCAGATGTACGCGGCAGACGGGTGGACTGCACTCTGGGACGGCGTTCGCATGGCGAACGAGGTCCTCGCGCGCGGAGATACTGAAGCACTTCGAGAAGCCGGTCGCGTGTGCTCCTCGCCAGTTCAGCGGGCCATCGTGGTGTTCACTGATGGCAAGGACAACAACTCACGCGACGAGCACCTGACCCGTTTTGCGGGCGATGGCGTGAATACGACGTTCGATGATCTTCTCGCTCTGCAGGTCACCAACGTCCGCACTCCCGTATTCACGATTGGCGTCGGACGTTCGATGGACGAACCCGCGCTTCGACAGATTGCGGGCGCCTCCGGCGGCGGATATGCCCGAATCGCTGACTTCAGGGGCTTGGCTCAAGCGCTTGGGGCGGTCGCGCATGGGGTAAAAGGCGCGGTTCCCGTGTGTTTCGATCTCCCTGAGGGTATTCGGGGTGTCCGAGTGCGATACACCGTGAATCGGCGCGGTGAACGCTCGACTGTGACCGCGCCTCTGCCGAACTAGTTCCGCGGCGCTGCGGGAACCACACGCTTTTTCTGTGGAACTCGTCCGGTCGCGTTACCGTGTGGCGCCCGTGCTGCACCTGTTTCCAGAAAGTGGTCTCGACCGCAGCATTCTCGCGCCGGTCTACGTCGGGATGATTCTCCTGACCCTCTTTGCCGAGACGCTCGGGTGGCCGTTCGTCGGACTCGTCGTTCCTGGGTATCTGGCGTCGGTCTTCAGCGCCGCGCCGATTACCGGTGCGACGGTCGTGGTCGAAGCGTTCGTCACGTACTTCGTCGCTCGGCTGCTGGGCGAATGGATCCCGCAGCGCGGCGGGTGGTCCGCGTTCTTTGGGCGTGAGCGGTTCTACCTGATCGAGGCGGTCAGCATTTTCGTCCGCCTCATCGCCGAAGGGGTGGTGCTTCCCGCGCTCGCTGCGCGCTACCAGTTTCGACACGCGGACGAGCTCTACAGCATCGGCCTGGTTCTGGTCCCATTGGTCGCGAACAGCTTTTGGAACGTGGGCTTTCAGCGCGGGGTGTTTCACACGGGAACCATTTCGCTCCTGACGTACTTGGTGCTCGAGTTCGGGTTCCTGCGGTTCACGAATCTTTCGCTCTCTCGATTCGAAGTTACCTACGAGAACGTTGCGCTCGGCTTCCTGTCCTCGTCGAAGCCGTACTTGTTGCTGCTCGTCGGAACCATGCTTGCCGCGCGCAACAACGTTCTCTACGGTTGGGACTACAACGGCATTCTGGTTCCGGGCTTGCTCGCAGTGACGTGGTACAGCCCGCTG